>JAQXAG010000028.1 GCA_029253045.1 Fidelibacterota bacterium | reverse complement strand
CCTAAAAATGAACCAACATTATTTGATATGTATAAATATGATAGTACATCTTGGTACGGTGGATCAAATCCAATGCAAAGAGCAAAGCAGCAAGAAGGCAAGTAGTATAGCTACAACTTGAAAGATGTATAAATTATTTGTTCAAATAATTTTACTAAACACAATAGTGTTTAGTCATCAATTCTTTTTGACAACGACTGAAGTACGCTTGAGTGACAATCAAAAGAATTTAGAAGTGACTATTCAGACATTTTCTCATGATGTCGAGGCCTTATTAAAAGCTGCTGATTTTAATTTAGCAAATCTTGGTTCAGATAGAGAAGATAATGCTATTGATGATTTCTTAATTGATTATCTTTCTGAAAATTTCATCATTCAAGATCATTATTGGAAGTACGTTGGTAAAAAAGTAGATGGAGATTTTACTTTATTTTTTCTAGAAATTGAAAAATTTAAATCTCCTGCCAATGTTGCTGTATTTAATACAATTTTTATGGATATGTATGAAAGGCAGCAAAATATTATGAATGTCTACAGGCAAAAAAATGTTCAATCAGCTACAATGACGATTGATGATCCAGCATTTAAGTTTGAGCTGTAATAGTTTCCTTATTTCCAATGTACCATATATATACTCCACCTGCCATCATTGCAATGCATAGTAATTGTCCCATACTTAGAGTAAACAATATAAATCCTAAGTGAGCATCTGGTTCACGGAAAAATTCAATAAAGAATCTAAAGAATCCATATCCAAAAACATATAAGCCACTATTAAAGCCTAATTGATTATGCCTATTACAAAAATTAATAATCATAAACAAAACAATGCCTTCAAAAAATGCCTCATATAATTGAGAAGGATGTCTAAGTTGATAATCTCCAGCATTTGTAAAATACATTCCAATTGCAGACTCTGTAGTGCGACCATACAACTCTCCATTAATGAAGTTTCCTATTCTTCCAAAAAAATAACCTAATGGTATGGCTGCTGTTAAGAAGTCTGCTAAGGTAAACAAGTGTAAATTTACTTTTTTACCGTAAAGCCATATAGCATATATGACTCCAATTAGCCCGCCATGATATGACATTCCAGCAATACCAGTAAATTTCCATACTCCATTTTGAAAAGAGAATGGTAGTAGGATTTCTAATGGATTAGAAAGATAATAATCTAGATTATAGAAAAGAACATACCCTAGTCGTCCACCAATAAGTAATCCAATCAATATATACGATAAAAGATCCTCTAATTGTAATAAAGTAATTTTAGTGAAGGTTTTATCTTTAATTTTTTTACTGCATAATAGATATACCACACCAAATGCAACGAGGTACATTGTAGAATACCAATAAATTGATACAGGCCCAATCGTAATTAAAGTAGGGTCCATTTTTGAAGGCAATGTTTGCCACCATAGTATAAATTCCATACCGTAAGATACAAAAATTACTTTGTAACCTAAAAAAAAATATATAACCTAGAGCCAGTATTATGATTTTATCAGGAAAAGAAATTATTGAAAGAAAAGATAAGGATATCTTAATTGATCCTTTCAACGAAAATCAAGTCAATCCGAATAGCTATAATTTAAGATTGCACAATGAACTTTTAGTGTATGATAAGCCTGTCTTAGATATGAAAGAAGATAATCCTGCAACAAAGATTATTATCCCAGAAGATGGTTTGGTATTAGAAAGTAAAAAATTATATCTCGGGAGAACTATGGAGTATACAGAAACTCAGAATCTTGTACCTATGCTCGAAGGAAGGTCTTCAGTAGGAAGACTAGGATTGTTTGTACATATTACTGCCGGCTTTGGAGATGTAGGGTTCAAGGGATACTGGACATTAGAAATTTTCTGCGTGCAACCAATAAAGATTTATCCTTCTATTGAAATATGTCAAATTTTTTATCATTCAGTGGAAGGTGATTACACGCCATATGAAAGCGGTAAGTACCAAGATAATAAAGATATCCAAACTAGCATGCTATACAAGGACTTTAACAAGAAATAATTATATGCAAAATATTCCCTCCTTATTTTTTGTAGCACTCATTAAGGGGTATCAAACTTTTTTATCACCATTCTTAGGATCAAACTGTAGGTATCAACCAACTTGCTCACAATATGCTATTGATGTAATTAAAGAGTGGGGATCTTTGAAGGGAAGTATATTTGCATTAAAAAGAATATTAAGATGTCACCCTTGGTCAAAGAGTGGTTATGACCCAGTTCCAAGAAGAAAAAGAAAGAAATAAATATGCATGAGTTGATTACAATCTTAGAAAACACGTTAAGTAACAATTTTACTTTTTCAGTTATTTTTATACTAGGCATGTTTCATGCGCTAGAGCCAGGGCATGGAAAAACTTTAATTATAGCTTACATGTCAGGTGGATCAATGCGTTTTTCTGGCGCAGCACAATTAATATCTGGACTTATTTTGATTCATTTTCTTTTATTTTCTCTATTAGCATTTTTACTGAAAGCAGGAAACGAATCTTTCCCAATACTGACTACTATTGGACCATCTTTTATTATTTTTCTAGGACTTTATTTGTTGTATCGAGCTTTAAAGGAAGTGCGTCATCAACATGATGATCATTGCGATGAACCAATGCATTTTCATTTCAATGAATCTAAATTTTCAAGTCCATTCATTACAGGTATGGTTGCTGGATTAATTCCATGTCCTTCAGCTATAGCAGTTCTCTTAATTGCTTCAACAAAGTTTAGTGATAATAGTGTAACTCTTTATTCTAGTATTATGGTTTATGTGCTAGGAATCGCATTAACATTGATTGGCATTATGATATTATTTTTATTCTTTAAAGATAGATTTAGTGATTATTTAAGTTCTATAAATAAACGTTTTAATACAAATTTAATAGCGGCTTCATTAATTATATTAATTGGAATATTATATTTAGCCTTGGCCTTATTTGGTGGAGGGCATCAACACTAGTTATGTAGAATCTTTACAAACTGATCTCTTGAATAGCCAAATGCTTCAAGCTCTACTAATATACTTTCATATACTAATTCATCCATATCAGTATCTCTATTCATAATCCATCCCATTTTATTGTCGGGATAACCAACTGCCATATATTTATAATCAGGATCTATTAAAATAATTTTAAAAGGAAACTTAAGAAATGGAACATAAGGCTTTTTCATCTGTATGGTCCAATCAGCATTGCTTTCTTTATTGATTATAGTTCCTTTTTGTTTAATCTGCCTTTTCTTGCCATCTTTGATTGCATCATATGTAATAGCAATTGTTCCATCAGGATTAAGCTCATAAATGTCGGATGCATTTGTTGCTCCATTTTCTATCATATTAGGTACAATAGCTGTAACAAACCATTTTCCCATAAAACGTTCTATGTCTACATAATCTACAGTTTTCATTTCACTCTCCTGCGAATAAAGGCTACTAATGCATAGTAGCGTTATCAATAATTTTTTCATTTAAACGACGTATCCTATCTTTTTATATAATGTTGCTAGACCAAAATATAATACAATCATAATGACTATTGAAAGTATAAGACTAATACTGAACGAAATATTTTTCTTTAGAAAATATGGTAGCGTAAGAAAAAAAGATAATGAAGGTATGATCATAGAAAAAACGCTATAAGAAAAAGAAATAATTCTTTCTATATCTTTTGTTTCAACATAAATCCATATAATTGATAACAACGAAATCATGGGCAATGATACAATGATTGCGCCTACAAGAGTATCTCTTTTAGCAATTTCAGATGCTATAAAGATTATAAGGGCAGATATGATTATTTTTATTACATTAAACATAATTTTATAAGAGTATTTCTTAAATAACTTAAAGAAAAAAAATAAGGAAAACATGGACTTAACAAATGTTTATATTGGATTTGCATTAGCGACTCTAGCCGGTCTCAGTACTGGTATTGGAAGCATGCTTGGATTATATTCAAAATTTGAGAATAAAAGATTATTATCGTTAGCTCTAGGATTATCAGCAGGAGTGATGATTTATGTATCGTTTATGGAATTGCTCATACTGTCTTTTGATTCACTGGGCGGTCTTTATGGAGATACCTATGGTAAATTAATTGGAGTAACTGCATTTGTTGGCGGATTGTTAATAATGTTATTTATTGATCAATTATTTGATCACCATTCAATCGCTGATTTTATCTCGCGATCATCAGACAAAGATGAGTCATTATTAATTCGCACAGGAATTTTTTCTGCGATTGCGTTAGCAATTCATAATTTCCCAGAAGGGTTTGCTACATTTACGGCTGCAGTTTATGATCCAACAGTTGGATTTACACTTGCTACAGCTATTGCAATTCATAATATTCCTGAAGGATTAGCAGTATCAGTACCCATCTATCATGCTACAAAAAATAAGTCAAAAGCATTTTGGATCTCATTTGCATCAGGATTAGCTGAACCAATTGGTGCTATAGTAGGATTTTTAATTTTCCGTACGGTTTATAATGAAGCATTATTTGGTGTATCATTTGCGTTATGTGCGGGAATTATGGTTTATGTTGCTCTAAATGAATTGTTGCCTGTATCAAAAGAGTACGGAGAGCCTTCTGACCCTATTATAGGAGTAACAGCTGGAATGATTATTATGGCAATTAGCCTGATATTGATGTATGTCTAATTAAGATCAATAATTTTAGCACCTAAGCCTTGAATTCTATACTCTACTAAGTCAGATGCATCAAGCGTAATATCTTCTGACGACAATTGTATACCTTTTTCTTCGGCTAAATGTATTTTCCACTGAATAGCTTGTTCTTCTGTAAAGTCTAGCTTTGAAAACACCCCCTCAACAAGAACTTCTTTATTCTTAGATTCTTTGGGAAAAATAATATCTCCATCTTTGACTTTTACTCTAATGACTTCTTCGGAATAGGAATCTTTTACTTCAATCCAGCAACCCATCATAGGGCAAACATCTACAATTTTACCATTAATAGCTACATTGTTTCCAAGATAAATAGAAGGATTGTTAAGTAGTTCTGTTATTGGGCTTATATTAGTATTTGATATTTCTACACCAAGATTTTCTATATTTACTTCAGATGCAATAGTTTGGCTATAGAGTGGAATTGAAAAAAATATAATTGTAAGTATCTTTAGAGATATGCTCATAAGAGACTGGTAATTTCCTTAGAAAGTGGCTTAACTTTGGAATCAAAGAACGCTACCAATTCGCCATTTTCATCTATCAAATACTTACAGAAATTCCATGTAGGTTTTTGGTCATTCCACCCATTAAGATTTGAATCACTAAGCCAAGAATAAACTGGGCTTTGATTTCTCCCTTTAGTAGTAATTTTTTCAAACATTTGAAATGTTACACCAAATACAGTTTCACAAAATTCTGCTATAGATTCATTGCTACCAGATTCTTGGAATAAAAAGTCGTTAGCAGGAAATCCTAATACAGCTACTTTTTCTCCATATAAATCTGTTAGCTTTTGCATTCCCTCATATTGATAGGTGTAACCACATTTAGTAGCAACATTAACAATAAGGACTTTTTTCCCTTTAAACTGTTCAAACGAAATTTCTTCATTATCAATTGACATTGCTTTTAAGTCATAAAAACTCGCCTTAGATGGAGATTTTTGAAGACTATTTACTGCTATTTTTTTATATGAAAATCCACTTAATAGGAGTATTGCTGTGAATCCTATCAGTGTTATTAAAACATAATGATATGGTAGAAATATTTTTATCATAATTCTCCTTAAAAGTTTAGATATTCTACTATGTATTTCATAAAAAAAGAAGAATTATCTGAAACAGCAAAATGGATAGCAGAAAATTTTGAGGATATTTTTATTTGGTTTTGTATTCTTTGTCTTTTTTTATCTTTTTTATTCATAGCTAAGTTATATTTCAACCGATATCGCACATGAAATTTTTATTAACACTCGTAATTTTATTAAATATTTTTTCTTGCCAAGAAAAAGTACCTGCCGCTACAGAGCAGAGCACTCAGCAAGAAATGCCTATAAATAAAAAACCTACAAAACAAGTTACTCCCACATCAAATGGAATCGTTTTTAAAGACGGCCAAGGAAATATTCTTACAGAATCACAAAAAGACAGTCTTGTAGAAAATGTAAATTTACAAGTTTTAAGACGCTTTGATAACGAGCTGAATAATACTGAGTATATATTATTTGAGAAATATGAAGACCTACGTGGATTTGTAGCCGATGATGTGATTGAAAATCTTATTGAAGAAGCAAGTTTAATGAAAGCTGGTGGTAGAGGTGCTGTTATCAATAAGAGGGTAGTAGATCAGTGGAAAGATAAAATATTACCGGAAGGTCCATTAAATATGCTAGACGGTTCAGTAAAATCTTTTAAAGATTTTGAAGGCAATCTTTTAGTTGTGAATTTATGGTACATTAATTGTGGTCCTTGTATAGCAGAAATGCCCTATTTAAATGATTTGGTTGAAACTTATAAAGACGAAGATATAACATTTCTAGCATTAAGCTTCGATAGTATTCCAGATATCAATAATTTTCTTGAAAGAACAGATTTTACTTATGTGCAGGGTCAAATATCTAGAAACTTTAGCTCTTCCTTAAGTCCTGTTGCTCCCGCACACTTTATTGTGGATAAAGATGGCATCATTCGCGATATTTTGATTGGAGCGCCTCGTAATACTCCAGAGATATATGATCGCTTAGTATCAGTTATTGAAAAAAATAAAAAATAAATTCTTAATCACTCATTCATGTAGTAATTTTATAGCATGAAGAGAATTCTTATTATCATATTACTCATTTTTCCAACATTGTTACTGTCACAAACACATTTAGTAATACCTGGAAAAACATCTACAACAGTATCCTTTGGACGTGATCAAAATATAGATTTTTTTGGAGAAGGAAAGTTTGTTAGAAGTAGTTATGGAAATAAAATTAATGTTGGATATGTGTACAAAGGTCTAGTCGGTTTAGACTTTTCATATGGATATTCGTATTTTGATCGTAAAGACACTTACACCTTTGACTTAACAGGAGAACAATCAAATCCAGATGGCGATCCTCAATTTAATTTTACTGACTCTTTCAGAAGCGATAATCCCAATGTTGGTGATAAGAGCTTTTCTCTTGGAGCTACTTATTACTTTGATCCCGCTCAATTTCAGCAGTTAAAAGTTGTAACTTTATCTTTAGGATTAAGATATAGCAGCTCAAACTTTAGTAGCTCTGTGCTTGATAGTCTAGGTCAAGACTTCTACGGAAAATCTTATGCAATTGAGTTTGGTGCAAGTAAAGAATTCATGACAGATGCAAATTTTGTGATAATCCCAAGATTAAATATTAATATGATTAATGAAAAAAATATCTATGACTCTTTATTAGAAGAAGACGGTACAACATCTTTTAACAGCTCTACTGTGTATACAGAATTAGCAGTACCATTTATTTTTGAACCTGGAGTTATTACAAATCAGAACTCACTTACAGAATTCTTTGTTGAACCAAGTATAGCCAACAAATATGGTACTACACATATTGGGATTAAGTTTGGTTTTCTATTTAACTAGTCTCTAAGGTTGCTTTGACGACTCAATTTAATATTCATAAAGATATATCTAAAGCTGAAACACTTCCATCATCTTTTTACAAAAGCCAAGATGTCTTTGATCAAGTAAGAGAAAATATTTTTTTAAAATCATGGCAATGGCTTGGAGATAATTCTTCTCTAAAGTTAACCAATTCTATTTATCCACTTACTTTGTTAGATGGTTTTTTAACAGAGCCTATACTTCTTACAAGAGATAAAGAGGGTAGTATTAATTGCATGACAAATGTTTGCACTCATAGAGGGCATATTTTAGCCTTAGGTCCTGGCAAATCAAAAAATATTACATGCGCATATCATGGGAGGTCGTTTGATTTAAATGGAAATTTTAAATCAATGCCAGAGTTTAAAGAAGCAAAAGACTTTCCAAGAGAATGTGATAATTTATATAAGTTTCCTCTAGGAGAGTGGGGCCCATTTCTATTTGCAGGATTAAATCCCACTTTTGATTTCAAAGAAATCCTAGAGCCTATTAATGAAAGAATTGGATTTTTGCCTTTAGATCAATTTTCATTTGATAGTAGTATGTCTAAAGATTATCTAATACAGGCACACTGGGCATTATATTGCGACAACTATTTAGAGGGATTCCATATTCCATTTGTACATGAAGGATTAAATAAAGTACTAGACTACGGAAGCTATACTACAGAATTACATAAATATTCTAGCTTACAAATTGGATATTCCGATGATGCCAATGAAACATTTGATTTACCAAAAGATCACATCGATTATGGAAAGCAAGTAGCAGCTTACTACTACTGGGTGTTCCCTAATATGATGTTCAATTTTTATCCATGGGGCTTATCAGTAAATATTGTTAAGCCAATTAGTATAAATCGTACAAAAGTGTCATTTCTAACATATGTATATGACCATAGCAAGCTTCATAAAGGCGCTGGAAATGATATTGATAAAGTTGAAAGAGAAGATGAATTTATTGTAGAAAATGAAAGTAAAGGTATCCAATCTTCTTTTTATAAATCAGGTAGATTTTCCCCCACAAGAGAGAAGGGTGTTCACCATTTTCAAAGATTAATTACTCAGTTCTTAGATAAGTAATCACAAAATGATGTTGGGATAGATTTGAACCACCATCTTCAATATTAATAGTGTCGCACCTTGCCATTAGACCACATCCCAATAGAAGAAGTTTGATTTTTTGAATTGATTTTCGATTAAAGAGCGGGAGATGAGTGTTCTGAACTTAAAGGTATAAATAGTACAATATTTAACTGTCTGAACTAATCAAGGATTTCCCCCGCCCTAACTAACTCATATTGACATTTTAAATATAATGTTCTTTTTTCTAAAAAAACAATAAAAAACCGACCAGTCGGTTTTTTATTATTTTCATGAGGATAATTCATATTTTATAGGAGGAAAAAAGGTGTAGCCCGTAGGGGGATCGAACCCCTGTTGCATGGATGAAAACCATGAGTCCTAACCACTAGACGAACGGGCCAAAAATGTAGCAAAATATAGAGCTAAGATACTATTTTTACAATAGTCTTTCTTTATACATCTAAAGCATCTAAGAGCTGACCGCTTTGGTGCATCTCTACTGCAATATCACAACCACCCAATAATTTTCCTTTAACAAAAAGTTGAGGAAATGTAGGCCATCCCGATAATTCTGACAATGCTGTTTTCATTTCAGGATCTTCTAAGATATTTACATCTTTAAAATCAACGCCATAATGATCTAATAAGTTGACCGTTGTTTTAGAAAAGCCGCATACAGGCATATCTTTCGTTCCCTTTAGAAATAGGACAATTGAGTTTTCATCTATAATTTTTTTGAATTCTTCTTTAAAGTTCATAGTTTAATTTATTAATTAAATTTTAAAATTAAAGAGGTTAAAATTAAAATGAGAATATTTTCTTGGAATGTAAATGGTGTGAGAGCAATTGAGAAAAAAGGATTCTTAGATTGGGTAGATGCTACAGCTCCTGATATCTTATGTATCCAGGAAACAAAAGCTCACTTTGAACAATTACCGGAATCACTAAAGAGTGTAGATGGTTACCATGGCTATTGGCATTCAGGCGAAAGAAAAGGGTATAGTGGCGTTGCAACATTCTCGAAAGAAGAGCCTTTACATGTACAATACGGACTTGGTATTGAAAAATATGATAGAGAAGGACGTGTTCTGATTACTGAATTTGAAAATTTTTTATTATATAATATTTATTTCCCTAATGGGCAAAAAGACGAACATCGTCTGCAATATAAATTAGACTTCTATGATGATTTATTAGAAATTTTAAATGAGCAAGTAGCATCAGGAGTAAATGTCTTAGTGGGTGGAGACTGGAATACTGCACATCAAGAAATTGATTTAGCCAATCCAAAAGCAAATAAAAATAACTCTGGGTTTATGGCAATAGAAAGAGCTCAAGTTGATACTTATATCGAAAATGGATATGTAGATACTTTCAGATTATTTCATGATGAACCTGAACGTTATTCTTGGTGGACATATAGATTTGGTGCACGACAACGTAATATTGGTTGGAGAATAGATGGTTTTTTTACAAATGAAGCTTTTGTTGAAAATGTTACAGATGCAGAAATACACGAAGATGTTATGGGCTCAGATCACTGTCCTGTATCAATCGAGATATCTGAATACTGATATATGATTTAATTTACTATTTCTAAAATAGAAAAATATAAACTTGAAGTATGTCCAACTCTTTCTCCATCAAGGCTGTCTGGAAATTGAAAAACTATTGAATTTTTAACATCACGATCATAGGGATCAAAATCATACTTTTTAAATTGTGAATCAAACTCTTTTAAATTTCTCCATTGCACATGCTTATTAGTAAAACCATTATCAAACTCATT
>JAQXAG010000023.1 GCA_029253045.1 Fidelibacterota bacterium | reverse complement strand
GTCATAACTCAATCTACAAAACAAAAAAGCCTCTATAAAGAGGCTTTTTAAACAGTTTTAATATTTTATCATTCGTTAAAGAAGAATTTTTCTAAGCTTTTTCCTTAATTTCTTCAGATTTATCATTGCTATCAATACTTTCATCTTCAGAATCTTCGTCAATTTTCTCGACAACTTTTTCCACAGCTTTTTCTACAGCTTTTTCAGTAACCTTTTCAACTGCTTTTTCAGTAACCTTTTCAACTGCTTTTTCAGCGGCTTTTTTATATACTGCACCTGCGGCTTTTGTAATCACAGGACCAAATGCCTCAGCGGCAAGACCTTGCAATGAGGTTGCTCCACTGCATGAAAGAAAAACAAAAGATGCCATAGTAAGCAAAAAAAATTTCATTTTATATCTCCTTTATCTGTTAGTTATGAAATCATATCTTATTTACTGAAAGCTTCATTACAATTATAATAGCGATTCCTATACCAAATCCTACTGCATAGTCATCTAAGGCAACACCAACCGCAGTACCTACTCCAACTCCAATTCCAATCGCAGCTCCAAATGTTAATTTTTTCATTTTATATCTCCTTTATCTGTTAGGCGCAAAGTGTATCATAGATTCCAATTAATAACAATAGTTTATTTTGGTACAATGACTTCCAATTATGGCTAAAACTATGTATAAAAAAGGGCTTTAAACTGTTACGATCTAAAGCCCTAATTTGCCGAGTTTATTAAAATACAACTCTAAAGTCGGGGTGGAGAGATTTGAACTCCCGACCCCCTGCTCCCAAAGCAGGTGCGCTAACCGGACTACGCTACACCCCGAAATTTATACGGGTGACTGATGGGACTCGAACCCACGACAGCCGGAATCACAATCCGGGGCTCTAACCAACTGAGCTACAGTCACCATTGGCTTAAACTAAATAAGCCTGCAAACTTATTATAGTTTACGTTTTGACACAAGTAGAGTTAAATTTTTACAAATAATTAAAAATGAGCACATTAAACAAATATTTAATCAAACAATCCTTTATTCCATTCATGCTTTCAGTGGGTGTAATTACTACTGTATTATTTCTCCAATTTCTGATTAGAGCAATTGATCGCTTCCTAGGAAAAGGACTAGATGTATTCACTATTCTTGAATATCTCTATTTGAATTTAGCATGGATTATAGCTCTATCTGTTCCAATGTCTCTATTAATATCTAGTGTAATGACATACGGAAGAATGTCACAAGATAATGAGATTACTGCATTAAAATCTGCCGGTGTTAATCTTTTCAGTATTATTAAGCCTGCATTGTGGTTTGGAAGTATTGTGGGATTCTTACTATGCTTGTTCAATAATTTTATTCTTCCTGATATGAATTATAATGCTCGATTATTAGCAAGAGACATCTATCAAAAAAAACCTGAGTTAACTATTGAGCCTGGATATTTTGTAGATATGATTCCTCAATATACTATGATTGTAAAAGAGTTGGATGGACAAGAGTTCAAAGATGTAAAAATATTTAGTAAAAATACTACGTCAGAACAAACTACAATCTATGCTGAAAGAGGGTCATTAGCGTCGTCTGGTGGAATTATTACAGTGAATTTACAAAATGGTGAGATTCATGAAATTGATCTAGAAAACTATGATCATTATCGTAAAATAAAATTTGGAACTCATCAGATTATCATTTCAATTGATGATTTACTTTTAAATAGAACTAGTGAAGCTAATCGTACTGATCGTGAAATGAAAGTCCCTGCAATGATTGAAAAAATTCAACAAAATAAGATTTCAATAGAACAGATTAAAAAAAGAATCACAACAGTTAAACAAGATATTGGTATCAATTCAGATAATGATATGACTCTTGGAACTATCATAGATGAAATTGAAAATCTTAAAAATAATGATATTCCAAAAAAAGAAGAATCAAGAGACTATAATAAAGATATACCCATAGATGAATATGAACAAAAAGAGAAAATAAGATCATTAAATAATAATGCGAGACAATTTCAGAACGAATTTACTCTTATTGAAAACTATGAAAAAAACAATAATAAGTATCTGGTTGAAATCCATAAAAAGTTTACTCTAGCCGTTGCATGCATATTATTTACTCTTGTTGGAGCTCCGCTAGGTATATTAGTTCGAAAAGGGGGCATTACAATTGCATCTGCATTGAGTATTGCATTTTTTCTAATATATTATATTCTACTTATATGGGGAGAACAATTAGCTGATAGAGCTTTATTAGATCCAGCTATTGGTTCATGGATGCCTAATATTGTATTGTTTATAGTTGGATTAATTATTTTGTTCTTATCAGATAAGAAAAATTAATTAGCTGTAGGTTGATTACTCTTCAAGAATACTTCTAGTTCAGTTTTCTTTGTTCTGGATGTAGGTAACTTCTTTGTATCAGAATCAATCTCTACTTCGACCACTCCATTTGGCATTTCAAATTTATCTTTTGGGATATTTAATTCTTGATGTGCTTTTTTCATAAATAATGCCCAGGCTGGAAGCGCAGCAACACCCCCATATTGACCATCGCCTAGACTAGTTGAATATTCATCAATACCATACCAGACACCAGCAGTAATATGTGGAGTAAATCCAACAAACCATGCATCACTTAGATTTTGAGTTGTTCCTGTTTTTCCGCCAGCTGGATGTCTAAATTTATACTTCCATCTCAAACTACCGCCCGTACCTTTATCAACAACTGTTTGTAGTAAGTTAGTGACCATAAATGCTGTTTCAGGACTTAAAACTTCTTTTTGAGTATTACTGAACTCTTTAATAATTTGTCCATATTTATCTTCAATCCTTGTTATAGCTATTGGTGAAGAGTATATACCTTTATTGGCAAAAGTTGCATATGAAGCTACTATTTCAATGGGCTTTACTTCTGAAGTTCCAAGCGCTATAGAATCAACCGCCCTGATAGGAGTAGTGATTTGCATTCGTTGTGCAATATCTCTTACTTGTCTTGGAGGAACAAGCTCTTGAACCATTCGTACAGATATTAAGTTCAATGATCTACGAAGTCCCTCTCTTAGCGTTGTAAGTCCCCCAGTACTGTTGTCATAATTCCTTGGGGTCCATTTTTCTCGCTCTCCCTTAGCATTATTTCTGTATAATGCTACGGGCTGATTTAACAATTGAGTTGTTACGGGGTAATTATTATCAATAGCAGCTGTATAAATATATGGCTTGAAAATAGATCCTGGCTGTCTTAAAGCTTGTGTAGATCTGTTGAATTGATCCATATAGTCTGATCTTCCACCGATCATAGCTAGAATTTCTCCAGTTTTTGTATCTAACGCAATGAAAGCACATTGCACTAATAAATCTTTTCTAAGCTCCTCATATAATTCTAATTGACCATTTAACATCATTTTTACTGAATCGGCGGGGAAAATAGATAGATAGCCTAATTTTGAAAATCTTTCTTCATCTTTGAATAACTGATTATTGAATTCATCTTGATTATTCTTAAGAGTAGTCATTACCGCATCTTCAGCAATTTTTTGAAGCCTATAGTCTAAAGTTGTATGGATTTTTAATCCATCTTGATAAATATTAATTCCAAGTTCATCATCTTGTTTTTCTAAGATTCTTCTAACATGTTCAGCAAAATAAGGTGCTTTTCCTCTTGGAATTTCATATGAAATATTATCAGGAATAATACTGTTATTCTCTATATACTCTTGATGGCCAATATAGTCTTGATTGTACATTACCTTTAAAACAATAGATCTTCTCTCTATAGCTTTATTTAAATTTCTTAAGGGCGAATAATTAGCAGGAGATGGCAATAGACCTATTAGCATAGCAGATTCGCCAATAGTTAACTCTGATGCTTTTTTATTAAAGTATCTTTTTGCAGCTGATTCAGCACCGTAGGTGCCATGCCCAAAGTGCACTGTATTTAAATACATTTCTAAAATCTCTTCTTTTGTATATGTTCTTTCAATTTGGACGGCAGTAATCATCTCTTTTAATTTTCTTGTGATGCTATCTTTGAATCCAACTTCCTTATAAAGATTTCTCGCTAACTGTTGAGAGAGGGTGCTGAAACCTTGTCTAAAACTCATTGAAGAAGCATTAACTATAACGGCGCGGACAATACTTTGCATATCTACGCCCCAATGTTTATAAAATCTCTTATCTTCTGAAGCAATTACTGCATGCTTTAGATGTTCTGGCATATCTTCTATATCAATAAATACTCTTTTCTGGATATAGAACTCACCAATGACTTCCCCATTTCTATCATATAAGGTTGATAGCATTGCAGGATCAAATGTTTCTAAGCGCTCTAAAGAAGGTAAATCTCTGGACAAGTAAACGAGATAAAAAATTACTAGGATAGATAGGTAAGCAATTATTCTAACAGATGTTAGAAAGGATTTAATCATATTTTTTTGGAGAAACCATTAGTTCTGGTTTAACGATCTCGTCAAACTCTTGTTCCGAAAGGTATTTTAATTTCTTTGCACTTTCTTTAAGTGAAATGTTTTCTTTCAAAGCTTTTTTGGCAATCTCTGCAGATTTTTCATATCCAATTACTGGATTTAAGGCGGTTACAAGCATTAATGATTTATCTAAATTTTCTTTAATTTTTTCCTTATTAGCCTTTAATCCATCTAAGGCATTTAGTGTAAACGATTCAGAGACTTCAGATAGTAGGGTGATAGATTCGTGGATAGAAGATGCAATAATAGGCCTATATGTATTCAGTTCAAAGTTTCCATTAGTTCCAGCATAATTTATTGTTAAGTCATTTCCTAAGATTTGTGCATATACCATATTAACTGCTTCGCATTGTGTAGGATTAACTTTTCCTGGCATAATAGAGCTTCCAGGCTCATTAGATGGAAGCTTTAATTCTCCAATTCCTGCCATAGGTCCACTAGCTAACCATCTTATATCATTAGCAATTTTGTTAAGAGATCCTGCACATATTTTAAGTTGAGATGATAGGTTAGATAATGGATTTTGTGAAGAAAGGAGCTCAAATTTATTAGTACATACACTAAACTCAATATCGGTTTCTTCTGTAATAAAACTACAAACTAATGTATCAAACCCTTCTAAGGTATTAATTCCTGTTCCTACAGCAGTTCCTCCGATTGGAAGCTCTGCACACTCTTTTACTGCAAGCTTAATTCTTTTAATATCATTACTGATCATTGAAGCATACCCGGAAAATTCTTGTCCTAATTTAATAGGAGTAGCATCTTGCAAATGAGTTCTACCTACTTTTATAATTTTGTCGAATTCTCTGCTCTTCTTTTGTAATGATTTTTCTAAAAGACTCAATACAGGTAACAAGCTGTCTTCTACGCTAAGAACGCATCCAACTAAAATAGCAGTTGGGAATGTATCATTGGTAGATTGGGACATATTTACATGATCATTCGGATGAACAAACTTATACTCACCTAAATTTCCTCCTAATATTTCATTAGCTCTATTAGCTATCACCTCATTGACATTCATATTAGTTTGTGTTCCACTTCCTGTTTGAAAAACAGGTACAGGAAATTGATCTAGAAATTTTTCTGGATGATCTGTTATATCGTCACACGCTTTCATTATAGCATCAGATAATTTTTTTGGTAATCTTTTCTGCGCATGATTAGTCATAGCTGCAGCTTTTTTAATAATTATATATGGTAAAATTAAGCTGAATTCCATTGGCCAACCAATTTCAAAATTTTCGACTGCCCTTTGGGTTTGTGCTCCGTAATAGGCATTATGAGGAACTTTGACTTCTCCCAAACTGTCTTTTTCAGTTCTAAATTTTGTCATTTTACCTCCCAAGTATCTCCAGCGTTTAATAATTCGTGTAAGCCTTTTGCTTTCTTACTATCTTTTTGAGCCTCTTTCATTTGAGCCTCCATAAGCTCATCATAGCTTGGTCTTTCTTTGCAATACAGTACACCAACTGGCTCTGGGAATTCTTCGCTTGATGTAAAGTTAGCTAGCATATCACCTATAAATCTATCTTTTTCATTATGAACCACGATATCATCTATAGAGTAATCTTTTCCAATTTGTACTACTTTAGGAGAGGTTCCATCTAGATAAATACCCTTATTTTTTTCTGCGCCAAAGATCATTGGCTCTCCATCTTCTAATCGAAGCAATTGTTCCTCTTTAGTATCTCTATCAGTCAAATGAGAAAAAGCACCATCATTAAATATATTACAATTCTGATAAATCTCAATAAATGAGGTTCCCTTATGAGAATTTGCTCTTTTAATCATGGCTTGTAAATGTTTTAGTTCTTTATCAATTGTCTTAGCGACGAAAGAAGCCTCTGCACCAAGTGCTAACTTTGTGGGTTTAAAGGGGTAATCTATAGAGCCCATTGGCGTAGAATATGTTACCTTTCCTTGTTCCGAAGTGGGAGAATATTGACCTTTAGTTAGTCCATAAATTCTATTATTAAATAGCATAACATTTATATCTACATTTCTCCTTAATAAATGAATCATATGATTTCCTCCAATAGAAAATCCATCCCCATCTCCTGTAACAAGCCATACAGATAATTCTGGATTGGCCATTTTTAATCCACTTGCAATTGTTGGAGCTCTACCATGAATTGTATGAAATCCGAATGTATTCATATAATAAGGGAATCTGCTAGAACATCCAATTCCTGATATAAAAACGGTGTCCTCTTTCTTTTCTGTAATTTCAGGAAATGTTTTTTGTGTTTGTGCTAATATAGCATAGTCCCCACAACCTGGACACCAACGAATTGCTTGATCTGATTGAAAATCAGCTTTTTTTAATAATGGCTTATCACTCATTGATAATTTCCTTTGCTTTTGCAACTATTGTAGAGGCACCTAATGGTTTACCTTGAACTTCATTCAGTCCAATGGCATCTACTAAAAACTCCGCACGTATCATCTGACGAAATTGTCCAGTATTAATCTCTGGCATTAATATTTTTTTATAATTTGATAGAATATCTTTTAAATCTTTGGGGAGTGGACTGATCCATCTAATTGAAACATGTGCTACTTTCAAACCTTCTTCTAAAAGAGATTCTGTTGCTGCCTTACAGGCTCCATGTGTACTACCCCAACTCAAGATTAGTAGAGCGCCTTTTTTCTCTCCAAAAATTTCTGTAGGTGGTAATTCATTAGCAATATTTGCTACTTTCTGGGCTCTAATCTGAACCATCTTTTCATGATTATCTGAGTCATAATTTACATTACCTGTCACATCTTGTTTTTCAATACCACCAATACGATGCTCTAATCCTTTGGTTCCTGGAATTGCCCAACCTCTAGCTAGTGTTTCTTTATTACGCTTGTACGGTAAATATTGTTCATCTGTTAAATTTTCTTTAACAAAGCCAGCGTCAAAATCGTTCATTTCGTCTGGGTTTGGAATAATCCAAGGCTCTGAACCGTTAACAAGATAACCATCTGAAAGCATCATAACTGGAGTCATATATTTTACTGCCATTCTACACGCTTCATATGCTGTATAATAACAATCTCCTGGTGTAGCTGCTGCAATTACAGGCATTGGTGCTTCACCATTTCTACCATATACTGCTTGAAATAAATCTGATTGTTCAGTTTTTGTAGGTAACCCTGTACTTGGACCACCTCTTTGAACATTAATAACAACAAGGGGAAGCTCTGTAATGACGGCTAAACCCAAAAACTCTCCCTTTAGCGCAATTCCTGGACCCGAAGATGCAGTTACACCTAAAGATCCTCCATAAGATGCACCAAGAGCTGCTCCTATTCCTGCAATCTCATCTTCAGCCTGATAAGTCTTAACGCCAAATCTCTTCCAATTAGATAACGTATGCAATATGTTACTTGCAGGAGTAATAGGATAGCCTGCAAAAGTAAGACTTAACTTACTTTTTTCAACGGCAGTTAATAAGCCAAGACAAGTAGCTAGCGTCCCATTGATATTTCTATATTTTCCTGGAGCTAATTTTGCTTTTTTAACTACATATCTTGTAGTAAATATTTCAGCAGTATCTCCATAATTATAGCCTGTATTTAATGCTCTTACATTAGCTTCTACAACGTCAGGTTTAGATTTAAATTTTTTATTAAGCCAATCAATTGTAGGCTCTAAAGGTCTGTCGTACATCCAAAATAAAACACCTAAAGCACATAAATTTTTCGTTCTATCAATTAACTTGGGGGATAAATCAATTCCCTCGCAGGCAAGCTCAACCATTTTACTCATCTCAATGAAGTGAGTAGAATAATAATCTTCTAATGAACCATCTTCTGTAGGATCACTATCATATCCAGCCAATTTTAAATTTTTATTTGTAAATGCATTCTTATTAATAATCAAAGCTCCGCCTGGTGTAAGATCTTTAAGATGTACTTTCAGAGCTGCTGGATTCATTGCAACTAATACATCAGGCTTTTCGCCTGGGGTATGAATCTCTTGAGAGCTAAAATGAATTTGAAATGAACTCACTCCAGCTAAAGAACCAGCAGGTGCACGAATTTCAGCAGGAAAGTCTGGCAATGTACTTAAATCATTCCCCATAATTGCAGAGGTTTGAGTAAATCTTCCTCCACTTAGCTGCATTCCGTCTCCGGAATCTCCCGCAAATCGAATCGTTACGTTATCTACTGTTTCTAATTTTGCTTTCTTACTCATTGTTTCCTTCAAATGAACATCAATTTACACTACGGAAATAAAGTAAGCAATTAGTTATGGAAATTAAAAAAAACTATAATTTTTACGTCAGATTACTACAAGATTTCATATGATAATTATTAGTAGAAATATTTTCTAAAATTATAGGACATCACACCTGTATGAGTTAAATTTTTTTCCTGTTATGAAAGATATAAAAAACAGTATAATTGATATATTAAAACAATGCTATGATCCTGAGCTTCCAATAGATCTTTGGAATCTTGGACTTATATATGATTTAAATATATACGAACAACCTAAAGACAAGTTTGGCGTAGATATAACTATGTCATTAACAACTCCAGGATGTTCAATGGGTCAGTACATGGTTGACGACATCAAGAATAAGATTACAGAATTAAAGTATATGGCTACTATCAATGTAGAAATTACATTTGATCCGCCTTGGAGCCCGGAAATGATGACGGAGGAAGGTAGACAAAAACTAGGTTTTTAATATGGAAGATCAATCACTACAACAAACAATTACTATTACAGAAAAGGCTGCTGCGCGACTTAAAAATATCATGCAAAACGAAGAACCTTCAAAAAAAGGTATTCGAGTTGCTATTGATACGGGTGGTTGCTCAGGAATGTCATACAATATTACTTTTGATGGAGAAAAAAAAGAATTTGATAAAGTATATGAAAGTCATGGCATACAAATATTCTGTGATGTAAAAAGTTGGATTTATGTTAGAGGATGTGAGATAGATTTTTCTAACGATTTATTAAATGGAGGATTTAAAGTTAATAACCCAAATGCCAACAGAACATGTGGCTGCGGTATTAGTTTTTCAGCATAATGGTAGATAAAAATCAACAAATTATTGATTCAACTCTGGATCAAGAATATAAATATGGTTTCACAACTGATATTGAACAGACAACGTTTGAGCCTGGCTTAAATGAAGAAGTTATTACAAAGCTTTCAAAGTTAAAAAAAGAGCCACAATGGCTACTTGATTGGCGACTTAAGGCATATGAAAGTTGGAAGAAAATGGAAGAGCCTACATGGGCACAAGTAGACTATACGCCCGTAGATTATCAAGCATTGAGTTATTACTCAGCTCCTAAATATAAGAAAAATGATAGTTTAGATGATGTTGATCCAGATATTATTGAAACATATAATAAATTGGGTATTTCGCTCAATGAACAAAAAAGACTTGAAGGGGTTGCTGTAGATGCGGTATTTGATAGTGTCTCAGTGGCAACTACGTTCAAAGAAGAACTGTCAAAACATGGAGTTATTTTCTGCTCTTTCTCAGAGGCAGTAATCAACCATCCTGAATTAGTTAAAAAATATTTAGGATCTGTAATACCTAGAACAGATAACTATTTTGCTGCCTTAAATTCAGCAGTGTTTAGTGATGGATCTTTTGTTTATATACCTAAAGGTGTTCGCTGTCCAATGGAATTATCTACATACTTTAGAATCAATGCAGCCAATACCGGTCAATTTGAAAGGACATTAATTATAGCTGACGAAGGTAGTCATGTTAGCTATTTAGAAGGATGTACTGCTCCTATGCGCGACGAAAATCAACTACATGCAGCATGCGTAGAATTAGTAGCACATAAAGATGCAACTATTAAATATTCAACTATTCAAAATTGGTATTCAGGAGATAAAGAAGGTAAAGGCGGAATTTATAACTTTGTTACTAAAAGAGGAAAATGTGTTGGCGATAGGTCTAAGATTTCTTGGACTCAAGTAGAGACTGGCTCCGCTGTCACATGGAAATATCCTAGTGTAATTATGCAAGGTGATGACAGTGTTGGAGAGTTCTACTCAGTAGCAGTAACAAAAAATAAACAGCAAGCAGATACTGGAACAAAAATGATCCATATCGGAAAAAATACCAAAAGCACCATTATATCTAAAGGGATTTCAGCTGGAGAAGGTCAAAATACTTATAGAGGCGGAGTTAAGATTCTAAAAAATGCAGAAAATGCACGTAATTTTTCACAATGTGACTCCATTTTAATTGGCGATAAATGCGGAGCACATACTTTTCCTTATATTGATGTTAAAAATCCAACTGCAAAAATGGAGCACGAGGCTACTACATCAAGTATAGGTGAGGACCAACTATTTTATTGCAATCAAAGAGGAATTAATCTTGATGATGCGGTATCTATGATTGTAAATGGATTTTGTAAGGAAGTATTTGCAGAACTACCAATGGAATTTGCCGTAGAAGCAAAACAATTAATTGAAGTAACACTAGAAAACAGCGTAGGATAAATAATGATTAAAATTAAAAATTTAAAAGCATCTATTGAAGATAAAGATATTCTTAAAGGAATCGATCTAGATATTCCAAAAGGAGAAGTTCATGTAATTATGGGTCGTAATGGATCTGGAAAGAGTACATTAGCTAATGTCATTGCTGGCAATGAAGCATATGAAGTAGATGGTGGTACAATAGAGATGAATGGAGATGATATCACAGAAATGAGCATTGAAAATAGAGCTCTTCAAGGTTTATTTTTATGTTTTCAATACCCTGTAGCTATACCAGGAGTTAGTATGGCTTACTTTTTAAGGGCAGCACTAAATGCAAAAAATAAACATGATGGAAAAGAAGAGATGGATGCTGTTGAATTTTTAACAAGCGCTAAAAAAATATTATCTGAGCTTGGTCTAGATGATTCATTCCTTAAAAGATCAATTAATGATGGATTTTCTGGTGGAGAAAAGAAAAAAAGTGAAATTCTTCAATTATTAATGCTGAATCCACAACTAGCTGTTTTAGACGAAACTGATTCAGGTTTAGATGTAGATGCATTGCGTACAGTAGCAAAAGGTGTAAATGAGTTTAAGAATGACAATAATTCTGTTTTAATTATCACCCACTACCAAAGATTACTAGAATATATCAAGCCAGATGTAGTGCATATTATGATTGATGGTAAGATTGTGAAATCTGGAGATATGACATTAGTACACGAGGTAGAGAAAAATGGCTATGCATGGCTTGCGAAATAAAATATGTTAAAAAAAATACAACAAGATAGTCATGATAAGTTTTCAGAATTGGGTTATCCATCAAAAAAACTTGAAAATTGGAAATTTTCTCCAAGTAAGCATTTAAAAAAATACAGTTCTAGTAATCTGAATCACAGCAAATTCTCAATAGAAAAATTTAGTGATAAATATACATTATGTTTTATAAACGGGGAGCTAGCTACAGAATCTTTAAATCATTTTATCTATAAAGACAGTATTACAATATTGGATTTAGGTGAATTAGAGGATAATAGCATATGCTCCACATCATCTAATTTTGAGAAAGAAGCTTTTTTTCATCTTGGATTATCTTCTATTAAAACAGGGAAATATTTTGAGTTTCATAAGGGAGTTAAATTTGAAAACCCAATTAAGATTATAAACATTTATAATAAATCTGAGAAAGATCTTAGAATTTCATCATTCAACGTCTTTAAGTTAAATGAAGGTAATGATATTTCTATAATTGAAAAGGATATAAATGAAGGGTCTGATAGTTTCAATCTGAATCTTAATAAATTTATATGTCCTGATAATACTATTTTAAATCATTCCATGCTTTATGACGATAAAACAGAAAGTAACTACTTAGGGTATAATTATTATGATTTAGGAAAAAGCGTGTTATTAAATATTGATAGTATGAATATTCATTCAACGTATAATAAAAATTTTATAGAAGTAGATTTAAATAAAGAAGGTTCTGAAGCTAAAATTAATATCTTAAATCTGGCAAGAGGCGATCAACATCTTGATAATAATA
>JAQXAG010000020.1 GCA_029253045.1 Fidelibacterota bacterium | reverse complement strand
GAATAATTAATGGGGATAAATGTTAAATAAAATAAATATCTTAGCTGATAAGTTAATGTCAATTCTCGATACAGTTTTTGGGGGTATTATTGCTATATTTTTTACTCTCATCATTGTATACATGCTATTAAATGGAGGAATTAATTAATGGACGATATGATCGCTAAGTTTGTCAGTTTTTGTCTAGATACGAAGTTCGTTATCTTGTTAATTATTGTGGCATTTATTCTAAAAGTAATGAGTATTATTTAAATATTTAATCAAGGGGTAGAAAATGAATTCAAATTTATGGTATTTACTAATGATAATCTCAATTTTGATGGCAGTCCTGCTATTTTTAAATCTTCCTGGATATGAAGATTCTGCTGATGCACGTCAAGTTGGAGTTTTTGTAGGTCTATGGGCACCAACATTTGGAATATTAGGTGTTAGATCTCAATTAAATGAAAATAATAGGTAAGAAATTATGATTACATGGGGTCCTTTTACAATGCAACATCCCTTAGAGATACCTATGCTATTTCTATGTATTCTATTTGTCGTATTTATGGCATTTAGTATTGCTATGGATGACTAATAATTTTTTATTTATTTTTATTTAAATCCTTAAATATTTGAAATATTCTTGCTATAACTGTACAATAATCAATAGATTGTATGTAGGTAGCCAACTAATAATCAATTAATTAAGGAGATATACTCTATGTATCTAAAGCAACTTGACAATAAACTTGATGAACTTCATTTATTAAAACACCCATTCTATGTAGCATGGAATAATGGAGAATTGAATCAAGAAATTTTACAAGACTATGCTGAACAATATTATCAGCATATCAAAGCATTTCCACGTTATATAAGTGCAACACATTCACTTTGTGAAGATATTGAGCAACGTAAAATCTTATTAGACAACTTGAGTGATGAAGAAGATTTTGAGAAAGACCACCCAATGCTATGGAAGCAATTTGCTCTAGAAGTAGGAGCAGATGCATCTGAGCTTGAAACAATTAAGCAAGCAGGGTATACAGAAGATATGATTGCAAACTTCTTTAGGCTTGCTAGATCTAGTTATGCAGAAGGATTAGGTGCTTTGTATGCTTATGAGCGCCAAGTGCCAGAGATTGCAGATACTAAGATTAAAGGGTTGATAGATCACTATGATGTTTCATCTGATAAAGGATTAGAGTATTTCGTAGTACATAAAGATGCTGATGTAGAGCATCGCGAGCAAAGTGCTATGCTAATGAATCAACTATCCGAAGATGACAGAAAGCTCGCAGAAGAAGCCGGAATGTCTACAGCGCATGTGTTGTGGGGATTTTTATCAGGTCTTTGTGAGAAATATGATATCCCAAACGAAATGAACTAATGATTAGATATCTATTAGTATTTTTGTTTACAATCTCATCAACAGTAATCGCACAAGAAGTTGAGCAAGCAGCTTCCTCAAAATCTGGATGGGGAGTCTATGGTGGATATCAGTCCATGCAAATTTCAGGAATAGAAGACGATGCATCTGATGAAGAGCTTGAAATGTTTGAAACAGAGAGATTAGGGTCATTTTACATTGGAATATGGAAAAATACGGACTGGAAAATTGGTTCATTGCCAATAACTGTTGGTGCCGAATTAGGACATCGAGGAACTAAATTCAAAACTGATCTTGAATTTCCAGATGGAGAAACCTTGGAAATGTCAGCTGATATTCTAATCACCTACCTTGATTTATGGGCATCAGCAAATTATGCTATGTCAGATAAGTTTAATTTATGGATCGGTCCTTTGTTTGGAATTCATCTAGATGATAAAGTCAAATTTATGGGTTTAGATTTACCTGACAATGATGATATTGATACGGATTTAGGATCTAATGAATATGATTTTGGAGTTCTTCTTGGTGCTGGTTACTCAATTAGCGATAATGTTAATATTAATGCTGGTCTATATCGTGGATTAAAAGATCACGATGGAGGCAAGTATAATAACTTATTCATAGACCTAGGCTATAGTTTTTAAGAGATTTTTTTTAATTTAACTTTAGCAGCAGTGTCTACTATTGAATTCCAATTAATATCAGATGATATTTCATCACCCTTTGTTTTTGCAAGAAAGGTACACCATATTTTTATAAAAGAAGGAGACGGATAAAGATATTTTTGTCTTCTATCGTCTTTATCACATTCAAGAAATAAATACCCGCGTTTTTTTCCCAAAGCGACATAGTTAACAAACGATGACTTTGATCCATACAGAGGACTTAATTTATTATAAACTTTTGATGGTGTTATTTTTTGTTCTGATAAATAATGAGACATGATGAATGTTGTTGCTATTCTTGAGGTAATAGTTGATAGAAAAAATCTTATAGTTTCAGCTTTTTCTTTATCATTAAAGCTATGTGTCATGGCATCAAATATATTAGATGCTTGTGTTGCAAAATCTTTTTTTGTCTTAAGTGCCAATTTAGTACTCCTGTCTAATTAACCATAATAACGAAATAAATATAATCTTAATTTTTAAAACAAATTAATAACAAAATTTAATACTAATATTTGATGTATTTGAAATCTAGGTAAATTGTAGTATAATTGGCCCAATATTTATGCATATTGAAGATATAAAAAAGACAATTACTATAGTCAACGATTATCCTATAGAAGGGATAGTATTTAAAGACATCACAACTTTATTAGAAGACCCAGTAGCGTTTAAAGCTACCGTAGATCTGATGATAGAGAAAATTGCTCATTTAGAGTTTGATAAAGTTGTTGGGGTAGAATCCAGAGGATTTTTCTGGTGTGCACCAATTGCTTATGCACTATCTAAGTCATTTGTTCTAGCCAGAAAACCAGGCAAGCTTCCTAGGGAAGCTGCTGAGAAACATTTCACGCTAGAATATGGAACAAATAGTGTTCATATTCATAAAGATGCAATTGGTACTGGAGATAAAATTCTAGTAGTAGATGATTTAATTGCTACCGGCGGTACTGCAACAGCTACAGCTGATTTGTGCAGAGAATTAGGTGCAACCGATATCCATACATTATGTTTGATTGATTTGCCACACTTAGGTGGATCAGAAAAACTAAGAGAAAAGTATGGTGAGGTTATTACTTTAATTGATTACTAATTAATCTTTGTCAAACATAGTAGAAAATTGGATAAACTTTATATAGTTTCCAGATACAATCAGCTTCCCTGAAGCTATTGCCTTTTTAGCGTCCGTTATTCCTAATACAATCCCTTTCCATGTCGAAGTTTCAACTGTAACGAGAATTTCAGCTTCTGTAGGTATGTATTGAATGATTTCAGCAATATTATTTCGTATGATAATACCAAATTGCTTTCCAGTATCACTCATAGTAAAACCAACTTTAATAAGTTTATTATTGGCCTTATCTGGATTCAAACGTGGAGGCATTGCTTCAAAGATGGTTTCAATAGGAATTTGACGTACTTGGTTTTCAGTTAAGTGAAAGGTTAAGTCGGGAGTAATTTCTCCTTTAATTTCATATGCCTCTGATAAATAATAATTTCTAGCAATAGGGTTAGTCTCCTTAATCGAAAGTTCTTCAAGTGATTTTGCATAAAGATTTTTCATATCAGCATCATTTGGAAAATTAATAACACCTATCTGTCCTAATTCAGCTGCCCATTGTAGCTCATCATCTTTTATAGCATCATTAATCAAAGAAATAAGATTGGATTTAGATCCAATGATATTGTATAATTTTTTACTTCGATCCTTGGTTGATAGAGGCTCCAAATTAACCGCCTTACCATCAAAAAATCCTAGATATCCATTATAAACATTTCTAATGCTCCACGAAACCTTTCCATACTGTTCACGTAAATCAAAATTTTCTTTAAAAAATTGTGGATATACAAACTCATCAACAAGTTCATCAGGTGTTTTTCCTTTATTTGCACCTCGAATTGCATAGTCATGAATATATTGAATGGCATCACGATAAATGGTTAAACGCTCTTGTACTTCTTTTTTATTTGATAAATAAGGACCATGAGAACTAACTAAGTATGTTGGATTATATGCACGCATTTCATCAACCGATTTATACCATTTATATGTATCGCGATAGGAGGTTCCTCTTATGGTATAAAGATTTGGAAAGCGCATGTAGTAATTATCGCCAGAGAATACAACTTCCTTATCTTCGTAGTAGATAATAATCTGATCATCAGTTTCCCCGGGTGAATGAATAATTTCAAGTGTTATACCAGCAATGGTAAGAATATTTTTTTTCCCTTTAAGTAAAACTGTGGGATATATCACGGGAGGTTGTTTAAAATCAAAATCCAATGTAAATCCTAGACCATGACCCCTTTGTAATTCTTTGGGTAAAAAGAATCCAAATTGTTTCATTCCTCTTTCTGTTAAAATAGGTTTTAAAAGATTGTTTTGATCATAAAATCCCTTTTTAAAAGTTTCATGGGCATATACTTCTGTGCTATTATCAACAAAGGGAGCAGCTCCTCTCCAATGATCTACATGAGAATGAGTATAAAAAATAGCTTCAATAGGCTGATCAGATATTTCTTCAAATCTTTCTCGAATTTCTGCTGCCAATATGTCACTTTCAGTAACATCGATAATAATATTACCACCATCACCAACGATTAATATAGAGTTAGCTAAACCATAACCTATTGCCACATAAACATTATCTACAACTTGATAAATATTTTTCTCAAAATAATAATCATCATCTACACTAATTTCATTATCAAATTCTTGAGGAGTGCTTAAAGTTTCTTCTTCTTTTTTGGAACAATTAATTACAATAAAGCATAGTAGAAGTATGTTAAATATTTTATAATGCATTTATAAATATACATCATTATAAATTATATTTTTAGATAAATTAAGTGATAATTATGAAACACATTTCTTACGCGAGAGACAAATTTATACCCACCAATGAAGTAAATCTAAATATTATAGATAATTTCTTAAGCATTGTTAGGGGGTATCAAGTATTTACATTTCTTAAAACCGTAAATAAGGGAAAGCCTGTATTTTTAGATCATCATCTAAAAAGAGTACTAGGAAATGCTAAATCAATGAATATGATTGTAAGACAATCTAAAGAAGAGATTAAATCTTTAGTTCAAGATACATTAAATCAAAATAAATTTGATGATATTGAATGTAATATTATGATTTTATTAGCAGGTACATCACCAATAGATAGCTCTGCTCTCATTACAGATATGCCTGTGG
>JAQXAG010000099.1 GCA_029253045.1 Fidelibacterota bacterium | reverse complement strand
GGGTGGATCCGCTTCCTATGCATTATTAGCAACTAAATCAAAAGAGTGCCAATTAGTAGGCATGGTAGGTAGCGATTTTCCCAAAAAGCATTATAATCTTTTAGGTAACCATTCTATTAATCTGGATGATTTAAAAATAGAAGAAGGCAAGACCTTTGCTTGGGGAGGAAAGTATGCGCATGATTTTTCTTCAAGAGAAACATTATATGTAGATCCGGGAGTATCTGAAAAATTTGAACCTATCTTATCTAAACACTCAAGGCAATGTGAGTATTTATTATTAGGGAATACACATCCAAAATTACAACTTGAAGTTTTAAATCAAATCGAATCAAATCCTTTTGTTATTCTAGATACATTTAAGCTATATATGGATATTGCTAATTCAGATCTCAAAAAAATAATTTCCAAATCAAACTTACTATGTATTAATTATAATGAAGCTGTACATTTATCTGGCTTAAAAAATCATAATTTAAATGAAATTGCTGAGTATATATTAAGCCTAGGATCAGATAGTCTGATTATTAAGCAAGGAGAGGACGGAGCAACTTTCTTTGATGGTAATTCTTCTTTTTCAATAAATGCGTATCCTGTGAATAAAGTTATGGATACTACTGGTGCAGGCGATACTTTTGCAGGAGGAATACTTTCGTCAAAGATAGCAGGTAAGAATATGGAGGAGTCTATGATAGCAGGGGCAACCATGGCATCTTTCTGTATTGAGAATATTTCACATGAAGGAATAGTTAAAGTTTCTGATTCTGAATATAAATTGCGCAAAGAATGGATTCAGTCAAGTCTTACCTATTGAAATCTGAGAATAATACTACTAACTTGTTGCTATAACTGGAGGATATATTTATGAGCACTATAAAAAACTTTTTTATTGGATTAATATTAGTTTCTACGCTATTTGCTGGGCAGGATTTAGAGTCAGCAAAAATCAGATTAAAAGATAAAGAATGGGATAAGGCAGAAGAATTTCTACTTAAAGCATTAAGTCATCCAAAAGATAAATGGGAAGCTGCATTTCATTTAGGAGATAAAATTTATCCAAGATCTCAAGAGTGGGGTAAAGTGAAGCAATACATGGATATTGCCAGTACAGCCTCAACAAACGCTAAAATTAGACCTACAGCTAACGATAGAAAAATATTAATGTCACAAGCTGTTGCAGCATCATTAACAAAAAGCTACAATCTTCTGTATTATAGAGCATCTGGCTTTTTAGGTTTATTAAATAGAGTAAGCGATATAGATAAAAGAAATGCACTGATAGATCAAGCTATTGAAACGTCAATGCAGGCTAAAGAATTAGATCCGGCACAACCAGGATCCTATGCATTACTTGGACTGTATTACTCTGTAAAGGGCGATAAAGAAAATGCATTTAAATACATTGATGAAGCGCTTGTTTTGCCAGATGTGCCACAAGATGTGCAACTAGCATTGCTAGTTAGTGCTGGACAAAGTGCAGTGCGTTTGGGAGATTTTAATAAAGGCTTAGGTTATTATGAAAGTGCATTAGCAATTAATCCAAATGAAGTGCCTGCCCTTAAAAGCTTGGGCGCGTTATATCTTGCAAAAGATGAATTTGAGCCTGCACTAAAGAATCTTAATGCAGCAATTGAAAATTCTGAAGACGATACAGAGAAAGTAGATTTATTCTTTAATAGAGGTTTAGTCTATTTAAAAATGAATGAATTTGACGAAGCAGAATATAATTTTGAAGAAGCATATTTTTTAGCTCCAGATGATAAAGAGGCTTTATTAGGTCTTGCTAAAGCTTTAGAGCAAGCGGAAAGATGGAGAAAATCTAGAACATACTATCTAGAACTAATCGATGCTGATCCAAATAATGCACAATACTACTATGGAGTATATAGAACGTATTTTGGTGAAGGTAGATTGGAAGATGCTACAGAGTATCTTAACAAGGCTAATGCACTAAAATAATTTTTTCTATACTACTAAAAATTAGTATATAGAAATACCAATCTGTTCTTGGTAAAATTTGTAAGTTGCATCTTCGAGAACAACTCCTACTGCACGATAAGCATTAGCATTATCTCTAAATCCGGAATATGGAGTTGCTACTTCAATAGCACTCATTTTACCCCATCTCTCTTTACCGTACGCTGTTAAAGTGTACCCCCCAGAAGTATATCCATCTGAAGGAGCATTTGGATTGTCCAGAGTTGGTACTACCTGGTAAGAAGAGCCGTTATAGGATGCTGTAATTAAGTACTCACCAAAACTACTATATCCTCTTAGTGTTTCTGCAAATGATGCAGCAGAAATAGAAGATAAGTGGCCGATACTAGATAGAGTGCTATAGCCATTATTAAGTTCTGCATCGGTTAAATTCAAATCGCTCTCCGAAAGTAGATAACCAATCTCAAATTGTTGTGCTGCATTATTATGTTCAACTAGATTTAATAATATACCTGCATCAAAGTTTGCTTCAACAGAATCAATTGCTGTTTGCAAATAGCTATGATATGTACCATATGATTGATTAGCATAGCTATTACCCTGTGCACCATCCATTAAATTAGCATCAGGGTCTAATTTTGTACGACTTAAATTATTATAAATGATGTGTGGAAAAAGACCATTTGAGTTTGCATTGAAAAATACTGCAAATTGTTCGGCAACTTTTCTTGTATTTATAGCACGATCAGTATCTCCCATTCTATCTGCCATAGTAGAAGGAACTAAGGTTCCATCGTGAGGCACCGTAATAATTACAGGAGTATTTCCTACTCTATATTGAATATAGCCTTGTCCGTCTGATACTAAGTCACCTGGAGTGTATACAACAATTGGTGTTGGTACAGTAGACTGTGTTGCTCTATTGCTGTCACCGCAACTAATTAAAAGAATTATTGTCGCTAATAATAGCGTTGTAAATGATTTATTAATATGTAATACCTTCGTTTTCATCGTATGTCCCTCTTTTATCAAAACCAGTTATAAATTTATTATCTTTAAAATGTACACCATGTGTTTGAGCAAGTGAATATACTCCATTTTCTACAGTTCCACTATGTTCAAAAATATGATTTAATGCTTCTAGCTCGCTAATAGTTTGTTGGGTGAGTGCATCTTTTTCATATCTTAGATTATCTGGTAACCACTGAGAGTGAGTTCTTGGAAAATCAATTGCTTGTTGAATGTCTAATTCATGATCAATAATGCTAATAATGTTTTGTAGAACTGCAGTAATAATTCTTGATCCACCAGCAGCTCCAATTGTTACTATTGGATTGCCTTCATTGTCAATAACGACTGTAGGGCTCATAGAGCTTAGTGGACGTTTAAAAGGTTGAATAGCATTTGCTTTATATCCTATCAAACCAAAGGCATTAGCTGTACCCGGTTTGGATGAAAAATCATCCATTTCATTATTTAACAAAAATCCTGCACCATCCACAACTTTTTTACTACCATAGCTCATATTAAGTGTAGTAGTAATACCAACAACATTACCTTGGTTATCCATGACAGAATAATGTGTTGTTTCGACGCTTTCTTTAGAAAGAGCTTTTCCTGCGGCAATTTCCGTGCTACGAGTTGCTGAATCCATGGAGATTAATGACAATCTTTCTTTTGCGTAATCCTTAGAAGTTAGCATTGGAATTGGGTTGGGCCAAAAATCTGGGTCTCCTAAGTGAATTGCTCTATCAGCATATGCAAGGCGTTGTACTTCTGTCAAAAGATGTACAAAGCGCGAAGAATTTCTTTCCATAGACTTGATATCAAAATTTTCAATCATATTTAACATTTGTATTAATAGAGCGCCTCCTGAACTTGGGGGACCCATGGAAATAACCTTATTCCCTCTGTATGTTCCTTGTACTGGATTTCTGTAAACTGAATCATAATTTAATAAGTCTTTCTTAGTAATAAATCCATCATTGGTGTTCATTTCTTGTATAATAAGTTCAGCTGTTTCGCCCTCGTAAAAGCCAGCGCTCCCATTTTTTGCAATACGTTTTAATGTATTTGCTAAATCTATTTGTACTAATAAATCGCCTTTTTTCCACTGATCAATTTTTGCTAATTCCTTTGCATAATCTTCTTTAGATATAGATCCGTCTTTCAATGCTTTCTGTAAACCCAAGATAGTATTATCTATCTCTTTTACAAAAATTTCAGTAGCCCCTCTGTCGTTTAAGAAAAGTGATTTATAATAATCCAAACCACTTGCAGTCGTACTACTAATATGATAACCATTTTCTGCATAATGAATTGCAGGAGCCATAATTTCTTCTAAAGTAAAATTACCAGAACCATAATCATTAAAAATTTTAACCAAACCATTTACTGTTCCTGGTACTCCTGAAGACTTATGAGAATTTAGAGCAAGCTCGCGACTGTACTCATCATTTTCATCAAGAAACATAGTCTCATATGATAATGCGGGCGCTTCTTCACGAAAATCTAAACTAACTGCCCCACCATCCTTAGTGTATGCTACTAAAAAGCCACCACCACCAAGATTACCATTAGAAGGGGAAGTCACTGCCAACGTAAATCCTGTTGCTACAATAGCATCAAAGGCATTTCCGCCTTGTTCTAAAAAATCAATACCTACCTGTGAAGCAGTACTTGATGTAGAAGATACTCCGCCTTGAGTATTTGTAGGCTGATTACAGCCCATAAATAGGAGCGTACTTATTGTTAGTATGGTATAATGATTTATCATGATATGTAAGATAATAAAAAGCCTCTAAAAAAAATAGAGGCTTTTTATTTTATTCAGTTATAATAACGTTACTATTATAGTGTCATATGAG
>JAQXAG010000096.1 GCA_029253045.1 Fidelibacterota bacterium | reverse complement strand
GCAAAGCAGCAAAAAAGGCAGGCAAAAGCACGTATTATTCTTGATGTACATACTTTTTACTATCAATATTTAAAAAATTCTGAATTATTTGATATTGCAGGAAAAGATTTAGAGCTATCAAAAAAGCAGCTAGATTTAGTCCAAAATCAGTATAATTTAGGCGCTGTAAGCAAAACAGATTTCTTGAAAGCTTCCGTACGTTATGGAACTGCAAAATCTAGCTTTCTTTCTAGAGAATTAAGTAAAAAGAATTCAGAAAAATCTCTGAGATTCAGTATGGGTCTCCTCAACAGCGATATACCAATTATTATTGAACAAAAAATGGATCTTATATTGACTGTGCCAACATTTGAGGAAGCTTACAGTTTAATGCTGTCAAACAGTCCTGATTTAAGTATACTAGATAATCAAATTGCAGGAGCACAAATTAATGTGAAAAAAGCATGGAGCTCTAGTCTGCCAAGTATTAACATGAGTATTGGTATGAATGCATCGTCAGCAGATCAAATTACAAGAACATATTTTGATGATAATTACATCAAGAGTGCCAATATTACAGTGAGCATTCCTATTTTTTCTGGGTTTAGAAATAGAAACTCAATTCAAATATCAAAATTACAATTAGACCAAGCAGAAACACGTTTACGCGGAGGTACAAATTCTGCTAAAGTTAGTTTGTATGCATTGATTAATACATTAAATAATTATCAGGAAATCATTCCCATTCAGGAAGAAGTTTTGCTTTCCGCAGAAGAAGATTTAAAGCTAGCACAACAAAGATACGAGCTAGGTTCAGCAAGTATTCTAGAGCTCTTAGATGCACAGCTGGCATTAATTCAAGCTAGCTCTAGTTTGGTGAGAACAAAATATGATGCAGCGATCCAAGTAGCAAGTTTAGATGACTTGCTTGGTACGTTAGATAAAAAATATGAATAAGGAGATAATGTGAAAAAGTTTTTAGAAATATTGAAGAAGAATAAATTTAAAGCATTTGCTGGAGTCATTGTTTTAGCAATAGCTAGCACATTTTTTGGTAGTTCAGAAGATGGAATAATTGAAGTTTCAACTATGGAGCTTACAAGAAAAGATATATCTAGCAAAGTAGTAGCTGATGGAGTGTTGCAGCCAGAAACTGAAGTAAAATTAAGTGCTAACAATACAACATATATCACAGCTATAGCAGTCAAAGAGGGAGATTTTGTACAAAAAGGTGACTTTTTAATGTCGTTAGATGACCGACAACAAAAAGCTGCTACAGAAGCATCCAAAGCGGGAGTTGAAGCAACTAAAGTAAATCTTAATAATGCTGAAATTAAAAAATCTCGACAAGAAGAGTTGTATAGAAAAGGATTAATATCAGATCAAGAAATGGAAAATTCTAATTCTTCATATGCATCAGCATTAAGTTCCTTTAACGGTGCAGAAGCAAGATATATTCAAGATGAAGATGCCCTTTCTAAATTGAGATTAATTGCTCCACAAGATGGTACAATTACTTTTATAGATGGTGAGGTTGGTGATTTAGCGCAGGGTGGAATGTTTAATCCTAGCGTGCTACTTAAATTATCAGATCTTTCAAAAATGGAAGTATATGTTAATGTAAATGAAAATGATATAGCTGATATATCCATAAATGATACAGCGCTTGTAGAAGTAGATGCCTACCAAGATAAAAAATTTAAGGGAGTAGTTAAAGAAGTTGCATATGCTGCTACAACATCTAGTGGAGGTTCTTCTCAGCAAGTCACCAATTTTGAAGTAAAAATTCAAATGCTCGAAGTTGTTGATGGTATGAGACCTGGAATGAGTGCAACTGTTGAAATTATTACAGAAGAAAGAAATCAAGTACTTGTAATTCCAATTCAATCTTTAACAACACCTAGAAAAAATCCAAATATTTCAAAAAATAAATCAAAATCATCTATGTCAGTTTCTACATCAGCTGGATCAAGCGATTGGAGTAATTACTCTAAAAAAAGCAGCGGTGAAAAAACTAGCGAAACTGTAGTTTTTGTTGTTAAAGACGGCAAAGCTGAACAACGCATAGTAGAAACTGGAATAGTTGGAGAGCGAGATTATGAAGTAACATCCGGGCTTGAAGAAGGCGAAGCAGTTGTTACAGGAGGATTTGTGGCTATTAGTAGAGAGTTATATGATGGAGCGCCAGTAAAAATGAGAGAAAAATCAGATAATAAATCTAGGCCAGGCCGTAAACGTGGCTAAAGCAAAAAAAGAAGTAATATCAATACAAAATATTTCCAAAATTTATAATTTAGGAGATACAGTTGTAAAGGCATTAGATGACGTCTCTTTAAGCATATTTGAAAATGATTTTATTTCAATAACAGGTCCATCTGGTTCTGGAAAATCAACTTTAATGAATATCATTGGTTGTCTAGATGTTCCATCTATAGGTGTTTATAAATTTAATAATGAACTCATTTCTAAAATGAATGATAGTCAATTAGCTAATATCAGAAATGAAAAGATTGGATTTGTTTTCCAAACATTCAATCTTTTACCAAAACTAACTTCTCTACAAAATGTAGAGGTTCCACTTATCTATTCTTCTCTTGGAAAAACAAAACGATTAGCAAGATCTAAAGAGGCATTAAATATCGTTGGTCTATCTGATAGAATGACACACAAGCCGAATGAGCTTTCTGGAGGACAAAGACAAAGAGTGGCTATTGCAAGAGCATTAGTAAATAAGCCTTCTATCATTCTTGCGGACGAACCTACGGGAAATTTAGATTCTAAGAGTGGGACTGAAATTTTAAAGTTTTTTGATGAGCTGCATAAAGCTGGAAATACATTGATTATTGTTACCCATGAAGAGTCTGTTGCTAAAAGAGCAAAAAGAAGAGTAAAAATATTTGATGGTAAGATTGCATCTGATGAATAATATTTTTAAAAATATTTTAATTGGTTTAGCCGCAATTCGCGCAAACCTTACAAGAGTAATCTTAACTTCACTAGGGTTAACAATTGGTATTTTTACTGTTAGTATTGTAACAGCAGGAGTATCTAGTATTGATAGAGAATTTGATAAGTCTATGGAATATTATGGTAATGACAAGGTATATGTAGGCACATGGCCTTGGTCTTTTGATTTTGATTGGTGGAAATATCGTAATAGACCTAAAGTGAAAGAAAATTCCTTAGATTATATTTCTCAATACAGTGAGTATATAACTGCAGCTAGTATCAAAAAAAATACTTGGACTAGAGCCTCATTTGGGAATAAGTCTTCTTGGCTACAGCTAAATGGTGTATATCCTGAATATCAGGATATGTTAAGCGGAACAAAGGTTGTAAATGGAAGATTTTTTTCACAGAACGAGTGGGACTTGCAGCGAAGAGTTATTATTGTAGGTGGTACGGTTAGAGACGGCTTTTTTGATGGGAAAGATCCTATAGGTAAAAAAATAAGATTAAACAATGTTACCTTTGAAATAATTGGAGAATTGAAAAAACAAGGTATGGGAATGGTTCCTGGTGGAACACTTGATAATCTTGTCATTATGCCTTCTACAACTTTTAAAAGAATTTTAACTAGATGGGGTTTTGACGAACTTGTTTTACAAACAAATCCAGAAGATATGGCTAAAGCAAAAGAGGAAGTAGCAATGATTATGAGAGTTGCTAGAAAGATAAAACCTGGTCAAGATGATAATTTTTCAGTGAATTCTGCTGATGCATATCAAGAACAATTTGATTCTTTAAAAATTATTATAGCTGGTATGGGTTTTTTAGTGACAGGTATTTCTTTGGTAGTATCGGCAATTGGTATTATGAATGTAATGTTTGTTTCTGTTCGAGAGCGTACTAAAGAAATTGGATTACGAAAAGCAATGGGAGCAACAAATAATAATATTTTAGTTCAGTTTTTAAGTGAAGCTGTAGCAATATCTATTATTGGAGGTTCTACAGGAATTTTACTAGTTAAGCTTATCACTCTAGCTCTCGCAAATACATTACCAGTCGAGTTCGATTTAGTATTAATATTTTATACTTTTATGGTTTGTGTATTTATTGGCGTCACCGCTGGGATGATTCCAGCTAGGACTGCAGCAAAGTTAAATCCAATAGATGCATTAAGACATGAATAGAATTTTAAATTATCTTCGCGATGCAATCGGAGGAGTTTTATTTTATTTTGGGCAAACCAAGCTTCGTACAGCCCTTACTTTATTAGGTATTACAGTAGGAGTATCATCCATTATCGCAATCATGACTGTACTAACAACATTTGAGAATAGTGCAAATGCAGTAGTTAGTGATATGAAAACTAATATATTTTACATTACAAAAGATAATCCAACAGAAATTAGTTTTGGAGTGGGAGGTTCACGTTCTAGAAATAAACCTCCTATTACATGGTCAGAATATGAACAACTTAAACGTAGCTTAGAGCTTACAACTAGTATGGCAGCAGCAGTTTCAGAAGAGCCTAGCGATCGAACTATTAGCGTTGGAAAAAATGAACTTAAAAATAGGATAACTAGTTTTTGGGGTTCAGATGGAGACATGCTTTCTCTTAATAAGTATGAATTAGAATTTGGAGGAAGAAATCTTTTAGAAGCTGATATGAACAACTCAAGTAGAGTTGCTATTATAGGCTCTGATATAAAAGATGAACTTTTCCCATATTCAGATCCTCTGGGAAAAGAAATTAAAATTGATAATATCCCATTCGAGGTTATTGGTATCACTCAACCTAAGGGTGAAATGTTGGGACAAAGTTTAGATAGCATGATTGGTATCCCAATTTCAACCTATCTAAAATATTTTGGAAATAAAGGTTGGAGAAGAACAGACTTACAGCTCATCCTCGAGTCTGAATCTATGGCAACTTTAGATGCAGCTACTGATGAAGCGATCGGTGTGTTCCGTGCTATTAGAAAAATTCCACCAGGAAAGGATAATAATTTTTATATAGCAACAAGCGATCAATTAATGGATACTTTTGGAGAATTTACAGGCTATATATCTATTTTTATTGGCTTAGTTGCTGGAATTTCTCTTTTAGTTGCTGGAATTGGTATTGCAAATATTATGTTAGTATCTCTTACGGAGCGAGTTAAAGAAATTGGTATTCGTAAAGCATTAGGTGCGAGGAGAATTGATATTTTTCTACAATTTTTAATTGAAGCAGTTTTAATATCTGTTATAGGTGGAATAGTTGGTATTATTTTAGGCATTTCATTTGGTAATGTTGTAGCTATTATCTTAGAACAAGACCCAACCATTCCTTTAAATTGGGTATTTTATAGTCTGCAAATTTGTGCATCAATGGGAATTATTTTTGGCCTATATCCTGCAATCAAAGCATCGAAGCTAAACCCAATTGATTCCATGCGATACGAATAATTGATCACTTCCTTTCTCTTGATGCAATGATACTTATCTTATAAATTCTTTGAAGTAATTTTATTATGTCAAAAAAGAAAAAAGTATCAGAAAAAGAAGTTGAAAAAATAGCATCACTTTCAAGACTCTCTCTTTCAAAAGAAGAATTAGTCAGTCATACGGAAGATATGAACAATATATTAGATTATATGGACCTGCTAAACGAAATAGATACTGAAGGTGTAGATGAGCTGGTAAATGTGCATGATATGAACAGTCCATTAAGAGAAGATCAATTTGAAAAATCTCTTGATAGAGATTCAGTCATTAAAAATAGTCCAGAATCAACAAATGACTATATTGAAGTGCCCATAGTTCTTAAAAAGGAAAGTCAGTGAATCTAGGCGTTATTCCTGGTCGATTAAATTCAACTAGATTCCCAAAAAAAATTGTCTACCAACTTAATGGAAAATCAGTAATTCAGCACGTCTATGACAATGCCAAAGAATCTACATTACTTAATCACCTAGTTATTGCAATTGATTCGATAGAAACTTTATCTCATTTAAATAAAGAATGCGATACAGTATTGACATCTAAAGGGCATGAATCTGGCACTGATAGAGTGGCAGAAGTCGCAGGAAAAATTAAATGTAATATCGTTGTAAATATACAGGGAGATGAACCAAATATTGATGCAAATCTTATCGATAGTCTTATTAGTCTATTTGATGATCCTAACGTTGAAATGGCATCGATAGCATCCAGTGATTTAAATGAAAAAGATTTAGATAATCCTAATGTGGTAAAAGTATGTTTAGACAAAGAAAATAATGCCAGATCATTTGAAAGAACTGTAAGTAATAAAAAGCTACAGTATTTTCGTCATATTGGAATATATGCATACAGAAAAGCAACATTAGAAAAATTTACTAATCTTGAACAGTCAGAAAATGAAAAAAAATTGAAGCTAGAACAATTGAGAGCATTGGATAATAATATTGCAATTAAACTATTAATTAGTGACTTTCAACATAGAAGTATTGACGTAAAAGAAGACCTAAAGTATTATGAAATCTAAAACAAAATTTATATTTGTACTTGGCGGAGTAATGTCAGGCCTTGGAAAAGGTATCTCTGCTTCTTCAATTGGTTACCTACTAAAAAGTGCTGGATTAAAAGTAAACATTTTAAAGCTAGACCCTTATTTAAATATTGACCCCGGTACTATGAATCCATATCAACATGGAGAAGTATTTGTGCTAGATGATGGTTCGGAGACTGATTTAGATTTAGGACATTATGAAAGATTTATTGATGAAAATATGTCAAAGCATAATAATGCTACCTCCGGACAAATTTATAGTACAGTATTAGATAAAGAACGCTCTGGACAATATTTAGGAGAAACAGTTCAGGTCATTCCACACGTAACAGACGAAATCAAGCAACGTATTAATAATTTAGCAGATAGTAAAAAGTATGATGTTATTATTTGTGAAGTGGGAGGAACAGTAGGAGATATTGAAAGCTTGCCATTCATGGAAGCTATTAGGCAATTCTCACTGGATGTAGGATATTTTAATTCACTCATTGTTCACCTAACTTTACTTCCACATATTTTTGCAAGCGGTGAAATTAAGACAAAGCCAACACAGCACTCAGTAATGAAATTAAGAGAAATTGGCTTGTCTCCAGATTTTATTTTCTGTAGAACATCTCACGAAATCACTCAAGATATAAAAGATAAGCTAGCTTTATTCTGCAATGTTAAAGCTGATCATGTTATTGAGAATAAAGACGTATCAAGTATTTACGAGGTTCCCTTACTATTAGAAGAACAAAATATTACAAAAATGATTTGTGATAGATTGCAGTTAGAGAATAAGCCATCTATTAAGAAGCTACAAAATTTTGTAGATACATATAAAAATCCAGATCATAATGTTAAGATTGCGATGTGTGGTAAATACACAGAATTACATGATGCATATAAAAGTATCATTGAATCATTTATTCATGCTGGAGTAGAAAATAACACTAAAGTAGAAGTTATATGGGTTAATACCGAAAAAATTAAAAATGATAAACAGGCAGAGAACACATTTCAAGGCATTGATGGAATTCTAATACCGGGAGGCTTTGGATCTAGAGGAGCAGAAGGTAAGATATTAACCTCAAAGTTTGCTAGGGAAAACGACGTTCCATTTCTTGGAATTTGTTTAGGGTTACAATGTGTTATTATAGATTTCGCAAGGCACGTTTGTGGAATTAAAGATGCAAATAGTACAGAATTTAATAGTAAATCATCAAATCCAGTAATTGATCTAATGGAATCTCAAAAAGCTATAAAGGTTAAAGGAGGAACAATGCGATTAGGTTCTTACGATTGTGATATCGCTCCAAAATCAAAAGCTTCAAAAATTTATAAGAAAAAGACTATATCAGAGCGTCATCGTCATAGATGGGAAGTAAATAATAGATTTGTTAAAAAGATGGAATCAAATGGATTAGTTTTTTCTGGAATGAATAAAGACTTAGGAGTAGTGGAAATTATAGAGCTGGCTGACCATCCTTGGTTTATAGGTTGTCAATTCCATCCTGAGTTAAAAAGTAGAGTAGATAAAGCTCATCCACTATTTAGAGAGTTTGTTAAGGCTTCATTAAAGGAGAAAAAGAATGTCACAAAATAAAGTTTCATTTAAAGATATTGTTTTTGGTGGTGAAAAAATTCCATTTATTGGAGGTCCTTGTGTTATTGAAAGCAGAGATCATATTCTTAAAATGGCTGAAGAAATTCTCAAAGTTACAGATAAGCTAGACATACCATTTATTTTTAAAAGCTCTTTTGATAAAGCTAATAGAACTTCGATAGAATCGTTCAGAGGTAATGGTATGGATGAAGGATTAAAAATATTAGAAGAAGTTAAGAATTCATTTAATATTCCTGTATTAACAGATATTCACCATCCAGAGCAGGCAGCTATAGTATCTGATGTAGTAGATGTTCTTCAAATTCCAGCATTCTTATGTAGACAAACAGACTTATTAGTAGCAGCTGCAAAGACCGGAAAAGTAGTGAATATAAAAAAAGGTCAATTTTTGTCTCCATATAAAGTAAAAAATATTATTGATAAGGTTTCTGCTACGGGTAATAAAAATATTTTAGTTACTGAAAGAGGAAACTCTTTTGGATATGATAGTTTGACATCGGATATGCGTTCGATTCAAATTATGAAAGAATTTGGCTTTCCAGTAATTTATGATGCTACTCATAGCGCTCAAATTCCTGGAAATTTTGAAGAAACTACTTCAGGAAATAGACAATTTATTCCTGGTCAGATTTATTCTGCAATAGCTTCAGGCTGTGACGCAATATTTATGGAAGTACACGATAATGTAGATCATGCATTGAGCGATGCTAGTACACAGTGGCCTTTAGATAAGCTAGAGCCTATTCTTACATCTATGCTAGCATTTAGAGAAACTTACTTGAACCACGGAAGAGAAAATGGATAAAAACTTAAAAAATATTAAACTATTTATTTGTGATGTCGATGGCATCCTGACAGATGGACAATTTATCAAAGATACTGCAGGCGAAGAGTCTAAAAGCTTCAATGTTTTAGATGGAGTCGGCTTTGTAATGCTAAGACTTTTAGACTTAGGAATTAAAACAGCATGGATTACTGGTAGAGAATCTGCTACCACAGAATCGAGAGCAGAAGAATTACAAATTGATGATGTATATAATGGAGTAATCAGAAAGATTGATTCTTATAATGAGTTGAAGAAAAAATATAATCTAGAAGATGATGAAATTTGCTTTATGGGTGATGATATTATTGATATCCCTATTTTAGAAAAAGTTGGTTTTGCAGTTTCTGTCCCTAATGCACCTGATTATGTTGCAAGTTATGCGCATTTAATAACAAAAAATACGGGCGGAAAAGGAGCAGTGAGAGAAGTAATTGATCTCATTATTGCATCAAGGGGCGATTTTGATCAATTGCTAGATCAGCTACTTTCTGAATTACGATGAATTATTATTTACTATTCTTCTTCATTTTGACTAGCTGTTCTAGATCTTATGAAACCGAAGCATCTGTAAATGATGTACATGACCAACTATCTGTCGATGTAGAGATTACCCTAACAGAAAAAGGAAATATTAAAGCACTTATTAAATCAAAACTTTTAGAAAGAAATGATAATAATCTAGAACTGAAATTAACAGATAATGTTAATGTAGATTTATATGATGATAATTATCAACACTCATCTCTAATTACTTCCAATTATGCATTTGTAAGTGAAACAGAGAATAAAATTAATGCATTTGGAGATGTAATAGTTGCAGCTGATAATGGACAACAACTATGGACAGACTCATTGCTTTGGGATAACAAAGCAGATAAGATTTTTACCAATGCTAGCCTAACCTTTATATCAGGCAATCTTGATACATTATATGGTACTGGATTTGAGTCTAATATCGATTTAACAAATTGGAAAATTACAAAACCAAGAGGCTCTATTAACAATGAGTAAAACATTAAGTGCAAAAAATCTAAAAAAGAATTATTCCCAGAAGAATGTTGTCAACAATATTGATATTAATTTAGAGAAGGGTGAAATTGTTGGATTGCTAGGACCTAATGGTGCAGGAAAGACAACTACATTCTACATGATTACAGGAATGATTAGACCTTCATCTGGAACCATACTATTAGATGATATCGATATAACAAAGCTTCCTATGTATAAGCGTGCAAGAATGGGGATTGGATACTTAGCTCAGGAACCATCCATTTTTGGGAAGCTAACGGTCGAGAATAACTTAAAAATAGTATTAGAAACAGTTTTGCCAAAAGATATTGATCAGAACAATCTAATTGATGAGCTATTAGATCAATTTAATATTCATCATTTAAGAAATAGCTTAGGATCTAGCTTATCAGGCGGAGAAAGAAGGCGCGTTGAAATATGTCGTACTTTAGCTTTAAATCCAGATTTTGTCCTCCTAGATGAACCATTTGCTGGAGTAGACCCAATTGCAGTTGAAGATATTCAACAAATGATTATGTCATTAAAGAAGAAAAATATAGGAGTATTAATTACAGATCACAATGTAAGAGAGACTTTATCCATTACAGATAGATCCTATCTTCTATACAGCGGAGAAATTTTAAAATCTGGGAATGCTGAAACACTTGCAAATGATGAAGAAGTGAGAAGAATTTACTTAGGAAAAAAGTTTAGATTAGATTGATGAGTAAGCTTTCTACTAAGATCAGACAAAAGCAGTCTATAATACCAAAACAAATACTTCAATCGAGCTATTTAGAGCTTAGCTTAGATGATATTGAAAAAGAATTAGAAAATGAAATTCAAAAAAATCCTGTTTTAATTGAAAAGAATATAGAGGATTCTAAAGCAAGAGATTATGATGGTTATGGATTTGATCGTCAAGAAAGCTATGATTTATTTTTATCAAATCTCCCTGAAGATAAAAATATTATTGATAAACTTATTAATCAAGTTGATCAATCAGAAATTGATACAATTTCAAAAAAAATTGCTAAAGAAATTATATTAAATGTAGATAATAGTGGTTTTTTAGATTCTGAATTAGACTTAATTGCAGATAGCACAGATTCTACCGTTGAGGAAGTTGAAACCGTGTTAACATTTGTTAAAACGTTAAGTCCTCAGGGAGTAGGTTGTAAAAATTTACAAGAGTATCTTATAATGCAACTGTCAGAAAAAGAAGATTTAGCATTAGACATAATTAGAAATCATTTTGAACAGTTTCTTAATCAAGAATTTCTAGCTGTTAAATCTTCATTATCATGTTCAGATACTGATTTTGATAATGCATTAAAAATTATTTCTGCAAAAAAATTTGCACCCATAATTGATCTTTATGAACCTAGCAATCATGTGAATCCTGATGTTATTTTAAGGATGAAAGATGATAAATGGATTATTCTAATAAATGATCGAAATCTTAGTAGGTTTAAAATATCGAATGAGTATTTAAATGCAGCAATGAATAAAGATACTCCAAAAGAAGAAAAGAAATTTATTGATGAACATGTCAGTAGCGCACAAAATTTACTTGACACAATTTTATTTCGATCACATACCTTGAGAAAAGTTGTAAGTGAGATTATTAATGTACAGCATGACTACTTATCTGAAAAACAGCAACATCCTAATCCTTTAAAATTAGAAGTT
>JAQXAG010000092.1 GCA_029253045.1 Fidelibacterota bacterium | reverse complement strand
TAATGTCCACCAATTACAACAAATTCATCTTTTAATTTTTCGTCATTACCAATCAAATAACCAATGACGTTATAAGTTAAAACTTTATCTTTTTTCTGCCTGCGATCTTTGAACACATAATGCTCTTGAACCTCCACTCTTCCTTTATTTGGTGCCGCATCATAAAAACGCTTTTTAATGTAATTAACAGCAATTTTATCGCCTTCGGTACCTGCACCACGCCCTTGAAGTTGATCAGATGATAAAAACTCAATATGTGTCTTGAAATCTTCAATTGTAATATCGCTTTCTGTAGGCTTGATCTCTGGAGTTGCAACATCAGGTATAGAACTAGCACATGATGCTAAAAATAAAATAAATAGATATAGTATATTTTTCATGGTCAAAAATTATAACAAATTAAAATAGATATCCAATCAAAAGATAGCTTAAGGCAAATATGATAGTTAAAAGGATAATAAAAGTATTAAAGTGCTAATCCATCATTTTTTTAATGGGGTCGCCAAAAGAACGTATTAATAATCCAATAATTACAAAACGACCTCCTCTACCTAATATTGAAGCCATGATAAAAGTGGGTAGATTAATTTGAAAAACACCAGCAGTTATTGAAAAAACCTTATATGGAATTGGAGTAAAAGCTGCTGTAAAAATTACAAGGAAATTGTGTGCATCATACTGAGCGCCTACATTATCAAAAACTTCCTTTGTAAAACCGGGAATAACTCTAAAAAAGAAGTTAGCTATACCTGTCAGTTCTCCTGAAGGAGCATACCAAAGAAAATATCCAATAATAAAACCAAAAATTCCTCCTAAAACTGAACCTAGAGTACACATAAAAACATAATACATTGAGCGTTTTACACTGCCTAAACATAAAGCCATAAGTAGTGGATCTGCAGGAACAGGAAAAAATGAAGATTCAGCAAAAGCAACAAAGAATAATACTGCTGTGCCATAAGCACTTTCAGCCCATGATAATACCCATTGATATAAGTTTTTTAACGGATTCAATACTTATCTTAGTCTTAGCATCTTGATAGCTTTAATAAACTGACCGCCATTTGGATTTGCTGGTGTATACATTTGACAGAAATAAACTCCCGAACTTACTGTATCGCCATTATCATTTGTTCCATCCCATATTATTGATTTGTAGCCAGCGCCCTGTTCTTCATCTACTAAAGTAGTAACAAGTTGTCCCTTAATATTAAAGACTCTTAAAACAACATACTGAGGTGATGGAACGTCATATTCTAATGTTGTATATGCTGTAAATGGATTTGGATAATTTTGCTTTAATTCTAACACATCCGGTATCAAAGCCCTTCCGTCAATCTTTAAATTACCAATAGACCCAGATAGTGCTTGTTGAAAAGACTGTCCATCGGTAGATATGACCGACCATGAACCCTCAGAAACATTAACTGTATCAGTTTGAGCTACTAGATCTTTTAATGCCCAAGCCATTGAAGTATCCTCGGTCCAAGTATTCATACTTAAAAACTCTAAGTCATCATAACCAATCATCCGATATTCAATCGTATCTCCATCCACATCGGCAGACTCCTCCCAAACAAAACGTAATGAGTCATTTTGATTTTCTGGAGTAATAAATAAATATTCATTCGATAAAAATGCACCAGAACCATCTAAAGCATTGAATAAGTATTCTCCGCTAGCTGCAAAAGACCCAGGCGTGTCATTTACTGGTAATACTGTTGCATTAAATGATACTCTAGTAGAGTCTAAACCTCCATCTGCTGTACCACCATCATCTCGCACAGTTACATATACAATAGAAGATCCATTGCTGTTTGCACTTGGGGATAAATCTAGAATAAATTGGCCCGTAGAAGGATTGTTAACTATTAGGGATGGAAATATAGCTGCATTTTCAGCATATGCTGTGACAGTAACATTTTGAGCATTAACGTCAGCCCCATAATTAACTCCAGTAAGCTGAATTCCTAAATTAGTATCTTCGTTTATTTGTACATCCGACACTGTATCAATATTTGGTGGCGCATTGATAAATGTTACTGGTCGAATTTGAAACTCTGAAGAAAACTGACTTTCTTGTCCTTCGCTATCAATCGTGGATAACTTGTAGAAGTATGTTTTAGCTGTATCCAAAT
>JAQXAG010000077.1 GCA_029253045.1 Fidelibacterota bacterium | reverse complement strand
ACTACTCGTAAATTAAATCCAAAATGTACAATAGAAGTTTTAACTCCTGATTTCCAAGGAGATAAAAACGCCTTAAAAACAGTATTTGATTCAAAACCAGATATTTTTAGCCATAATGTTGAATGTGTCGAAAGAATTAGCAAAGGAGTAAGAGCGCAAGCAAATTGGCAGCGCTCATTAGACGTCCTAAAAGAATCTATAGATTTTGGTTTACGCACAAAGACAGGTATTATGGTCGGATTAGGAGAAACGGAGAAAGAAGTAAAAGATACAATGTTACAAATTGCAGATTTAGGAGTACAAATTTTTACAATCGGACAATATTTACAACCAACAAAGAAACATTTGAAAGTGGAGCAATATGTTCCAAAAGAAAAGTTTGACGAATATAAAAGTTTTGGAGAGTCTATTGGATTTAAGATTGTCGAATCTGGCCCACTAGTAAGAAGTTCTTATCGTGCTGATGAACAAGCACGTACTATTTTTAGTAACAATGAATAGAATAATATTATACACACTTATTATAGGTACATGTTTTTTTGTATCTCATATTGCCATAAATGGTACTAACCAATATGTTGGCAGAGAGTTAGTAAAAAATATCTCCTATAAATTACCAGATGGCTGGGAGGCTACTAGCTCAGACAAACAGTTTCGTCTGCTAGAGATTAGCCTTAATACAAATGAAGAATTTTCTTTAGTAGTATTTAATAATATTCAAGGAACAGCAGACCAAAATATAGATCGATGGATTAGCCAATTCAAGCAAGACGAAACATTTGACAAAGATAGCATTATTATTAAAAGAGATAGTTTAGATAGTAAGTATGTTACTTCAATTGAAATGTATGGAACATATGAAGTTCCTAGAATGGGGAACAATAGTGCGCCGGTGGTTGTACAATCTAACTATGGTCTCCTAGGCGGAGTAGTAGAGTTTCCAAATAGCTTATATTTTCTAAAAGCTGTAGGCAGCAATGACTTAATAAAAGAAAACTCTGAGTTTTTTGAAGAATTTTTATATTCAATTGAACTAAATTAGCAGACTTTATTGCCATTTTGGCACATTTTTGATGAATTTTTATAGTTTTAGGTTATATTTAATATGAGGCATAGTTTTTGCATCAATACTAATAGGAAAGAAAATGGATACACTACAAACACAATACCCAGTTATGCCGTTAAAGAATACGGTATTATTCCCTCAACAGGTCATTCCTATTTATGTAGGAAGAAAGAAGTCATTACAATTAATTGACGACTTAGATCCGGAAAATAAATATTTGGTTGTTGTTGCACAGCAAGATGGCTCAGTAGAAGATCCAAGAGAAGAAGATTTGTATTCTTATGGTACACTTGCATTGGTGTTAAAAACTTTTGATATGCCAGACAATAGTAAGTCTGCTATCGTGCAAGGTGTAGATAGAGTAAAAATTCTAAAGTACCAAGAAGGCGATACATATTTTATGGCCGATGTAGAAAGGATTCCAGAATCAATTACTAGTCCAGATGTGCAAGTAGAAGCACTAGCTAAAAGTCTTAAAAGTTCATTTACTGAACTGATTAAAATTTCACCAAATCTAAATGAAGAGCACGCAGGTATGTTATCAAATATTGATCGTCCTTCTAGGCTTGCAGATAGAGCAACATCTCTTTTATCTGTATCAAATTCAGAAAAACAAGAGGTTTTAGAAGAGTTAGATATCAAAAAGCGTGTTGAAAATGCTATTAATTTATTACAGAAAGAAATACAGCGTATTAAGCTTGGTGAAGAGATTCAAACAGAAGTACAAGACGAAATTTCTAAGACCCAACGAGAGTATTATTTAAGAGAGCAGATGAAAACTATCCAAAAAGAATTAGGAGAAGATAATCAAACTGTAGAATTAGATGAACTGACCAAAAAAATTGATGATGTCAAGATGAGTGAAGAGGCTACAAAAGTGGCACATAAAGAACTAGATCGTCTTGGACGAATTTCACCTCAATCTCCAGAATACTCTGTGGCAAGAACTTACTTAGAATGGCTAACAGACTTACCATGGAGCAAATCTAGTAAAGATAATTTAAATATTAAGAAAGCTGGTAAAACACTAAATGAAGATCATTATGGTCTAGAAAAAGTTAAAGAACGTGTTCTTGAGTATCTAGCAGTAAGATCTTTAAAGAAGAAAGTCACCAAAAATGATACAGTTAGAGGACCGATCCTATGTTTTACAGGCCCTCCAGGAGTCGGTAAAACTTCTCTAGGAAAATCTATTGCTAAATCTATGGGAAGAGAATTTGTTCGTATTTCATTAGGTGGAGTAAGAGATGAAGCAGAAATTAGAGGGCATAGACGTACCTATATTGGAGCATTGCCTGGAAGAATTATTCAGTCATTAAAAAAAGCTAAAACCAATAATCCTGTATTTATGCTCGATGAGATTGATAAGCTTGGTTCAGATTTTAGAGGCGACCCTTCTTCAGCAATGTTAGAAGTTTTAGATCCAGAGCAAAACCACGCATTTAGCGATCATTATTTAGAGGTAGATTTTGATTTAAGTAAGGTAATGTTTATTTCAACTGCAAATTATCCTGACAATATCCCTCATGCATTATATGATCGTATGGAGATGCTGGACTTTAGAGGATATATAGATGATGAAAAAGTTAAGATTGCTGAGAAACATTTAATTCCAAAACAAATTAAAGAAAACGGTCTAACTCCTAAGCAAGTGAAGTTTAACGAAGCCGGTATAAAAGAAGTTATTCGTTCTTATACGCGAGAATCTGGAGTAAGAAGCTTGGAAAGAGAGATTTCAAATGTCTTAAGAAAGATTGCAGTTGACGTAGTAAACAAAAAAGTTAAAAATGTTAGCGTCACTAAGAAAGTTGTAAATGATTATTTAGGGATTCCTAAGTTTCAATCTGATTTAGCAGAACGTACTACTAAGCCTGGTGTTGTAACAGGAATGGCATGGACTGCTGCAGGTGGAGATATTCTATTTGTAGAATCCAGTAAAATGAAAGGAAAGGGATTACTTACCTTAACGGGGCAATTAGGAGATGTAATGAAAGAATCTGCCGCCGCCGCATTTACTTATGTCAAATCCCATACAGATATTTTAGGATTAAAAGAAAATTTTGCAGAAAAGATGGATATTCATGTTCATTGTCCCGCTGGAGCTATCCCAAAAGATGGTCCTTCAGCAGGTGTAGGAATGTTTACTTCACTGGTTTCATTATTAACAGATAAGCCAGTAAAGAGTAAACTTTCTATGACGGGAGAAATTACGCTAAGAGGAAATGTTCTTGCTATTGGAGGTGTAAAAGAAAAAGTTACAGCTGCTCATCGCGCAGGAATTAAAACTGTAATACTTCCTTTTGCAAATAAGCGTGATTTAGAAGAGATCCCAGAACATATCAAGAAAGATTTAAAATTTCATTTTGCAAAAGAAGTGATGGATGTCATTGATGTGGCTATCCCAGATCTTAAAAAGTAATTTGTTGGATTATTTAATCTAAGAATTTAATTTCATTCACTTTTGGGGCGATTAGCTCAGCTGGTCAGAGCGCCTGCTTTACACGCAGGACGTCGGGAGTTCGAATCTCTCATCGCCCACTTCGTCGATAAGACACATTGTTTGACGACAAAACAAGGGCTACTTCGGTAGCCTTTGTTGTACCTATACCTACTCATCTATTACGCATAAGACGACAAAAAAG
>JAQXAG010000057.1 GCA_029253045.1 Fidelibacterota bacterium | reverse complement strand
GTTATACATATGGATAGTATTCAGAGATATAGAAGCTTTCTTGAAATTGTAATCCTTTGTAGTAGTCTATATATGCTACGGGTTCTGGTGTATGAATTCCTTTTGAAAGAAGGATATTGGCATAATCATACGAGCGTTTTGCTTTGGATGGAAAAATATTACCATAAGTATAACTCTTGATAGCAGTTGGTCTTTGAAAGGATTTGACCATAAATCTTTTATTATCTAAATCGATAATTTTTAAGTGATTACGGCCTGATTTAATTGATTCTCCTGAAGAAGGAAAATTCTTTTTAATATCTAGAATTGCTTCTTTCAGATGAGAATATTTGGAACTGATATTATATTTTACCGACATAAGATGTTGAAATATAATTAAACAGTGATAACGTTTAAATAAGAATATTTAGTATTATGCACTGCTTTAATTATCATCAGTGATAAAGACAAGCGTAATAAGCAGCAGTGAAATTGGATACATAACATTTTTAGACCCAAATGGATCTCCCCATACACCATAATGCATATAGGCCGCACCAATCATCACAACACCAATCATTAATGCTCCTAGGCGTGTTAGTGCTTCGTATTTAATACCTACTAGCATAAATAACCCACCTAAGATTTCAAATAGGACTACTAGATAGACAAGGAATAACGGCAAGGCATTGGTTAACCCTTCTCCTGCTACTATTGGAAGTTTTCCCATACCTGCTTTAATAAAGATAAACGCTAAGAATAAACGCATTAATATCATTACAGGTCCTTTATAGTGACTGCAATCGCTGTCTAGTAATTTGATCATGTAAACTCCTTAATTATAAACTTAAATGTGTACCATCACAATATGGGGCATTTGAAGATTCTTTACAACCACATAAATGGGCATCTTTTGTTTCTTCTGCTTTAAATACTGTTGGTTTCAAATCAGTTTTAGCATGACTACCGTCACAGAAAGGCTGATTACTAGATAGTGAACATGCACACCATGCATAATTACCGTCTTTTTTAAGTGCTACTACATTTGGTTCTTTTTTATTACTCATTTTATGTTCCTTTTCATTATATTTTTGAATGTGTTTCATTACAATATGAATCATACTTTATATCCTTCCAAAAATTTCATATGAAAAATTATTACTTAATGCTAAATTCTACAAGTAGGCACTATTTTTTAATATAGTAACAAAAAGAGGACTATCATGAAAGAAACACAATGCTTTGAAGATATATGTGGATGTACCGTTGACTCATGCCCTATCACCTATTCAATGAAAATGATTGGTGGTAAATGGAGACCAATAATTATTATGAGAATTGCTCAAAATATTAATCGATTTGGAATTTTACACAGAGGTATTGATGGTATTAGTAAAAATATGCTCACAAGAGACTTAAGAGATCTCGAGAAGAATGGTATTATTTCGAGAAAGATTTTTGCTGAAATACCACCTAGAGTCGAATACTCATTGACCAAAAAAGGTAAAACTCTCGTTCCAGTATTTGATATGCTGAACGATTGGGCTTCAGATTATATTAAATAATAGCTATTTTTTTGGAGGAAGTAAGATAAGTTTTGAAGTGCGTTCTGTATATGCTAAATATTCAGAGTCCGAACCCCATCTTTCTTTGGATAAACTTATTGGATGATATAGCCAAAGAAAGATGGGGTTCGGATTCTGAGTATTTAGCATATACAGAACGCACTTCAAAACTTATCTTACTTCCTCCAAAAAAATAGCTATTATTTAAT
>JAQXAG010000040.1 GCA_029253045.1 Fidelibacterota bacterium | reverse complement strand
CTTTGATACTTACCATCTAAAAGAAGTATAGTTATATCTTTAGGTATTTTAGTCGATCTTGAGTTGTGGCTTCTTTGGTAACCAAAATAATATGCGAAATCACTTCTTTTTATTAAGTTTTTACTTTCGTCATTCAGGTTTTCTATTTTAGGTATTTCTTTCATTTCATCAAAATCTCTTTTGATGCAAGAAGGTGCGATTAACAAGAACATAATTAAGCAAATTTTTTTTAACATAGTTTTCCTCTCTTTTCCTTATATTACACATCTTAAACTCTTGTTTTTAAATTTTTTTTTTTAGATTTAAACGTTTTTTACTCTATGATAATGCAGAGTTCATGATAGCTTCAAATAATTATAAATTTATTTTTTTTGGAATACCTAAAACGGGATCTAAATCAATAAGAACAACATTTAGATTAAATCCTGAAGAAGAAATATTACAATATATAGGTACTCATCATACAAGATGTATAGATGGTAGAGAAATATTTAAAGATAAAAACTTAGATAAAGAATGGGGTAGATATTTTAAATTTATATTTGTAAGGAATCCATGGAAGAGGATATTTAGCGCATTCTCATTCAGATTAGAAAAACATTTATTATATCAAGATAAAGAAAGATTAGAAAAACATTGCTTGAAATTCAAGGATAGTTTTTATAAAACCCATCCCGACCCTGAGAAAGGTTACAAATCCTGGGAAGAGAGAACTTTAAAACACCTCTCTCAAGTTTCGAGATTCTTTAGTTGCCATAATGATTTTAAAAAAGCTTTTAAACAAACAGTAATTAATCACGAATCACAAGAATCATATTTTATTGATCAAGATAATAGAACAATGGTCGATCATATCGGCGCTTTCGAAAATATACAAAATGAATTCAAAAGTATATGTCTTTTATTAGGTATTAATACAGTTAAAGAACTTAAACACGAAAATAAAACAAACTATAAAAATTTAACTATTGATTATAAAGATATGTATGATCAAGAAACTATTGATATTGTCGCCAATAAAGATAAAGCCATTATTGATATTAAAGGCTATGATTTTTTTTAAGTTTGCTAAATATATATAAAGTAGCGCGATTTATTCGTTTTTTCTTTAATAGGGGGGGTGGGGTGCAACCCCATCTATTTATATATTCAAATTTGCATTTTTTTGTTCGATAATGAAAATAAGGCCCTAGCACTCAAATAGCAAAGTCGGATCAGTCAATTTTTTAAGATAATGGGGGAGGGTGTCGCTAGGCATAAAAAAAGCCACGGATCCTCGGATCCGTAGCTTTATGGTTTGTTTAGTCTACTACTTAACTAGAAAGCATTTCGTCAACTGCCTTATGGCATAGGTTGATTGCCATGTTAGAACAGGCGAGAGCCGCGCTTCTCTCAGATCCGTTATGTCTTAGGCAGTATTCCTCAAGAGCTTGGAAACTCTCAGGAGTTGCGAACAAGTTGTTCGGAAGTAAAGGGTTGGAAGGAACGGGCTTTCCTGTGAAGAAGTCAAGATCCTTACCCTTGTTGTGACCTTGCAAGGTTTCTCTAAGCAGATCGAACTCCCTGCATGGGATCATGGGTTGAAATCCGTGAAGGATCATTCTAGGATCCTCTCCCGCTTGCTCTGTGGAGATGTATCGAACGATCACTCCTAGATCATGATGCAGTTGTGAGAGAGTAGCTTTTCCTTGATCGATCTTTTGAAGTCCGATCATAAGAAAGTTGATTAGGTGTCTTGTAGTATTCATAGTAGTAGTAGTAGTAGTTAACATTGAGTGAAGTTATAAGTTAATCACAGATTGAGATCCGTGTCAAACTCTTTCTGCATTCTGTATGAACAGAGAAAAGATACAACCCAAGGCAATAGCAAACTAAGCCCTTGAGTGATCTCAGCTAAGAGGAATGATAACGGAACGATTGATATGATAATAAGTTTCATACCACTAACTAAACACAGATCGAGATCCGTGTCAAACTTTTCTTTTGTTTAGTTTGTTCCGTTCGGATCTGTATGATCAAAGACACTTCCAACCCTCTTGGAAGTTTACTTTTTAACTTCCATCCTCAGATCCGTAGATCCTCACGTAGATCCGTAGATCCTCAGATCCTCACGTAGATCCGTAGATCCGTAGATCCTCAGATCCTCACGTAGATCCGTAGATCCTCAGATCCTCACGTAGATTGTTTACTCTCTCTTTCTTTCTCTCTTTCTCTCTTGTTATTTTACCCTATTTACTTTCTTTCCTATTTCTTTCTATTTAGCCCAAAAAAAAGCCCCCTTTCGGGGGCTTAATCTTATGGCATTCGATAAGCTACCGCGCAACCTATCGCTATGATTGCAAGCAAGATCATACCGCAAGCACTTCATTCATTGCATTGCGAACCTTTGTAGGAAAGGCACTATCGGATTGAGAGCGAAACAAGTTTTCTTGTCTAGATGTTTGCTTGGTTTCCCTTGTAGTACGATCATGAGTTTGATAAGCGGTGAAAGCATTGAAGACGTCCCAAGCGGTTTCGCCAAATGCACCAAGGCGCTCGTTTGAGAATTGAGCCTTTACCGCTTCCCTTGCGGTTTCAGCTTGCTTGCTTTCGCCCTTGAAAACGATCTCATTGATTAGATCGAATTCGTAAGGGGTAACTTCCCTATCGGACAAGGTAACGATATCAGACTCTAAGGATTGAATCACTTGGCGCATTCCCGTAGCTTGCTCAAGGGCGGTTGTCATGATCGCCCTTTGATTGCGAGTATGCTTTACTTTGGCAATCTTGTTTTCCTTGTCCCATGAGGCACAGCCATTGTCGCACCATACTCTCAAGAGTTCGATTTGGATTGTAGTTGCAAGCGAGCCGTCAAACGAGGTTCTTGCGACAATCCTTTTGTCTAGAACATCGCCCTTTTTCCTATCGTTTGAGGTAGGCACTTCAAACTCACCTAGTGAACCTTGGATGAAAAGTTGACGTCCTTGGTGAGTGAAACCTGCATTTGCATAGTCAAATCCTACTTCATCCTTGAGTGCATCAAGAAAGGCGAAAGCTTCAACAGGTTGAAGCAAATCGTAAGTAGATGAAACGATTGTCAAAGGCTCATTGCGGTCATCCTTAATGAGTTTGAATCCTTGGCAAATGTGATTAAGCGATTGAGTAGAATAATCGCCAACCTCAAGAGTTGTAAGAACGTCGTTTACATTGTCGCAATCTGATACGTCCTGTATCTCGAAAGCTCTTGGAGCGATTGCGGTTGGTAGTGAATTAGGTATCATGATCATTTTCTTATCCTTATGTTTAGATTAATATAGTAATGTGAAACCATAGCTTCGCATAAGTAGATAGTTACGTCAAATCTTTTTTTAATTAGTTTAATATTGTTTTAAATAGATAGTTTTACCTTTGTTCTCATTGGTTTGTTTTTACCTAGTAGAATGCTCTAATCAAATAAGGGCTTAGAAAGGGCTTGCTTAGTCGATACGATACAAGACATAGACCAAGGTTGAGCCCTTAGCGTAAACGTTCTAATCAAATAAATAATGTTCTAGATGGTTTGTTTTACTTTACTTCTCTTTTACTTTTCTTTTCTTCTATTTTATTTATTATTTATTTATTTCTTTTTTATTTTCTTCTATTTAGTTTATTATTGATTTCTATTTAAACACAAAAAAAACCACCTTTTTCAAGGTGGAAAGAATGATTTCTTTTTTTTTCGATTACTTAACCAAGATAAACTTTTTTACTTATTCTTAAAGAAATAATGTTTTCAATTGCAACGTCTCGAAGAATAATCTTTTTATCTAAATCATTTTGAGTAGAAGAATGACGTGTTTGTGGCAAGAATTCTTCGATTTGACTTTTTTCGATTTGCTCGCCTTCTTCAGTAAAATATTCTACTGATTGCACGTTTTCGGCTTTATATTCTAAGTAATACTTGTCATTATGCTTTACTAAAGGAGTATTAGGCATTCTTACTCCCCAACGTCTCGGTTTTATATCAAAGTCAATTTCTTTACCTTCTCTTTTCGCTTGGCTATCCAAAGAATTTGCATAATGGAATCCAATGTTTGCAAGTAATCTTGTTTTCTTTAAGATCTTGCCAAACGGATTGTTTGTTTTCTTTGCTCTCGCATCAGTCAAAGTAGTAAGACCGACAAAAGAGTGCCCGTTGTAATTAATAAGAAGGTCGATAATCGACTGAGTGGTTGGTTGTGTTTTTGTAATCATGAAAACAGAATACCATAGGTTTACTTGTTACGTCAAATAAATTTTAATCTTTTTTTTCAAGGCAATTGAAAAGCAAATAATCCGACAAGAAAAATTAATCCAATCAAAATCATTTGTTCGCCTTTGGTATGGAATCAATAGCTTGTTTTCTTGTATAATTAAAACGTTTCATAATGTATAGAATCATTTCCTCGCCTTTTAATTGTTTTGTTTGTTCGCTCATTACATATATATTTGTATTTGATTAATTTATTTTTCGCTTGTTATTTTATTCTATTTAAAAAATTTCCTGTTTGTATTTGACGAAAAACAGGTAAAAACGTTTTAATTAATTAATTCTGTACAACGTGCCAATCGTACAAGTCAATCACTTTAGCGCCGTTATAATATTGTTCGTGATCTTTTTGGTACACGTCGACGTTTAAGATACCTTTTAACCTTTCTCTCGTTGTAGAAGATCCCCACCCTGCAAAGGTAAAAAGAATTACCCCGCTTGGATCTCTTTTAATTATCTCGTTTCCATGTAAGAAAACCGAATCACCATCTGTAAACGTTGCATTTACTTTCTTTGTCTGACGTGCAAAGAATGATTTTTTAATTTGTTCTGTTACTTTTCGCATATTGTTTTTTCTCCTATTTTAGTTAATTGAATTTAATCTATAATTGCGCGCATTTAATCGATTGTCAAATTCTTTTTCTGTAATGAAAAGATCTTCATTAAAAGAATAATAACAATGTGATTGTTCTACTACGTTATAAACGTATATATACCACCGCCCGCTAATTTCAGACGGGATCTCATCGCCACCGCAAGCTATTCTGTAAGGATGTTGCCATCCGCTTTTCCAATCGTAAGGACATTGTATTGAATTAATCATACAAACAAATTGCCACGTTTTTAATCTTACGTCAAACTTTTTTAATCTTTTTTAAAACTTTTCTTTTCCTGGTAATTCCCAGGGAAAACTTTTGAGTGCAAGCACACAAAACAGAATAAACTAATTAAATAGAATATAATTGAAAAGAGAAAAAACCAATTAGAATGATATGTAGTAAAGGCAAAGTATATAATAAAAGATCCAATAAAGAATGATAGAGCTTGAACAATACAAAGAAATGAATCTTGTAAGCTAGAAATTAATATTTTCATTTATTTATTTTATTTAGATTATTTTTGTTTTTATTTTATTTATTTAGAAAAAATTAGCTTTTATTTAGGGAAAAGCTTAAAACCTTTTGATTAATTAAATAATCTGTCCGCCGTTCTTATAAAAGTTTAATTCAAATTGATCCAAAACCTTTTGTTTGTTTCCTTTGTATCCGAATAACTTTTTGACTTGTGAGTAACAAGTCGGCGCTTTATTGGTTAATCTCATTCCGTTACCTTTTGCTTCTAGTCTTAATCCAATTAGAAGATGTTTCATTTTGTAGGCGTGGATGCTTTCTTTGGTGTCTAATATAATCATAAGTATAGAGTAATCTATATAATTCTAAATGTCGAATCTTTTTTTAACTTTTTTTTACATATCCCATTCGCCCGCTTTTACATTGTCGATGTCTTGCATAGCTTTATCGTAGGCGGTATATTCGCCTGTGTCGTTTATCTCGTCATCATACAATTCAAGTATATCATTTGCATACTGAGTATTGAATGATTCATCTTTAACTAATCTATTTAATTCTTTTTTTAGTATTTCTCTCATATTATTTAATTAATTATAATTTCTTTATTGTATTTCTTTCTATCGTATTTCTTTTTATCCTTATGTGGACGTGACTTAGTAAATAAGAATTTTAATCTTATCTTAATTACTTTATTCTTTTTCTTGCTCATTAGAATTTGACTTCTAAATTTAATTCCCTTTTAACCCATTTTCTTACAGGGTGAATAGCTTTTTCGCTGTAATGCATAAGATATTGAGTCTTTGCTTGTGGGTGGGTTAAGAAAGCGCCGTTTTTGGTTTCTCTCATGATTACTCCAAGCTTGCGCAGTTGCTTAATTACTTTCTTCATTCCGTTTGAGTTGTGTCTTTTCATACAAACACTAAACCACATAATTTAAGACAAATCAAGAAAAAAGATTAAATTCTTTTTGTAGCCAAATAGCTAATTGAAATAATCCAAATGCAATAATTAAATATATAACTATACAAACAAATAAATTAAAATATTCTTTCATGGAAATTTATATCCAACTAATCCAACTATAATTATAATTCCTATTAATAACATATTATTTTTTTTCTAATTGAATTCTAATATATAGCTCGCCATTGTCATCTTCGTCCATGTCGGCATAATTACAGTCTTTAAAGTCTCCGACATCATCGACACCATTCCCATCGGCAAAAGTATTTACCTTAAAGCTACATATATCATTACCATTATAATCTTCTATTACTATCTTCATATATTTCTTTCTATTTATTTTATTTTCGCTTATTTTTTGATCTATTTAAAACAATAGCAAAAGACTTGGCTCTAATGAGCCAAGTATGCTATAGGTTTTTTAAAGTCTTTGATAAAACAATTGTTGCAATTGTTTCCTGCGCAAGTGTGATCATCTTCGTTTGACGTTGCAGGACAAACTGAATGCCCGTCGGCAATAGCCTTTTTAGCACAACTATAGACTGACGTTCCTGCATCTAATCCTGCTATACTTGGCGCTTTTTCATCTATATATAAAGCGCTTGGTTTAATTACAACGTTTGGCAAGCTTGCCAAATCTTTTAGCGCATCCATTTGGCTTTCTCTAATATACTCACGTGTTGGAAACCAAAATTTAATTTGAGGAAAATTTTCGCAAACTCTTTTCCATGCATTAATATACTTTACTGAGAATAAGTCTCCACTATCGTGAACACGAAAAAGACTTGTATCGATATTCTTTAATTTTTTAGCAACTCCGTTTTTAAAATACTTTTTTTCGATTTGCTTAGTTAATTCGTTAACAAACGTGTCGCCATTGTCTTTTCTTAATGAATCAATAACAAAATCGGCACGTGCCTGTAAACTAGCTTTAACATTAGAAAAAGTATAGAAACCTTTACAAGCATAACAACTTGCACAAATTAATTTATCTAGTTTTTCTTTTACTTTAAATAAAAGTTGCGCGGCAGGACAATACTTTAATGCAGGAATGTTAAAACCTACACAAGGCATTTTAGATGGGTTGGATAATAAGTTAATCATATAAATACTATTCCATAGTTTTTTCGCAATTGCAAACTTTTTCTTTTCTTTTTCTGTCTACAATTTGCGCGAGTTTAGTCAACTCTTCCCTTGCTATTGTTTTTCCTTCAAATGAAGCTTTTTCGTTTTCGAGAACAGCAATATAAATTTTAACTGCAGTTTCCCATGTTGGTGTCATGTCTATCGTTTTCATAATAACACCATCCTATATAAAACAAATAAAGTCAAATTTTATTTTTAAAAAGATTAATCATACATTTGTCTTTGCATTTCAACATCTATCCCATCAATTAAAGAACTAGGAATAGGATTTGCATCTACATTTTCAACTAATCCATTTACCATGTCATTATTCGCTTTAATTAATTTAATATTAAAATCTTTTTTAGTGATAGTTATTTGCTCGTTATCACGAAGTTTCCCCTGAATATATTTGAGTGCTATATGTAAATCTTTCATTGATTTGTATTTTTTGAATCTACTTTCCATGACATATAATAAACTAAAGCCCAAGGAAGTAAAATTAAAAAGTCGTCTACCATATTTATAAAACTAATTATTTCGTTCATATTTGTTTATTTATTTAATTTATTTTAATATCCTAACCAAATTAATATGTACTGAGCATTATATTCTTCTTTAACTCCATAGATTGAATAAAATTCGTCTATCTCATTAAAAGCATTATGCTCTTTAATTTCTTGTATTGCTCTTTGTTTAGATATAACTAAACCCTCTGCGCTATCGTAATAATCCATTTAATTAATATGCTTGAATGATTATGCCTCCATTGGCTAATTCCAATACCATGGTTTGATCTCTTAAATAGTCAAGAGCATAGTCATCATCATCTTCATCTTCTTCTGCTTCATAACCATAGTCCTGCTTCCATTCTTCAAGACTAGCATACTCTGTAAACTCGCAACAAACTGCAATAGGATCAAGCTCCATTTCGGGAGAAAGCTCCTCAAACATTTCAAATAAAGCCTTGCGACCTGCTACTGTGAAGTTAGTTGCTCTGTTTACGTCGTCAAAAGACTTAACGAAATCCCATTCTGTAATTGTTTGAATCATAATAATTTATTTAATTTTGAGTTGTTGGTAGTTGTATAATATATACTCGCTCACATCTTCGATTTTGTCAAGCGCATCTTTAATAATTCTTTCTGTATCGCTTTTGCGCATCATATCCTTTTGATTAAAATACTCTAAAGCTTTTAAATGTCCTTTGGCTTTAGATAATTCTAATAGTTTTTCGTGCAATGGCTCTCTTATAATTTCTTTCATACTCATACTTTAAAACAGATTAGTTTAAACGTCAAACTTTTTCTTTTCTTAATTGTTTAGTTTCGGGCGGATATACATGGCAGGGTTCATTTACTCCATTTTGTTTAATATACCAAGCAGGCGGATCAAGAGGTTGAACAAGTAAACCAATATATCCATGCTCTACAAAATATTTTAATACTTTTGACCTGCCGATATTATTCATTGGAACATCTATTTCAGTTCCCACAGGTGGAATTGGTTTATCTGAAGACCATTGAAGCTCTTCAAATTCAGTATAAGACGATACGGGTTGTTTTATTAATTTGTGCATATTTGGAATAAACCATATATTTAACCATCTGTCAAATTGTTTTTCCGTATTTATTTGAAAAAACTTTAAAATATTACCCCTTACCCGCCCAACACCTACCCGCTAATTATCATTAACCAATTAAGGATGTTGTTTATTATTTAAACCATTTAATTTGTTTTGTGAAATTATTTATTTAGTTTATTTATTTCGGGCATAAAAAAACCCCCCCCTTATTACTAGGGAGGGGGTTTCTTTTCTAATTAATTAATTATTAATTGAGCGCCATGCACTCATTCCAAACTTTGTTCATTAAGGTTGCATCTGAACCAAGAGTGAGAGAAGTCAATCTATTCTCTGCGATACTTGAAGTTTCAGAAGAACGATGAGCTTTGCCATGGTTTTGATATTCGGTAATACCATTAACTAAATCCCAAGCAGTTTCGCCTCTGTTGCCCATTCCCTTACTAAAGCGATTATAAACTTCATCTCTGATGTTCTCTGCTCTCTTAGACTCACCTTTGAATAAGCGATTGATTACTTCTTTGGCATCTGTTGGAGTAACAGGAGTTTCAGCTAAAGAATAAATAATCTGTTTAGTTTCGGCATAGGCAGATTTAATTTCTTCCATCTGAGTATCTACATAACCTTGTAACTTATCTTCCATCTGAGAAGAGTGTTTTACTTTAACAACTGACTGACTATCTTTAGCAACCATACCATTTGTACAAACTAATCTCTCCAACATTTTGTTGATAGTATGCTGAAGAGAACCATCGAACGAAGTCCAAAAGTAAACCACCTCATCCATAGTATCACCTACCTTGGGATCAATTACCAAAGCATTTTTCTTACGAAGAGAAAGAAATAACCTGCGACCTCCCTTTGTAAACCCTGCAGTATCAAAGGTCATATCTAATCCCTCACGAAGAGAATCTACATAATTAAAAGCTTTTGCAGGTTGCATAAGCGGATAGGTTTTATTCACGATAGCAACAGGATTATCATTACCATCAAAGACTCCACGATAGGTTGGGAACTCTGAAATCGGGCGAAGAGAGTAATCCTGCTCTGCTCCGATGGTTTCTAATACTTCTGATACTGATTCACATTCTGATACATTATTCATTTTCATCCTTTTTTTAAGTTAATATTCATAATACTGAATAAACTATACTATATAAATAATTATACGTCAAGATTTTTTTAATTAATTTAATTCGCTATCCTGTTTGCCCGCTTTTTTGTCTATAATCAACCTTCTTAATCTAAGTACTTCCAACTTTAAGTCTAGTATTCCCTTAGACATACCCCCTAGCACTCCGCCAAGAAAAGCAGTTAATTCAATTGCAAGATCATCATCCTTTATCTGATCTATCTGATCTAATATACTATTTGTGACTCTTTGAATAAACATAGCAACCTCTTCCGTATCCGATTCTACTATTTTCTTTGCATGTTCGTTAGTTGCTTCTTCTAACTTGTCTGTCCAATTATCATCATTATTTAATTTCATTTAACTTATTTCCTAAATTATCTAATATTTTTTGATAAATTTCTTCTATCCTCTCTGCACCTTTCATTCCCTTTATTTTATCTAGATTAGCTTTTCTATCTAAATACTCATCTAGTATTTGATTTATTTTACCTGTTCTAGTCACAGGAATATATTCTTCCTCTTCTTCTATTTCTTCGGATTCTTTCTTTGCAGGAGCGCCCCAGGCTGAGAAGTTATTTTCGTTATAGTCAAAATTATAGTCCATATTATTTAAGAGAGGATTCTATTTGTTCAGATAATTCTTCTAAACTTTCGCAGTCGTCAGTATGAAATGTATTAACATTATTATCTAAATAATTAATTTCTTCTTCCATGTCTTTATCTGAATAATCCATGACATTGTCCGCAACATCGTAATTAGAATCATTTCCTACTACATTCTCGATTCCTACTTTATTTAAATAGTAATCAACATAGTCTTCGGGAGCAGGGCGACTTCCAAAAGATTTGACCCAATAGTGCATTGCTTGTATTTTAAGTAAGTTATTCATTTTATTTTAAGGTAATGTTGTTGCTAATAGTGATAATAAGAGTAAGATAACAATTAATTCCATATCTGTCAAGAATTAATTATAAAAAAGTTTTCCATCAATCGCTTTGACGAAATGAGCTTTATGAATTGACCTGCTATCCCCCTTATCATAGAAACTGTTTCTAGAATAAGGATTGTAAGATGCTTGTTTAATTAAATTAAGAGGACAATCCCATATATATCCTTTTACAAAGGCATGAACATTTTTCCTTTTCTCTTTAATTACTTTAAGTCTATTCTTCTCATTAACTAAAAACTTACAATCATATAAGTTAATTTCATCTGAATGAGCTTTAACTAATCCATTTTGTTTAATAGACCAACAACCTTTATGTAAGTTTCTATATACTTTAACAGGTTTAGAATAATCTATCCTATATCTTTTATCTGCTTGGTTTAATAATATCATGTCAACAGTATCCTATATATAATATCATACGTCAAGAAGTTTTTTAAAATTTAAAAAAAAAAGCCTTCCCCCTCTGATTAACAACTAAGGTAATAAAGCTTAGTCTCAGAGAGAGAAGGAGAACTATGGGGACGAACCCAAAATTAAATAGATGTGGGGAGGGATTACTGTATACCCTCGACTTTTCGGCATGAACATCAGTTCATAGAGTTCCTACTTTGTACTACAAATTAGACATGGTATTAGTCTTTCGCTCATCCGATTGGACTCTGCGCCCCCACCACAGGGAATTTGCATACCTTAGCCCGCTCATGACAGGCTTGCTCAGTCACCCACAGGAGAAGTATATCTACTTCTCCAAAGTGTCGGGGGGTAGAGTTTATTTGTTTACCTCGGCAAACAACAGGAAATAGTAACTAACCTTTCTCCACCGCAGGACTTTAATCCTGCTTAACTCCCCTTATGAAATTTTAAAGAACAACTTATTTGATTTACTTGAGTTTAGCTTCTCAATCTTATTTATAACCTATACTAACGTGATATTATTTATTTGTCAAGTGTTTTTTTTACTTTCCAAAATTTTATTTCTTTTGAGTAATCTCCCTCAAAACAAATTGGACATTTACCATGACCCTCCATTGGGCAACAACTTTTCTTTTTGCATTTAGTGCTAGAGCATGAAACTCCTATTAAACAAAACGAAATAATTAATAATACTTTATTCATTTAATTACAATACTATAAAAATCATTTCTTGTCAAGTGTTTATTTTCTCCTGCTTCATAATAATATTTATTTGGTTTATATTTATATTCTAAATCTTGGAAGTTATTACAATCGGGACAGAAGTTTTTTCTCCATGATGGGTTGTCCCTTCCGCAGTCTCCGCAAACTTTACCTCCGAGTATATGATTTTTATTTGAACAATTAGTAAACAATAACAATAATGGTATTAAATATTTCATAATAAGACGATACCAAAATAAGTATTATTTGTCAAGACTATTTATAATTTTTTATTATTTATTTAAATTATTTAAAATTTGCTATTATTTAGTTAGTTTAAATGGTGGGTTCTGTGAGGCTCGAACTCACGACCTGCCGATTATGAGTCGGATGCTCTAACCAACTGAGCTAAGAACCCTTTAAGTGTTTCATTCTGCTTATTTCTTCTGTAACCAAATTAAATATATTATTTATCTTACCATTGTATTCTTCATAAAATAATATTAAGGATTCATTTAGTTTATTTTCATCATCCTTATTATTAATTATCATACATAATAGATCATCTATATATTTAGTTTCTTTTTTTATCTCGTTTATTATTCCCTCTTTATCGAAATTGTTTTCTTCTAAAATGTTTGTTAATTTATATATCTCAGTAAATAAAGAATCTTTTTCTAAAAATAATTCATTTAATTTTTCGCTTATGTTTGGTTGTTTCTTTTTTTTTGGCATTGACTAAATTAAAAAAGTGTGTTATACTTGAATTATTTATATATAAGTTTCAGCCACTACTCAATTTAATAAAACTTTTAAAAAATAAGTTATTATGTTTTTTGTATAATCTCTGTATAGTATTCTTTATATATACTCTATCTATATTGTTATTGTTTATGCTTATTGTGAGTGTTTATTAGAATACTTCTTGGATCGATTGGGTTGATCTTCTCTAAGTTGGCTTTTGAGATTGGTGAAATCGTAGATAAGATGATCTTTAGGTTCGTACCTTTTATCCGAAGGGACGATTCTTTCGTAAACCTTTCCGCCACAAAGCTTTGCAGTTTGAATTGCCCATCCTTTTATTTGTTTTAATGTATAAGGAGGAATCTTATGATTGTAAGATGCTTGCCATTTTCCTCTTGAATTAAATACTGAATATCTCATAATTTATAAATGTTTTGTAATTTAATTGTAACTTACTTCTAATTTAGCATAAAGTCAAGTAAAAACTATAAAGTTTCTCCCGCTAAAGATAATTCTATAATTCCTTTAAAGCCTTCTATTGTTAATTGTCTCTCTATCTTATTCATTTTATCCCAATCATCAAATTGATTGTTTAATTCTTTGATGGCAAAACTAAATAGATCTTTTTCAAGAAAGTCCATTTGTTCATATACTTTAGTTAAATTATTTATAACCCAATCTACTCTTGAATTATCCATTTGATTGAAAGTTATCAGTTATTGTATTGCAGAGGGCATTAGGAAAATATTGCCTTTGATATTCTGCCCAACTCTTTTTTGCATGATTCCAATTTGAAATCGCTCTGATTAAAGTAATTACTTCACCTTCTGCCATATAACTTCCAATATCAAGGTCGCTCAATGGAATATTGCCATCTGAGTCCCATACAAGCACTTCATAGGTGTCTGAAGACCTTGACCCTTGGCATCCATTGCCTTGGACTATAGAGATGGTTATATCGTTGATTTGATGAGTTGCTTGCCAATGCAAATCATCCATGTTTTTAATTGCGATATTCACTTTTACTTAATTATTTTGTTTTTCTTTGCTTGTTGAATCATCACTAACTTTCTTTCAAACTCTTTTTGTTGCGCGAAAATTGAATCTTCTATGACTGAACCCCAATTAGCAAACTTCCTTTGCCTTATGTAAGCACCATTCATAACATTATTGACGATAGTTGATCTAATAGCTTTACTCATTTCGCAATTTCCTTTTTTTTAGATTAATAATTCTTTTTGATAATAAACAACAATAACACGATTTAATTTATGTGTCAACACTTTTTTTATATTTTTCAATCAATTCGAGATTCTCTTTAATTAAATCAATTATAACTTCGGGAGTTTGAGATGTGAACTGCATTTTACTTAAATTAGATTCTGATTCTAACTCCAATAATACTTTAACTAAAACAATATCTTCTATCTCAATATCTAATTCATGCTTCAACCTTAATTGAACTCCTTCAAAATAATGATCGAAATGACCCCTTAAAACCTTAAAAACTACATCTTCCTCATTCATAAACTTTTTCGTGTTTTTCTATTGATTCAATCTGTTCTTTAAGAATTTTTTTCATTGTTTCAGTATCATAAACCCTTTTCCCTTCATCTGTCAAATAAAAAAGAACAGGAATTTGTATATGATCGTATGTTTCGTAATCTGAATCTAAATGTACTTGAATTACTTTTTGCATTATTTACTTTCTATTATTCTAATTATTCTTGAACAAACACCATCGTAATCACTTTCTAGTGAATTAACAACGCCTTCCCATGTGTCACCTAATACATCTCTCAACCAATCAGCACTTGGCAATTCTACAACATCACCAATTTTAACATTTAAATCTGTTTCGTATGTATAACCTTCAACTACAACTTTTTTCATTTTGAACCTCCATTTATATTTTCATTCATTTCAAAATGGTCTACATTTGAATTAAATAATTCTTCATCTTTATCCATAATTGCACAAAGATCATCATAAACATAAGACATAAGATCGTCTAAGTCCATATCGTCTACAATTTTTTGTGCGACTACCATTACATTTTCATCTGTATAATTCATTATTTACTTCCCCCATTAATATTATCTAATTCATTCATTTTAACCTCTCTTCTCATGGCATCGACAACTTCTTGATCTACTAAATTATTAATTCTTTCTACATTCTCTACATGAGTATCAAAATAACGATCAATTAATTGTGCAATTTGATCTACACATTCATTAAATCTATAATTATATCCACCATTTGATGGGATTTGAAAAGTAATTGGTTCTGTTTCGTAATTCATGCTTTGTCCTATTGTTTGTTTGATAACTCCTTCAATTATTGAATAATTCATACAAACACACTAGCATACAAGATTGTGTGCGTCAACACTTTTTCTAATTTTTTCTTTAACTTTTTGAATGAAATCATAAGAATGTTCGTTACCCCCTAAGTGCCAACGAGTTACAAATTCGGGATCGTTTGTATCTGATTTATAATCATAAATAGTAGCGATTGATCCATTGTCGGATTCAAGAACCCATTCACATAGAACTTTATTGTCAGCGGATTTACCATAGGTTGGCAACCCAAACGAATTAATTAAATTAAAATAACTTGTAGTTGTCCAATCTACGTAATAAGTTCCATTCGCTTTCTCATTTACTTCATCTGATCTTAATACTTTCATGTCGATTTTTTCTCCTTTTATAAACGTGTTTTAATGATATGTCGATACAATAAACATTATTCTATTCAATGTCAAGAATTATTTTCATAATTATCTATTAAATCTTCTAAATCCCATTCAGTATATTCTTTAAGTAATTTAATATTCTGAAATGCTCCATCTATATAAGTTGCTCCACCCATACCATCATTGCATATCTCTATGTCTTTAATGTTTGTTTTGCATTGATAACCAACACCCTTGTTGGTTTTAAAATATCTAATATTTGTTACTTTCATGATTGAGTGCAGTATTCATTTAAATAAATACCTTCTTGTACTAATTCATCTTCTGTAAATTCCATAGGCTCTTCCCACTCTTCATCATGCAAGAAATAAGTGCCTGTGAAATTATCGTAGTAAAATTTTTCTTCGATAGTTCCGTCTTCGTATATGTGATTTATATTCATGTTTTAAACTTTACTATATTTTTGTTTTCGCGTCAATCTTTTTTTAATATTTCTTTTAATTGTTCTCTTCTAGCAACTATCTTGTCTGTTAAGTTAAAAATTTGCTCATCACTTAGAACACAATTTTCAGAACCGATTGCTTGGTCAATATCATATAAAAAGCCACTAATGTCAAATTTTAATTTGTTTAAATAATCTAATTCGTTTTGTATTGAGTTCATGCTTTTATAGTTCTAAATTCGCAGTTATTGTTACATCTAATACCCCATGATTAACTGCACTTTCAACATTAAAACCTAAATCAATTAACTTGTCAATGATGGAATGCCTGTGAGTCCAAATGTCTTTATCCCATCCACGATAGTCGCAAGTAGAAAAGGTTGATGAGCCTGTTTCAGTTATTCTCTCTACATGACCATTGATAAGTTTATTTAATTTTTCTTTTAATTTATTCATCTTATGTATTCCCTTTCTTGTAAATATTCTTTAAAATTAACTTTAAATTCTTTTAACCAATGTGGATCAACTGCACATTCTGCAAGTATCTCCCAAGGATCACCTAAATAGTTGTCAATGTCAACATCAAAATAAAATTTTATTTGATCTGCCAAGGACATATCTTTTATATATTGTTCGTATGTTGGTAATTCCATAATTACATTATCATAATATTCACACTCATCTTCATTTGTGCCATCGTATATTGGTTGTTTCATGTGTATCTTATTGTTATGGATTTTTTAATGATTTGGGACATATTTTTAACGATAATGGTCTTTGCTTCTATGGTAATGATCTTTTTATTTAAACAAGATTAATGGTTAATTCGCATGATAAATCAAGCATTTTGATTAAAAAGTTATAAATAATTGCTATTTATATAGTTAAACAACTATTCTGCATCTTTTATAATGCTTTTGCTTGTGTTCTACCTGCTCCATCCATTTGCATTCTAAGAATGCTTGACTGACCTTTACGTGCAGTTGCTTGCTTGGCGGAATCAAATGCACTTAGATCAGCATATTGTTGCATAACCATAGTAGATTTATCTAAATAAATATTTAAACCTCTACGCGGAATTGAATTCGCTTTCTTCTCTTCGATTGCGATTGATTGATTCATGTCTGCTATAAATGCTTCTGCCGTATTCATAATTATATCTTCGCATATTCCTTTCTGTTTGTCAATTAAAATTTTAAAAAACTTTTATTAATTTAATTAAATTAATACCAACAAGAGTAAAAGATTCTGTGTTTCTTGTCAAGCATTTTTTTTGCATCTGTTACGAATTCTAAATCTCGCTCTAAATAATAGTAACTATTTTCGGGGTAATCATTACCATCTTCGTCTGTCCAAAAGAAAGAATCGCTACCCCAAAAGAATCCATTAGATTCGGGCATAGTCATTGTGAGAATATCATCTTCAAGAGCATAAATATCTTCTTCTGTAAGTTGCAATTCAGCGCAATTAAAATCACCATCTTCATTAGCATTCGGGCATCCTTTAGATTCCCATAATTGTTGCATCCAACCTTGCAAACGATTGTGTTTGCGCCATTCTCCAATTTGTACATCGTCCTCACTATTTCTCTTGCGAGGTGGACGAGCATAAGCATACATATCTAATCCCATAATATTTTTCTCCTTATAATAATTTAATTAAACGTAATCTGCTCTTGTTGGCAATGATTCAATTACTGATTCGCACTCATCTTCTTGATCTTGAAGCATTTGCATAATTTCTTCTCTATGATCTGATTCAAATCTTTTTATAAATGCTCTATCCTTTTTATGCTTCCAAATAAATTTCCTCTCTGATTCAAACCATGCTCCTATTTCTCTATCATAAATTTCAAAGTATACATGAACTTCATCTAATGAAAAATCATCAATGGTTGCATAGTCGGGCAAATGATGTGTTCCGCTTTGTCCCCAAGTACAATGTGTTCCTGCATAGTCAAATGAATCGTTTTCTACACTCCATTGAGCTTCACCTTGCAAACTAGCATAATACTTTCTAACAGGTATAACACCCATGTATTTCTGCTTGCTATCAAATTCAAATTCGTCTAACTCAAATGTGCTTTCTGTTTCCATGACCTTACTTTACTTTAATTTTTTTCGCTTGTCAAGAATTAATTTACTTTTATCGATTTAACTTGTCAAGAACTCATTATTTCATCTAACAATTCTTTTGCAGAACGATCTGCCATTTTCGCTTTCTCTCCTTTATATAAAACAACATTGCATTTTGGACAAGAGTATCTAGCATTCTTTCTTAATCTATGTCTTTTATACTCTATTCCGCAACAAGTGTCAATATATTTATGATGATTTTTTGGTTTATTTAATTTATCTTTACTGCATCTTTCGGGCTTTGCCCCTATTTCTATGCAAATAGATTTCCATATTCTACCATGTCCACGACCTATGCTTCCATGACGATGATAAGCTAGAGCATGAGCAATCTCATGTAAAATGGTGTCCATAACTTCATCTTTGTCGTTAAGCTCAACATACCATTCTGATAGATAGATCAATTTTCTATTGTAGCTACAAGTTCCAAGAGCAACTTTTTTATTGTGCCATCTGAATTTCCAACCATGTTCAAGTAATCCATGTTTAGATAAATTACTAATAACTAAGAATCCTGCATAACTTTTGTTCATGAAACAACCTTAC
>JAQXAG010000013.1 GCA_029253045.1 Fidelibacterota bacterium | reverse complement strand
ATTATACCATCACTGATAGCAATTTCACTTTACTCTACTTTATTATTTTTAGTATATAAATTTCTTATTAAAAATAATTACATGTTGATACCATTCATGGTGTTATTTGAAAGAATTATTAGCACTTTCTCAAGCAATGAGTTGGGTACGTTTAATTCTTATCCTAATGAAGCATTATACATGGTAGCATCTTATTTATTAGGAGTAGTGGTATGGGTGCAATTAACAAAGTTCTTCTTTGATACGGATCAATAGTTTAAGTTGATATATAATGAGTAAGAAAATATTATTTTTCTTTGCAGCAACAGGATTACTGGTGGTGAATAATCTCTTTCTCTACTGGCAGTTTTTTGAATTCGATTTTGCTATTTTTCTAGCTAATACGATAGGTGTAGCATTATTTATCGAGGCATTTATGCTCATGCTATTGTTTGCCTATTATTTTAAGCATCACCCTATCGGTAAGTATAAGTGGTATTGGTTAATTATTTTGTCTTTATTGGGCAGTTTATTGTTTGCGCTTCCTTTTTATTACTGGCTTAACACAAAGGATAAAAATTAGTACATTCCGTTTATGTCCTTTAAGAGTAAAACCGTAATTATTACTGGAGCCTCGTCTGGAATTGGAGAGGAAACTGCTAAAGCATTTTTGTCATCAGGCGCAAAAGTAATCTTGGTATCTAGAAGTAAAGAAAAGATGGAGGCATCTTTTAAATCTTTCGATAAGAGTCAATGTGTAATATATCCTTTCGACTTATCTCAATTAGATAAAATTGATTCATTTGTAAGTACAATAATTAAAAATGAAGGGCCAATTGATATTCTGTTCAATAATGCTGGTATTGGATCAGAAAGTTTATTTGAAGATATAGATTTGAGCGTATTTCATGAAGTAATGCAAGTAGATTATTTCTCAGTCGTCTACTTTACAAAATCTATTTTAAGACATATGGTAGATAATGGAGGAGGTCAAATTGCTACAAATACAAGCGTAGCAGGATTAATTACCTCCAAGAAAAGAACCGTATATTCATCTGCAAAATTTGCATTACATGGATTTCTCGATTCTCTAAGACTTGAGGTAGAAAAGCATAATATAGATATAACTATTATTGCACCTGGTAAGGTGATAACAAACTTTGGAAAAAATAAATTAGACTCTCATGGTAATCCTTTTGGTAAAAATTCCTTAACGCCTTTTGGTTTATCATCAAAAAAGGCTGCAAAAATAATTCTGAAAGCTATTAAAAATAAAAAAAGACAAGTCATCGTGTCAAAATGGGGTGATATTGCATGGTTCGGAGTGTTTATCCATAGATTTTTTCCTAGTATATATTTCTTTTTAGCAAAAAGAATAGACGCATAACAAAGCATATATGAAATATTCCATTCTAGAAGATCCGAGATATCGTCATTTAGCACAGCCTAAATCAGTGCTATTTAAAATTTTATCATTTGTTTTTGATTTATATGCTAACACAGTTTTGACATTTTATACTCCAGTTAAAGTTATAGGAAGAGAGAATATACCTAAAGACACACCTTTTATTTTTGCAAGTAATCATAATAGTCATATGGATATTGCTGTATTAGCATACTCAACTCGACTAGGTTATGAGCGCTTTGGATTTTTAGCAGCAAAAGATTATTGGTTTGATAATGATTTTAGACAAAAATTCTTTAAAAACTTTATTAATCTAATTCCAATAAGCAGAAAGAAAAATCCAGAATCACTTGATTTGGAAGATACATTTACTTTGTCAAAAGGATTTATTGGATTAGGCAATAATATCATCATGTTTCCAGAGGGTTCAAGGGGAGAGCCTGGTGTTTTACAGCGCTTTAGAAAAGGAGCAGTAAAATTCTCAATGGGACTAGATATTCCTATTTTGCCGGCAGTTATTGTTGGTACTGAAAATGCATGGCCTAAAGGGGAAAGCTTTATGAGACCTGCAAATATTACTATTAAAATTCTTCCACCAATTGCATCAAAAGACAAATCAAATTTAACAGAAAAAGCATATAATAAAGAGCTATCGACTCAAACAAAAAAATTAGAGAACATGATTATAAAAGCTTTGAAAGAATTTGAGAATAAATAATTAAGAATTTTGAATGGTAATAATTGTACCTGCTGAATCTAGAGAGCAAGTATAGCTTGTTAGTGCACCGGTTGCCGGACCTGAAACTGCATTTCCATTTAAATCAAAAATTGAATTATGACTTGGGCATAATAAATTATTCCCTGCACTATTAATATTTACAGTATTATTTGCATGCGTACATCTTCTTGATAAAGCTCTAACGCCTGTATTACTAGTCCTAAGAACAATTATTCCCCTAGAATCAAATGTGTCACTACCACTTAATTGAATACCGTTTCCAGCAGTCTGAAGTGTAGTATATATCATAGAAGTATCAATTGTGATTGTTCCTGTAGTAGCGTCATAAGTGTATCCTGTGTCAGTGTTATCACCGCCACCATTGTTATCACCGCCACCAGGATCTTGAGGTCCTGTTGGAGATGAACCACCACCGCCACAAGCTTGTAAGATAAAAGCTGTACTTCCAATCATGGTTAGTGTGGTTGCTTGTTTCATGAAATCACGACGTGATGGATCGGAAGGTTTTTCCGAATTACAATCACATTCACATGATTCAATTTTTTTGGGTAACTTAGAGTTGTTCATACTTAGTATTAAATATTACTACTAAAAAATGTCGTTACAAAGAAAACTTATAATACTATCAATCTTTTTATTGTTCTCAACGATAAAAGCACAATCTGTTGTGACGCAGGAAAGCTATGATAATAGATTTACTCCACAAGAAATTGGATTACCTGATAATATGCCTTATGTAAAATCTCTTATATGGGGAAAAGAGGGCGTTTTTAGAAAATTAGATATTGGACCTGATACTAGAATAGAAGAATTAAAGCTCAGACGTAAAATGTTAAAACATCATCAATGGATAGGTATTTTGACTTTAGCTGGCTTAGCTTATCAGTATGATGTAGGAAAAAAATTATATGATGGAAATGATAGTGATTATTGGGATAAGCACTATGATCGACACAAGGCTATGGGCTATTTTACCTATGCCACTTACATGACCGGTGCATCCCTTTCTATTTTTGCACCCCCTGCTAGAAAATATGATAATAATTTCTCTTCAATTAAGTTTCACCGTACAATGGCTATTCTTCATTTTTCTGCAATGATGGCACAACCATTCTTAGCCAAAGCAGCAGTAGCCGACGGTAAAAGATATAATGATTTGATGGATGCTCATTTAAAAGCAGGAACAGTAGCTTTCTTTGCACTAAGCCTTGATGCGTTAGGAATTACTTTTTTTAAATGAGAAAGTTAATCATCATTCTGTTTTTTCAAGTTGCATTTGCACAAGGAGTGCCAGTTACAATTGATGCAGATCAAAGCTTTATTTCTTATGATGGAAGGCACCCTGCTCATAATTGGACGGGCGTATCAAAAGAGATTAAGGGTTCATTTATTTTTGACAAAGATAACCCCACTGCTTCAAATGTAGACATATTTGTTCCTGTATTTAGTTTTGATAGTAAAAATTCAAATCGTGATTCCAATATGTTAGACGTTATTGAAGACTATTTTTATCCTACAGTTAGCTTTACTTCATCTGGAATAATAAAACAAGAAAATCAATATTATATTAAGGGGCTTTTATTTTTCCATGGTATTAAAAAGGAGATAACCATACCGGTAAACTTTACTTTAGATGATAAAAAAATTAAAGTAGATGCAGATTTTTCTATAAGCTTGACGGACTATAAAATTAAACGTCCTTCATTATTAACTATAAAAATGAAAGATGATATTGCAATTAAGTTCTTCTTAGTTGGTTCTATTTAATCGATAAGATAATCCTGCTAAAATAACAGCAATCATAACATCTTCGATAGGGGTTGCTTGAGGATATCCAAAATTCCATATACAAACAAGGATTAGCCAGATAAAAAAAGTTAGATTAAGCATTCAAGATAGTATTACCCAAAAAAATACCAGGTTTTATTAGGGACCATTACTAGCATAAAAAAAATAAAGTGAATTACAGTAATTATTCCAAAAATTTTCAAAACTGTTATTGTGTTGTTATCCATATTTTTTATTTACCTATTAAGCGCTTTAATATAGTGATTTCTGGAAATAAAATATGAACCCTTTTTTGATAATCTTTGTAGGCGGGTCTTGTACGAAGAATTTTGATTTCGATCCAAGGAATGCTAGCATACCAAAACATTAATGTCATTGCAATAGGAGCAAGAATCAAATATGTCATTCCAGTAAATGCATTTCCGAATAAGAATATTCCCCACCAGAATAAGATTTCACCATAATAATTTGGGTGCCTTGAATAATTCCATAAACCTGTTTTTATAATCCCTTTTTGGTGTGGATTTTCTTTTCTAAATCGATGAAGTTGCGCATCAGAAATAATTTCATATAAAACACCTATAATACATATAAAAAATCCAGCATATGCTTGCATACTTGTATCTGGAATAGCTTCTTGCAATGATAGAGTTGCTCCCATTGGCATACAGCAGAAAAATACAATTAATGTTGGAAAGAAATGAATACCACCAAAGTTTCCTAGGATTTCAAAAGAGCTACCTAACTTTTTTCTCATATCAATATAGCGCCAATCTTCATGATGTAAACCTTCCCAAGTTTTTATCCAATTTGTTGTTAAGCGTATAGACCAAAATAACATAGCATAAATTAGTAAGCTAGAAGTCCCGCTTAATACGAAGTCTTGTTTCCATACCCAAAATAAGAGGATAAATGGGGGAATTACCGACCAATATGGATCATAGAATGAGGAGTTTTTATATGCAACACTGAAACCATAAATCACAAATGTTGCTATTATATCAGCAATAAAGACTTGAAACATATCTCCTAAGTGAAGAGTGTATGAAATAGAAAGATATCCTAAGCCTATTGCCATGATATAGGCGAATAATACGGTAAGCAATCCTTTAGTTTTTGTCGTCATTTACTATCGATCCAATATTAAGATTTTCAGATACTAAATATATATAACCTACAATAATACTGTATAGTAGAAAAATGCTATGCATAACAATAGCGCCTGTTTGTGCTAACTCTAAATTGAAACCATATAAATTATGTAGACAATAAATTACCGCTAAATGATATGTCCCAATTGCAGCCGGAGCAATAGGCAATGAAGTAACAATACTAGATATAATTGTTAGTCCTAAAGCCTGCTCAAGCGTCAATATGATTCCAATCGCTTGTAATGAAAAGATAACATATGCTACAAAACTTATCCATAACAGCATAGACCAGCTTAATAAACGCACTTTATTTTCTGATACCAACTTATATCCTCCGACAAAATTCGTTAATACTGGAAATGAAATAAGTAATTTATTAGATAGGGTGTGACGTCCAAAAATAATTAATGAACTAACAAAAGATATAGCAATAACAGCTAATATAAATTGAGCACCTAACAGATTAGTATAGCCTAATAGAATCAATATCATTGTAAAGAGACCTACAACCCATAGATCAATAATTTTTTCCCCAACCAAACTTCCAATCAAATAGCTCAGTTTAATATCTTTGTCATGATTCGATAATAGTTTGGCACGAAAGATATCACCAGCTCTAAACGGAAGTATGTTATTTAAAAAATATCCAATATGTGTGGATGAAGAGTAATGTTGTAGGGTAAGATATCTTGGGCTTTTTAAAAGAGTTCTCCATCTTAAAGCTCTCAGAGAAAAAGAGATAGCTGTAACAATTAAAGCAGCAATTATATAAGAAAAATTAGTATTGGATAGAGCAGTTAAAACTTCTAATAAATTAACCTGTTGGAATGCTAAATAAAGACAGGCAAGAGAAACGCCAATCGAGAGTATTTTTTTCAAGGATTCTTTTTATCTCGTTGAAATTCATAAGACACAATACGCTTTTTCATTGGCTCACCATTTTCATCAAGATGTTCACTAATATCAGTAGGAGCGTTGTATTCTAACGGTACATCCGTTTTTACTTGGCAATTACTCATTAATCCTAGCATTGCTACTAGCATAATAAGGGCAATAACGGTTGGAAAGTGTCTATTACCCATTGATATTAAAGTTTTTAAAAAATGTTGTCTTTTTTGCTAAGTAAATGATTTCAATTATACCCATAGTGTTAGAAAGTGCTATCACAACAAACCAAATTTTATGATCATTTCTTGCTGCAAACCACAATCCTAGCATTGACCATAAACCTTGATAAAGAGATACGGCAATCATTGCCGCTGGGTTAGCAATTAAATATTCTCCAAATGATTGTATAAATTCCATAATAATATCTTTCCTTAGGGATTAAAAAGTAAGGAGACAAGGAATACAAACAGTATTACTCCTCCAAATATTCCCCAATAGTATAATCCAAATTCCATAGGCTATTTTAGCTAATATTATATATGATAAGAAATAAAAATATTTTTTCTTTCTTGGGTGACCCTGGGTATATTCTTTCATGAATAAGTTAAAGCCAAAAAATACAAAAATAACAATTTATAGCGCTTCTTGGTGTGGCCCTTGTAAGATGGCAAAACGATTTTTAACAGAAAATGGATTTTCTTTTAATGACATAGATATCGAAGCAAATGATATCAGTAGAGAGAAAATGGCAGCAATGACAAAAGGAACTACAGTTCCTCAGATTGTTATTAATGATGTTCCTATTGGTGGTTTTACAGATTTATTACAATATTTTGAGAGCCAAAATACTTAAGCGATAGCTTGGCGTTCTACAACTTTTTTCCCTTTAGTTGCCTTCTTTAAATTTCCTACAAGCTGTCCACATGCTCCGTCAATATCATCACCTCTAGTTATTCTGAGTGTAGTTATATAACCTTTGTCAAATAAATGTTTTTTAAATGCTTCAATATTCCTGTTATTAGATCGCTTGTAATCACATCCATCAAAAGGGTTAAAGGGAATGAGATTAATTTTACATGCAAGTCCAGATAATATTTTACTAAGATTTCTAGCATGGGACATTGAGTCATTGATACCATCTATTAAGATATATTCAATTGTGACATATCGTTTATCTTCATGCACAGTTAAATAGTTTTTACATGCATTTAATAAATCGTCAATTGGATATTTTTTATTAATTGGAACAATAATATCTCTCAAATCATCATCTGCTGCATGCAAGGAGATAGCAAGCGATACATCTGTTCTTTCGGCGAGCTTATTAATTTGAGGCACTAATCCAGATGTACTAATAGTTATTCTTTTTTTAGATAAAAAATATGCTGATTCATCGCGCATGATTTCAGCAGATTCCATCACAGGTTCAAAATTTAAAAGAGGTTCTCCCATTCCCATAAATACTACATTAGTAATTGGAGTATCTTCTTTGTCGTGAAAGTTTGCCAACCAAAGCTGACCAATAATTTCATCAGCGGTTAAATTTTTCTCAAATCCCTGGGCCCCTGTAGCACAAAATGTACATGCGAGAGCACATCCGGCTTGAGAAGAAATACATAGAGTTATTCTTTTCTTTTCAGGTATCCTTACCATTTCTATGGAAGAACCTGAATCTAATTCAATTAAATATTTTTTAGTTCCATCATCAGATACTAAAACTTGCTTCAGTTTTGGAGGTATTAAAACAGCTATTTCTTTCATTTTCTCTCTAAGAGGTTTATTGAAATTACTCATATTTGAAAAATCTAATTCACCTTGTTGGTGAACCCATTTTAATAATTGTTTTGCCCTAAAGGACGGTTCATTTATTTCAAGAAAAAACTGCTCAAGCTTTTTCTCTGAATAGCCTAATAGATTTTTTCTATTTGCCATAGCCTATTAATTTCATTTGAAAAGTCCTTCTCTCTATTTTCAATGATGTCTACTATTACATCAATTGGATTTGAAAAATCTATTTTAATATTTTTACTGGTATGAAGCCAATCTTTAATCGTAGATGCATTAATTTCATGTGATACAGTGGCATATTCAAGGTCATGAAGTATTTTTGCATTATGTTCTTGTTCAGGCTGGCCTTTAACAGGCTTACAAAGTATTGGTTTTCCAAGAAATAATGCTTCCGAAGTTAATTGAAATCCAGCATTGGTAATCAAGCATAGACATCTCAATAAATCATATTTAAAATTTTTATTTGAAAATGGTTTTAAAGTAATATTTTCAATCTCTTTTATATATTCAACGTCTGCATACATGATAAAATCTCTTGGTACTGTTTTTAATATTGTAATCATGTCGTTTAAATTCTCCCATGGTAAATAAACTAATATATGATTACCTACTCCCTCCTTATCTCTTCTATTATGCAGTATAGGATCAATAAATGGTGGAAGAATAGGTTGATTAAAATGGTGAAAATGAAAAGGAATAGAAAAATTCACAGGAGCATATATTTTTGGAAAAAATATGCTAGAAAACTTCATTTTATTTGTCATGGGAATATCTTGATAGAACGAATATTGATGCCCTATACCCATACATGGTATTTTATATTTTTTAGCAGCGTAAGCACTGATAGGGTCAAAATCAGTAATGACTAGGTCATATACATTTTTCACAGATTTTATATCGTTAAGAAATTCAAGTGGATTAGATTTTAATACTGTTTTAATATAGCTTATTCGACCTTTATTACTTGAAAAGGTAAATCCTTTTTTAACCTGATATGGCTTAAGCTCATCTATATCAAAAAGATCTTTCTCATCTCTTCCGCTTAATATGACATCAATTGAATGGCCTCTTTCTTTTAGAGCATTTATGATGATTTTAGAGCGACTGATGTGACCGTTGCCAGTAGTAGCTATTCCATATAAAATATGCATGAATGAAATTAAGAATTAATTATAATGGAGTTATATTTTATCTAAAATATCTCTTAAGATTGTACTTGAGGTATGAGTGGTATAGGGGAAGTATATAATTTCAACGCCACATGGTTCAAAATCTTTTTCTATTTTATTCCATGCATCGGTTCCTTTCCAGTCATCACCAACGAACATTTTATCAAACTTTAAATTATTCCAAGCTTCCATTTTATTATAGCTAGTTTGCGGCACGACCTCGTCAACGAATTTAATTGACTCAACAATATCCATTCTTTCTTGAAATGGAATAACAAGCTTCTTATTTTTTGCGGATGTTGCGAGTTCATCACTAGTAACTCCAACGATAAGATAATCACATTCTAATCTAGCTCGTTTTAATATATTTAGATGGCCGATATGAAATAAATCAAAGCAACCTGTTGTGTATCCAATTTTTTTCATAGGGAAAAATACTTATTTATTTTCTAATAAATAATCTATTATTCTTTGACTTGCTTTTCCATCCAATGAACCTGCTAACTTATTTGCGTACTGTAGCCGTTTTTTTGAAAAAGAAGTGGGATTTAATATCTGTTCTTTAATATTGTCTATTAATGCTTCATATGAGTCAGATTGAACAGCTATTTTAGAATACTCATTATAATCTTTATCCATACGGTTCTTAAATCGGTAAGAAAAAATACCTCTATAATTCCAACGTAGTTGTAAGAAATTACACCAGATAACCGGTTTATCTAGAGCAGCAAATTCGATAATTGCTGATGAGGCATCACTCATAAGAAGATCCGCCGTTGCCATAAAGGGCACGAGTGAATAGTCGGTAACTTTTGCTAAATAAACATTATCATATTCTGACCAATATTCAAGAAGTTGGCGCTGTTTTTTGTATTTTTCCTGGCTTAATGAAAAATAATGTGGTTTAATCATTATATTGAAATCCTTTAAGTCTTCAGGAAATTTTTTTGGAAATCTTTCAATGCTACTAGGATAAAAAGTAGGGGCATAAACTAGAGTTTTCTTTAATGGATTCAATCCTAAGCTTTCTAAATTAAATTTAGGTGCATTACCATTCAAAATAGGATCAAGTTTAGCAAATCCAACATCGATAAAATTATTATCAGGATACATACTTTTTAGACGATCTGTTCTATATTTTCCCTCAACAAATCTTACCGTAGTTGGAGTATCTGACTTGGTATAATAACTTGATTTTGGACCAACACCATGACCAAGTTGAATTGTTTTACTTACTTTATGAACTTCATCAAGATATGGGAATGTGTTGCCAAAAAATACCCAATCTGCTTTCTCTTTTATATAATAATCATTTGCTTCAGACTTGTTTTCAACCCACATATGATTCAAGTTCTCTGATTTTATGATACTCTTTATTATTGAATCAAATTTACCATGGTGAAATACAAAAAAAGCATTGCCTTGATTACGTTTTAAAAACTCATGATATACAGGAAGATATTGAGGTAAATAGTAAAGTTCTTGAACGTCAAATAGAATAGATATATTTCTATTATTCATTGTTTTGTCCTGATAAT
>JAQXAG010000108.1 GCA_029253045.1 Fidelibacterota bacterium | reverse complement strand
CTTATCCTGAGAATACAAGAAAGTAATTGATAGAAAAAATAAAATTTTAAGAATTGATTTCTGTTTGTTCATTTAAAGAAAATTAAAACCTAAATTCTTAATAATGATGAAAAACTTTATAACAATATTTATAGCACTAATTGTCTTCTTGCAGTCTGCTTTATTTGCTCAGAATCAAAAAATGTTATTGATAGGTGAATGCGACAAAACATCTACACTCAATATGCTTAATTATCTTGATAAGAGAGCAAATATTTCTTTATCTGTTGACAATAATATTACTTTATCTAGCAATAATATATCATCCTATCCCATCATATTGGTCTGTAATAATGACTATCTTAAATTAAATAATGATGATGCCTCTTTATTGCAAAATCATTTGAAACAAGGCGGATTATTAATATTGGATAATATCACATCTGACTACACCTTTTCTATTTTCTTAAATAAGATATTACCTCAGTCAAAAAAGAAATCACTTTCATTGGACGAGCTATTTATAGATAATCCTTTTAATATTAATCTTGGCCAAACAAGCTTGGAATTAGAAGGTATATTTATCAATAAAAAACTATCTATTCTTGCTATTAAAAATAATAGCTTAATAAATTATTGGCAGGAAGAGGATGAAGAATTTTTTAAAGTTGGATCAAGTATAATTTTTTATAATCTGACAAGATAAGTCTATTTTTTCTCAGCGTTATATACTCTTTTTCTGAGTTCGCTAGTTGAATAACCATGATCCCTGGAATTAAAAATACACTTAATCTCTAATTCATGTCCTGTAAAGTTTTTTCCTTTATGATCAGCTCCTAATATTCTAACATCAGGATTGATCTCTTGTAATAACTCAATCAGGCTACTTTCAGTTGTATACTCTCTTACTTCATCAACAAATTTAATAGAACTAACCAGTCCTAATCTTTCTTTATGAGATTGAATTGGTGAATTTTTTTCTGGGCGATCTATTGAAGGATCTGACTGAACACCTACAATTAAATAATCACAATACTCTTTACACTCTTCAAACATTAATACATGGCCATAATGGCATAAATCAAATGATCCGAATGTTATTCCTATGATTTTATTTTTCTTCATTTTTTACTCTTTTCCAATATTCCATTAATTCATCTAATGACAAATAATTAATAATTTTTTTATCCAATAAAATTAGTTTTTCTAATTTAGTAAATCTACGATAGAATTTCTTATTAGCTTTTTGCAGTGCTAATTCAGAAGAAATGTTGAGAAATCTAGATAAATTAACGATAGTGATTAACAAATCTCCAATTTCTTCTTCTATATTAGATTGATCTTTTTTCTTAATTCCTAATTTTAACTCATCTAGCTCTTCATCTATCTTACTGATAACTTGATTAATCGACTCCCATTCGAAACCAACGGCAGCAGACTTATCTTGGAGTCTATGAGAAACAATTAATGGAGATAAAGAATTTGGGACTCCATCTAGGATTGAGTTTCTATTCTTCTGCTTTTTTTTATTAAGTTCCCACTTCTGCTTTGAAGATTGATTATCATCGCTATCATTGCTAAATATATGTGGATGACGAGTAACTATTTTTTCATTAATGTCACTTATCACCTCATCCATATTAAACTCTTTCTTTTCATTTGCTAAAACAACTTGAAATACAACATTAAGTAGCAAATCTCCCAATTCTTC
>JAQXAG010000064.1 GCA_029253045.1 Fidelibacterota bacterium | reverse complement strand
CAATGATAAACTTGTCATGATCCTTACGGTTATATAAATAGTCTTTCTGATTATCATTTCTTTGATTATGCATTTGAAGCGCTAAAAATATTTAGCAAATATACTGACAAGTTTATCATTGTCACCAATCAATCAGGCTTAGCTTCAGGCAAAATTGATTTAGAAAATTTAGAAGAAATAAATAGTTTTATTTACAAAGAATTTGAAAAGAGAAATTTACCTCTAAAAAAGATATATTTCTCTGATAATTACGATGAAGGTTATGATTCTATGAGAAAGCCTGGCATAGGAATGTTTGTAAAAGCAAAAGAAGAGTTTAATATTGATATATCAAAAAGTTTAATGATTGGAGATTCTATTGTAGATATGCAAGTCGGAGATAGGCTTAATATGAAAACAATATTTTTATTGACGGGAATGGGTGAAGACTATCTTGATGAAGTAAAATCAACATGTCGAGCAGATCTAATATCTAATAATTTATTAGAGGCAGCAAAGGAATTATTATCAATATAGGTATTATTTATGGAGGAGATTCTTCCGAAGCTGAAGTTTCTATGAATTCTGGTAAAGCAATTATTGATGCTTGTAAAAAACTCGAACATAAGATTTCTGAATTTCATTTAGCGACAAACAATATTGATAGTATTCTTGCTGATCTCGCGAAAGTAGATTTTGTATTCTTGGCATTGCATGGAGTTTTTGGAGAAGATGGTTCAATACAATCCATTTTAGATGAAAACAATATTATATATAATGGCTCTATGTCAAATTCTTCTAAAAATTGTTTTGACAAAAGTTTTACAAAAAAAACTGCTAAGGATAGTAATATCTTAACTCCATATTTTACTACTATTGGTAAGGAAAATTTTAATAACTATAATTATAATTTTAGAAAGTCTGTTATTAAGCCAAACAAACAGGGTAGTTCGGTTGGTTTTTCAATTATAGATGACAAAAATAAAATTTCACATGCATTAGATTTTGCGCTTGAATACGATACTCATGCAATCATTGAAGAGTACATTGAAGGACGTGAAATTACAGTTTCAATTCTAGGAAATGATGCACTTCCTATAATAGAGATAAAAGCCAATCATGGTATATATGACTATAAAGCAAAATATACTAAAGGAGCATCTAACTATATATGTCCTGCAGATATATCTGAATCAAAGTCAGATGAGATTAAAGATATTGCTTTAAAAATTCACCGATTATTGAATTGTAAGGTATATTCAAGGGTAGATTTTAGATTAGATAAAAATGACAAATGCTGGTTATTAGAGATAAATACATTACCAGGGATGACAGAAACGAGCTTATTTCCAATGGCAGCAAAAGCAGTAGGATTATCTTTTGAAGATTTAATTGATAAAATCATTAAATTGTCTTTAGAAAAATGAACTTAAAACTTTATAACTCGCTTTCAAGTAAGAAAGAAAATTTTAGACCTCTATCAAATAAAAGAGTTAAAACATATGGGTGTGGTCCTACAGTTTATAATGATCCTCATATTGGAAATTTTAGAACATTTGTATTTTATGATTTACTAAATAGAGTTCTCAAAATGAATGGCTATAATACTGTAACAGCAGTGAATATCACAGACATTGATGACAAAATAATTGATCGAGTTAATCAAGAAAATTCTTCTTTAAAAGAAATAACTTCAAAATATGAATTATCTTTCAAAGAAATATCACATTCGTTGAAGATTTTACCTAATAATCATAATCCGAGAGCAACTGAATATGTTGACGAAATGATTGAATTCATACAGACTTTAATTGAAAAAAATTTTGCTTATGAAATTGATGGAAATGTTTTTTTTGATATAGAAAGTTATCCAAAATATGGAAAATTTGTAAATATTGACGATGAATTACAAGTTGAAGACAATGAATTATCAAAGAAAAATGTAAATGATTTTACATTATGGAAAGCAAAAAAAGATTCAGATGGTAATATCTTTTGGAATAGTCAATGGGGAAAAGGAAGGCCTGGATGGCATACTGAATGTGCTGTTATGATAAAAACTCTTTTTAAGGGCCAGTTAGATATTCATTGCGGAGGAATCGATTTAAAATTTCCTCACCATGAGAACGAAAGTGCACAAATTGAAGCAATTCAAGGTCACAACTTATCAAACTACTGGCTGCATGCCGAACATTTAAATATGGATGATGAGAAAATGAGTAAATCTCTTGGAAATTTTGTAGATGTTAATTCCCTAATTAAAAAACATGGATCAAGCGTCGTAAGGCTTTTTCTATTATCAGCTCATTATAGAACAAAAGTATCTTTTAGTTACAAAAAATTAGATGAATGTAAAAAAATGATTGAGAAAATTGAAAGATTTGCACAAAATTTTGATTTACACGATATTGAAAATATTGAATTAAAATTTTCAAGCCAACATCATAGTTTTATCAACTCTTTAAATGATGATTTAAATACGGCAGAAGCTATCGGAGTTTTTTTTAGTTTTTTATCAGAAATAAATAAAAAAATTGCAAATAATTCATTAAACGATTCAGATAAAGAAAAAACCCTAATTTTTTTAAAATTATTTAATTCCATTTTTGACATAATTGATTTTGATAATTTAGAATCAAAGGAAACGCCAGTTGAGGTGCAAGATTTAGTCAATTCTCGTCAAGAAGCTAGAAAAAATCTTGATTGGAAAATGTCGGATATATTACGTGATAAAATTGAGTCTTTAGGTTGGCATGTTGAAGATACTGCTGATGGACAAAAACTCATTCAAAAGAAATAATTTGTTTTCCTCCTAATTCTTCTTATATTTCGTGGCTTTTACCTACGCGTGCGTGTATAGGTATATACAAAAGTACATTGCCGGTGTAGCTCAGTTGGTAGAGCAAGTGATTTGTAATCACTAGGTCGGGGGTTCAAGTCCTCTCGCCGGCTCAGTTTTTGGGTAAGAGTAAGATATTTGAAAATTTTTGTCCTACTATCAGGTAGTATTGAGTATTAGGATTTCGGGCAAATGGCCGAGTGGTTAAAGGCAGCAGACTGTAAATCTGCCGACGTAAGTCTACGGAGGTTCGAATCCTTCTTTGCCCACAGGTTTTGCGAGTGTAGCTCAGCTGGTAGAGCATCAGCCTTCCAAGCTGAGGGTCGCGCGTTCGAATCGCGTCACTCGCTCAAGATTTATTGCCTGCGTAGCTCAGTAGGTAGAGCACTTCGTTGGTAACGAAGAGGTCACCGGTTCAATCCCGGTCGTAGGCTCAAGAAAAAGATTTTAATTATGATTAAAAAAAAGAGGAGAGTAAAAAATGGCTAAAGAAGTATTTGAAAGAAATAAGCCTCACTGTAATATTGGTACCATTGGTCACGTAGATCATGGTAAAACAACGTTAACAGCAGCTATTACACAAACCCAAGCTGATTTAGGGTTGGCTGAACAACGTGATTTTGACACTATTGATAATGCACCCGAGGAAAAAGAAAGAGGTATTACAATTCAAACAGCTCACGTTGAGTATGAGACTGCTAATCGTCACTATGCTCACGTTGACTGTCCTGGTCACGCTGACTATATTAAAAATATGATTACTGGTGCTGCACAAATGGATGGTGGAATCCTTGTTGTTAGTGCTGCAGATGGTCCTATGCCTCAAACTCGCGAGCACGTACTTTTAGCTCGTCAAGTAAATGTTCCTAGTCTAGTTGTTTTTATGAACAAAGTAGATCAAGTAGACGACGAAGAGCTTTTAGAGTTAGTGGAAATGGAACTAAGAGACCTGTTAAGCGAATACAAATTTGATGGAGATAATACTCCAATTATCAAGGGTAGTGCATTAAAGGCACTTGAAAACCGTGGTGATGCGGAAGCAACAAAATGTATTACTGAATTAATGGACGCTTGTGATAGTTTTATCCCTCAACCAGAAAGAGCGCTAGATAAGCCGTTCTTAATGCCTGTCGAGGATGTATTTAGTATTACAGGTAGAGGAACTGTTGGAACAGGAAGAATTGAATCAGGTAAGATCAAGGTCGGCGACGAAGTTGAGCTTATTGGTATGGGTTCTGACATGACTACTACTATTACAGGAGTAGAAATGTTCCAAAAAACACTCAATGAAGGAGAAGCAGGAGATAATGCTGGTCTTTTAATGAGAGGTATTGAGAAAGATGATTTAAAAAGAGGTATGGTTGCAGCTGCTAAAGGTTCAATCACTCCTCATACTAAGTTCAAAGCAAATGTATATGTTTTGAAAAAAGAAGAAGGCGGAAGACATACTCCATTCTTTAATAACTATAGACCTCAGTTCTATTTTAGAACTACAGATGTAACTGGAGTTGTTACATTACCAGAGGGAACTGAAATGGTTATGCCTGGAGATAATGTTGAGATGTCAGTTGAACTAATTACACCGATTGCTATGAATCAAGAGCTAAGGTTTGCTATTAGAGAGGGTGGACATACAGTAGGGGCTGGCGTCGTTACTGCTATTGAAAACTAAATATGGCAGGCAATAGTAAAAGAGCAATTGTAAGACTTGAGAGTTCTGCAGGGACAGGATATCGCTACACTGTTACGAAAAATAAGAGTAAGCATCCTGATAAACTTGAATATAAAAAGTTTGACCCTGTAGCTCGCAAGCATGTTCTTTTTAAAGAAATAAAGTAAAAATAGCAAATAGGTGAGTAGCTCAATTGGTAGAGCATCGGTCTCCAAAACCGGGGGTTGCGGGTTCAATTCCTGCCTCACCTGCAAAAAGGGAAAAGTATGTTGAAAGCGGTAAAAGATTTTTTAAATCAAGTATACCTTGAAATGAATAAAGTTTCTTGGCCAAACTACTCTGAATTAAGAGGATCGACCTATCTTATTATCATTTTTTTCTTAATGTTTGCTGTATTTTTGTTTGGAGTTGATTGGGTAATTCAAAAATTAGTGAGAGCGGTATTATGAATTGGTATAGTTTGAGAGTAATGTCAGGTAAAGAGGAAAAAATTAAAGATAATATTTTCCGTGAACTTGAATACGAAAAAGATTTAGCTGAAAACGTTGAAGATATTTTGATACCAACTGAAAATGTAGTTGATATTAAAAATGGAAAAAAACAGGTAAAGAAAAAAGTATTCTTTCCAGGTTACATTTTGATGAAAATGGAAATGAATAACGAAACAAAATTTTTTATTGAAGGTATTGATGGGGTAATGAGTTTTGTAGGACCTAAAGGCAATCCTCAATCACTAAACGATGCTGAGATTAAACGAATTATTGGTTCTTTTGATGGAGATGATGATTCAGTAGAAGTAATGGAAGAAATACCATTTAAAGTTGGAGATTCAGTCAAAGTAATTGATGGACCTTTCAAGGACTTTAATGGTCTTATTCAAGAGATTAATGATAAAAACAGAATTAAAGTAAATGTCAATATTTTTGGTCGTCCGACGCCAATTGAATTAAGCTTTAATCAAATACTAATAGAGAATTAAAAATGGCACAAAAAGAAAAAACAGGACTTATTAAATTACAAATTGCAGCTGGACAAGCAAATCCCGCTCCACCAGTTGGACCTGCTTTAGGTCAGCACGGTGTAAATATTATGGATTTTTGCAATGCATTTAATGAGAAGACAAAGGAATTGCAGGGAATGTTAACTCCTGTAATCATAACAGTTTATAAAGATAGATCTTTTACTTT
>JAQXAG010000073.1 GCA_029253045.1 Fidelibacterota bacterium | reverse complement strand
ATAATACGTGCTTTTGCCTGTCTTTTTTGCTGCTTTGCAGTATTATATGTGTTATCACTTTGTTTAAGGGTGTTAATTTTTGTACCAAAATTAAATAAGCTTTGAGATAAACTTACTCCCCCGCTATACCTTTCAGAGGCTTCTGAAGAACTATTCCCATAAGTTGTTTCGCTAAAAGAGTTACTTGCATTAACAGATGGTAGCATCAGTGCACCAGTTGAAGCACGATTCAATCTGGCGATAGTCACATCTTGTTCTGCTCTCTTGAGCGATGGTTTGTTTTCTAATGCAATACGTACACACTCATCTACAGTTAGTGACTGTGCTATAGATGTTGAAATAAAGAATAAAATAGTTACAATATATTTGTTCATAATCTCCTACAATTAATTTTTACCCTCATAATTTTCTACAATTAATTAGACCTGAAAGTAGCTAAAAAGTTTCACAATAAATAAAAAAAAATATATAATCTATGTCACATATGTATGACTATCATAAACTGAAAAAGTAAAATAATAATTATTAAAACTTTTTTGATTGTTTTAACTCTTCAAGCATAGACATTGCATCAGAATGAGTATTTTTAATATCTCCATTTAATATTGCTTCCTCAACTAATTTTTTAATTTCACCCACCTTTTTACCTGCTGATAAATTGAACATCTCCATAATTTCATGCCCTCTCACAGGAGATTGGAATGCTCGTAATTCATCTGTTTCAATAACGTCTTGAATACGTTTATCTACTCGATCAAAATTAGCTAAATACTTTTTAACATTATTTGGGTTTTTGGTTGTGATATCAGCACGACATAATAACATCAGGTCTTTTGCATCATCTGATGCATCCACAATCAATCTTCTAATGGCAGAATCAGTTACTTCTTTTTTTGCCAAACTAATAGGACGCAAATGTAAGGCGGTAAGCTTGACAATGTAGTCTCTAGTTTTGTTTGAAAATTTCATACGCTCTGATATCTTTTTTAGCATTCGAGCACCATAATCATCATGGCCGTAGAAAGTATACCCTTTCTTTTTATCTATTCTTCTAGTGTTAGGTTTTGCAATATCATGGACTAATGCAGCTAATCTTAAATCTAGTTTATCTGATAGGTTTGCTGCATTATCAACAACCTCCAAGGTATGAAAGAAAATATCTTTATGATGGTATTCACTGGTTTGATCTAAGCCGTACATTACTGAAATTTCTGGGAAAACATATTGGAGCAATCCAGCTTCTTGAAGCAAAATAAATCCAATAGAAGGCTTATCGGTACCTAAAATCTTTAATAATTCATTCGTTACTCTCTCTTGAGAAACTATAGAGATTCTTTCTGCATTATTTTTAATTGCTTCTAAGCATTGTGTATCTATTTCCATTCCTAATTTTGCTGAGAAATAAGCTGCTCTCATCATACGCAATGGATCATCTGAAAATGTTACATCAGAATCAATCATAGGGGTACGTAATATTTTTGCGCTTAAGTCTTTAAGTCCATCAAAAGGATCAATAAGCATACCCATATTATTTTTTTGTAATGAGATTGCCATAGCATTTACAGTAAAATCTCTTCGCTGTAAGTCTTCATTAATATCTGTCATAATAATTTCTTTTGGTTTACGTGACTTAGGGTCATATGACTCTAAACGAGCAGAAGCAACTTCGATTTCACACTCTTTATATGGTATACGAGCTGTAGCAAACTTTGGAAATGGGACTACAGTAGATACTTTTAATTTTTTACCTAGCTTATGGGCAAATTCGATTCCATCTCCTTCAACCATTATATCAATATCTACTGAATGTTTTTCTGGCTCGAGTAATAAATCTCTAACACAACCACCAACAAGAAAAGCCGGTACTTTTGTTTCTTCAGATAAATCACTAATTATCTTAGATATACGATATAATCGCTTATTTTCCTTAAGTGTGTCTTTAATTAAAGTCATTTTGTAAATTAAAAAATATATCTATCTATTATGCTACAAAAACTAAATAAATATATTGTATTATTTTTCTTCTTTTCGCTTTTAAGCGCTCAATTCAAAGAAGCTACGGTTTCATTTGATGATCGCCTTCTAAAAGCAGATGAAAAAGTATCTTTGTTCCAACTACAAAACAATATTAAAAAGTTTTATGAATATACTGTTTGGAATGAAGAATACCGTGACTTAGAAATTAATATTAATGTTCAAATTTTGTTTGAAGGAAATGCCAATATAGGCAGTACACAAGCATATGGGATTCAATCTTTATTTAGTAACAATAAAGATTTACATTTTTTTGATAAAGGTTCAAATTTTGTTTTAAATCAAAATAACTCACTTTACTATGACAGTGTTTACTTCGACCCTCTTTCAAGTCTACTGGGATTTTATGGAAATATTATATTAGGAGCAGAGCTAGATACTTGGTCAAACTTAGGTGGTAATAGTCATTATGAAAAAGCACGATCTGTTGCAGTTCGTGCTAGTGCTTCTAATTTTTCTAGAGGATGGGATCAGCGAATTATACTCATCAATCTATTGACAGAAAATGTTGGATTAAGGAAATTAAGATTCTCAACCTATCTTGCATATGAACTATTCGAAAATGGGGAAATAGATGCATGTGGCGATGCATTAGATTCCATAGTAAAGAACTTGAATGAGGTAGTAGATAATTATAATCAAGAAATTTATACTAATACATTTTTAAAGTTTCATGGTAAAAAAATTGGTGAGATGATGCAAAAATTAGGTCAGAAAAAATTGCTACAAGAAATGATTTATTTAGATTCTCAAAGAGATGATATTTATAAAGAACTTTTATCGTCAATCTGAGAAAAATATTTTTTTCTTTTAAAAAAATAATCTAACGCAATGCTGCCGTTATAAATATTATCTAGCTGGACAATATGATTGTTTTTTCTAAGACTCATTATTTTATTTATAGAAAATAATAGCCATAATTCTGCTCTCAATATGGCAATGAACCTTCTTACATCAAGAGAAATAATTGAGTAAATCAAAGCCATCCAATCCAGCAATAATCTTTGAATGATTAAGAGTCCGTAGTCAAAGGTGAAAGAATTCTTAAAAAATAAAATCCAAGAATTTCTATGATTCAAATAATGTGATTTGATAGTATTTTGCTTAATAGTCTGCTTTCCATAATGATAAATTAATGTATCTGGTACAGACCAAATTTTATATCCTAGCGATTGAGCTCTCCAGCATAAATCTATTTCTTCCATATATGCAAAATACACTTCGTCAAATCCATTTAATTGATTGAATATGTCTGCCCTAACCATCATGGCCGCTCCAGATGACCAAAATATTTCTGAAGGCTCATCATACTGGCCAGTATCTTTTTCTAGTGTATTAAAAATGCGACCTTTTACATAAGGAAATCCAAAATGATCTAAAAAACCACCTGCACCACCGGCATAATCAAAATACTCTTTATTTTTAATATTCAATATTTTAGGCTGTACTGCAAAAGCATCTGGATGACTATCAAGAAAGTTTACTAATTTTTCTACCCACTCTTTTGAATGTTCAGTGTCGTTATTTAAAAATAGTAAATATTTACCTTTTGCATTTTGTGCTCCGATATTACAACCACCGCTATACCCAACATTAGTTTCATTAGTAATAATAACTATATCTGAAAATAGCTGCTCTATATTTTGAACAGAATCATCTGTAGATCCGTTATCTACTATAATGATTTCAAAATTTTCTATCTGGATATTTTGGTAGATTGAGTTAATGCAATTATATAAAAGTTCTTTCCCATTATAATGAGGAATAATAATTGAGACTAATTTCATAGACCTTTTAATTTATCAATTTCATCTAACAATTGGCTTGCATCTGTATCTTCAGGGCTTCGAACTATCCAATCCTGAATTAATTTAATTGCTTCATCATATTCCTCTAATTCTCTATGACATAAATAAAGAAGAAATACTAATTCAGGCAAAGTCTGTTGCCAAGATTGCCATTCTTCTACTGTAATCTTAGTAGATGTAAATCCTTGTTTTTCAATTGCTCTTTCAATAATTAGAAAGTTATCATATATAGTTTTAAAGATTATCTTTGCTTCTTCATAATCATCCAAATTTTGAATGAATGTCTTACCGTATAGTAAATAATCTTCCATATCAATATCATCTCTTTGTGTGAGCTCTTTTAAGTGATACTTTACTCTCTCCTTATTACCAACCCCATTATATATCTGTGAGATTTGATATTGAAGATCTTTTGAGGGAATACTAATTACCGCGCTAGGCATTTTATCTTCCATATCTAATAATACCATTTCAGCTTTCTGAAAATTATCATCAAGATAGTGTGATATAGCTAACCGAGTAAAGCCTGTACGATAGTTCTGAATTAACCTTCCAATCTGTCTATCAACATGAACATTTTTATTGGCTAGATTTCTATATATGTATCCAGGCTGATACTCTTTAGATATAGATAAATCTTCGATAGAATTTTTGTTAGAATCATAATCTTTAAACCAATCTTTGCTACCAACAAATGGCAATAAATTATTAGACATCTTTTCTTGATTAATGGGATACAACTTATTATTGATTAATCGATAAGCTAAGCCTTCCATTGTTAAATAATCTTCTAAATTCAACATACTAGTTGGAGAAACTGTTACACCAAAATATATTGGTCTTTTCCAATTATTATCTTTGATAATTCTTAGTACCATTAAATCTTGGATACGCAAAGCTACATCAAGATAGGTTGGTTTTAATTCCCATTCGATAATACCTTCTGGATTTAATTCATCAGATGGAGCATTGATAGATATAGTGTTAGCTGACCATTTTTTAAAATCCAGATTTTGGATTTCATTATCTGTCATAGAAATAAAAGAATCTTCTTTATCTCTGAGCTGAGTTACATACCACGGTGTGTTTAATAAACTTAAATTAACTACTCTTACGTCAGTTCTAATTTTTTCAACTTCCTGTAGATACCATAAAGGGAAAGTGTCATTATCTCCATTAGTGAATAAAATTGCATCTGGATCACAAGTTTGTAACATATTATATGCCATATCCCATGCTATGTAATTACCAGTTCTGTCATGTTGATCATAATTTGCAATCAACATCCTTATTGGCATAAAAACTAGGAACATAGATATCATAAAGTAGGATGCATTAAGCTTAATAGATTTTTCTAAAAAGGTATCACTTATATAATTAATTGTTCTAAATATTCCTATAGAGATCCATATCGAAAATGCCATGAAACTTGCAACATAAGAGTAATCTCTTTCTCTTGCTTGAGGACTGTCTTGGTTTAAATAGAAAATAATTGCAAGGCCTGTCATAATAAACAATACCAACAATGAAAATGCATCATATCTATTTTTTCTGAAATGGAAATATGCACCAAATAAACCCATGGCGAGCGCTAAAGGTAATCCAAATTGTCTCCAATCTACTCCATCTTGTTTAGGTGATGCTCCGAAGTCTGATACAAAAGAATCATTACTAGGTCCCTTACCCGCAAATTGCCATAAGAAATATCTTACATACATCTTATTAATCTGATAAGTCCAAAGAAAACTTACTTGTGATGACATATCATGAGTTATATAGTTATAGTTTTGTTTGCTAGAAAATTCAAAATCTGGGTATTCTGGGCTACCTACTATAGAAATTTTTGACGGAAGATTATTAAATTTTCTTGGAAGTATCGACATCGCTCCATATTGATCACGATTTAAATAAGAAATGGCTTCTTCTATTGTCTCAGGATTATTTTCATCAATATTTGGATCTTGTCCCGAACGGATAAAGATTGAAAAATATGTAGAATAACCAATAATAATTAAGAATAAAGAAGTATAAATAAGTGATAAGATTGTCTTTTGTTTTTTTATGCTACTATAAAGTAAATAAAATAGCACTCCTATAAAAAATAGTAATCCTGCAAAACCTATTTTTGATACAATAGCCGGGAAACCTTTAATAATACCATTCTGAATAATAATAAATGCTAATAATGAAAGACCTAATGTAAGAAATAGATTTTTGGTTGAAAAAGTTGAAGTAGAGAAATAGATAATTAATCCTATGAAAGGTATTGTTAGCAAGTTTAGTAAATGTACTCCTGTTGCTAAGCCAATAACATACACAATGCCCATCAAATACATTGCACTGTAAGGCTTATCCTTATCTCTTGACCAGATTAGAATAAGATATACTACTAAAGCTGTCATAAATCCGCTAAAAGCATATACTTCAGTTTCTACTGCATTAAACCAATGACTATGCGTGAATGCAAATGTAAGTGATGCAACTACAGAGGACCACATTTTAAAATGCTTCACATTATCTTTGCTATCAAGCCTGTCAATGAATTGATTGCAAATAAGAAAGAGCAAACTAATAGTAGCCGCACTAATAAGCGGAGAAAATATATTCATACGAAAAGCAATATCTGAACTAATTGGAATTAGAGTAAATAACTTACCAATTAATAAAAATAATGGACTGCCTGGTGGATGAGGTATCCCCAAGATATATGAAGTAGCAATAAATTCTCCAGTATCCCAAAAAGATACTGTTGGTGCCATTGTAGATAAATAAATACCGAATGTTATAAGAAATAAAAATCCAGCAATTATATATTCTAATTTTTTACTATAAGATGTAAAAAAACTCAATTTATTTTTCAGATTCTACTTTAGACTCATCTATTGAATCAGTAGAAGACTCTTCAATAGGTTTTGCATCTTCAGCTTTTTCAACTTCTACATAATTCATTTTTAATTCTGATAATACTTTATCTAAATACTCTTTTTCATCATCTGTAAGACTAGCATGCATTCTATTATTAATCATATCTAACATATCAATTTGAATAGATGCTTGTGTTAACTCTACTGACATCTCGTTAGTCATGGGATTTTGTATTTTTCCTAAAGCAATCCATACACCATATACTGATTGAGAAATCAGTGAATCAAAAAGTTGTTTTTCTGTATAAGGTTTTGTTGTCATTTTTCTTCCTCTAATTAACTGTTGTTTTTAAAAATAGTTGTAAATATTCATTATCAAATCTCTCCTTAATCAAACTATTGCTTGGAGCCTCTAAATTTGCATCATTATGAATAATATCAAAAGCTTTCATTCTAGCACTTCTAATAATTGGTCCATCAGTAGTTAAATCAGCAATTCTGAATTTAATAAATCCACTTTGTCTTTCACCAAAAAATTCTCCCGGCCCTCTTAATTTTAAATCTTCATCAGCAATTTCGAATCCATTTCTACTTTTTGTTAATACATTTAAACGTTGTTTTGTATTAGGAGATTCACTATCACTACAGAGTATACAATAACTTGTTAATTCTCCCCTACCCACTCTTCCTCTTAATTGGTGTAATTGACTTAGTCCAAATCTTTCACAATTATTAATTAGTATAACTGATGCATTTGGATTATCAATCCCAACTTCTACAACAGTAGTTGATACTAAAATCTGAATTTCATGGTTCATAAATTGTTCCATTACTTTATTTTTTTGATCTGAATCTAATTTCCCATGCATCAATCCCACAGTTAAGTCTGGAAAGATATTTTGTGTCAATAAATCAAATGATTCGGATGCAGCATCAAGATCTTGCTTTTCAGTTTCTTCAATGAGCGGATAAACAACTATAGCTTGACCTCCTATTGATACCTTTTCACGAATAAAATTATATGCAGTATCTAAATTATTTTTCTCAATATGAGATGTGAATATATCTGGTCTATTTTTTGGTAACTCATCAATAATAGATAAGTCCATATCCCCATTATAAGTTATAGCTAAAGTTCTAGGTATTGGTGTAGCTGTCATTGCCATTAAATTAGGAACAGAGGATTTTTTGAGTAACATTTGTCTTTGGTTTACTCCAAATCTATGTTGTTCATCAATAATTGATAAGCCTAAATTTTTGAATGCTACATCCTTTTGAAATAAAGCATGAGTACCAATAACTATCTTTGAATCTCCTGCCTTAATAGACTCGAGTACTTTTTTCTTATCTTTACTTTTCAGGCTACCAACAAGCAACGAACATTCAACGCCTAATTTTTCATATACTGCCTTGAAGTTTTTATATAATTGCTTTGCTAATAGATCAGTAGGAGCCATAATTGCAACTTGATAATCATTTTCAACAACTACGGACGATGCTAAAATTGATACAATTGTTTTTCCACAACCAACATCTCCTTGAATCATACGATTCATTGGATTTTCTGATAAAAAATCATCTATTATTTCTCTAAGAACTTGTTTTTGACTACCAGTTAATTCAAAGTTTAAGTTTTTCAATATCTGGTTATAGTATTTGGTTTTAAATCCTATTGGAGTAAAACGATTTTCCTTGATTTTATTTTTTCTTAATGCGAGAAGAATTTGTAAAAAGAAATGTTCATCAAATTTAAGTCTATGGATTGACTCTTCTAATTTATCAATGCTAGTAGTAAAGTGAATATTTCTTAGTGCGGAATTGAGAGAGCAAACTTTAAAGTCTTCTTGCTGCTTTTTATCAAAATGATCTTCAATTTCACTTAAAGAATCTAGAGCAAGATAGATAATCTTTCTTAAGTTTCTATTATCAAGTCCTGACTTCTTTAAATCTTCTGTTAAAGGATAAACCGGAATGACAAATCCAGTACTAAGTGATATTTCGTTTGCATTCAACTTGTCATATTCAGGATGAACAATCTGAACATTTCCTTTATAATCAGCAACTTTACCATGAACAGCTATCAAATCTCCTGCTTTTAAAGATTGATAGATATAATCAGATCCATTAAACCACATCAATCTGACTGAGCCAGTATGATCTGCAAGTGTTGCTGTTAAAAAACTCCCACGTTTCATCTTTCTTAGATTAACCGATTTTACTCTACCAACTATATTAACTTCCATATCTGTTTTAATAGAGCCTATAAGGTGAATTGATGTTCTATCTAAGTACTTTCTTGGAAAATAATATAAAAGGTCTTTAATGGTGTGAATATTGAGTGATTCTAGCACCTGAGCCCTTCTCGGACCAACACCCTTGATGTATTGAATAGGAGTTTCTAATAAATTAGAAGGATTATTGAGTTCCATAAATGGACATTACTTCCATTCTTTTCTATATGTATAAGTAATCATTTCCGTACTATTAGGTTCAATTTCTAATGGGAAGTAAATAGAAGATGCATCGTCTTTGATGTACATACTTGAAGATTCCTTAATAACCCAATCTCCAACAATCTTTTCAATAGCTTTAACTTTGATAGACTCTGTAGATGTATTAACTATTTGAAGTGATATTGTTGATTCTTCGCTATTATTTTGACGATCAAAATTTAGAATTCTACGCTTACCTATAATATCAAATGCTTTACCTGCATCTAATACAGCACTACCACCCTTATATAATGCGCTTAAGGTATTTTTTCCAATAAAAAATAGTTCACCATTCATATTTTCTTCATAAAGATATATCGCTCCTGATGGTAGAGGTAATTCTAGATTATTGTCTCTAGAATTTTCAAAAGAGATTTCAATACTAAGTGGCTCATCTTTCTGATCGCGTTCTGAATTTTCAAAAATATATTTTTTTTCATATGCAATCTGCGTCTTAGGCATTAAAGGAAATTGTATTGTTTCAAGTGCTTTTAAATTCAAATTGGTGCCTAAGCTGAAAATATAAAAATCTCCTAACTGATTGACTCTTTCTGTCATAGAGATTCCTCTAGAAGCAACCATCCCCATATTGCTAGATGTTTTATTATTGGTAACAGGAATAAGGCCTTCTACAACCTTAATGTCTACTCCAAGTAGATTCATATTCGAGCCATTTACTACTTCAGCATCTATGCTAAGCACTGCACTAGTATCACTACTCTTAAGAAATAATTTATAAATAGGTTTCCAACTAAAACCTGAAGTTAAATAAGTCAAATCTGCAGTTACGCTATCTAAGCCCTCAGAAAAAATTTCCCATGAAATTTGCGGAGTAAATTTATTTTGAACTTGATTAGTTTTTAATGAAATATATTCTACTCTAGATCGTTGGAAAACCATAAGCCCTTTATTGGTACTTATAGATATAGATGAAGAATTTATATCCAATAAAGCTCCTTGTACTGCAGAGTTATTGGCTGGTTTTATTTCTACTAATGATCCAATATTTTTTTTCAAATAAGAATCTGTAGAGTAAAAATTTTTATTTAATGTTTGAGAGCTCACTTCCACTCCGTCAATATTTAGTAAAGGTGAATCAAATACAATATTTGGTGAAAAAAAATATTGGATCATTAGAAAAAAAACCAAAC
>JAQXAG010000069.1 GCA_029253045.1 Fidelibacterota bacterium | reverse complement strand
AGATCTGTCAACATGAGAACCTGCAGCGAGATGACTAATATAATCTATCCTACCAATTGTTGCGCAAATTTCAGGATTAAGCTGAGCTTTCAAATCATGATGAACAACTTTTACCCTTTTTTGTTCAGATTTTGGGTAATTATCGACAACCTCTTTTAACCTATTTAAGTTGCCACTGAAATCTAGCCTATCAAGAGTAATAATTTCCCAATCTGTTGTAGATAAAATTTTATCAATAACATGATGCGCGATAAATCCTGCTCCTCCTGTTATTAAAATTCTTTTGCTCATATTTACTTTTTCCTCTATAGATATTTGAACATCTGTAATATGCTTTAATTCGGTATGATTTACAATAATAATATTGCTAGAAATACATGTGTTTTATTGATACTACAATTTATAGTTGCGGTTCTTGCCTAAATGGGCCAAATTTGCGGAGAGTACATAGCTTGTACTCTTAAGTTAATATATTAATATATGAAGATAACCGAGAAAAAGGAGTTAAACATGAATCGAACGATTCTTGGTGCGCTATTTGGAATTGTAATGATTTCTAGCGCTCTCTTTGGTCAAGGCACCGTATCTGGGTCTGTTACAGACGCAGACGGAAATGCTTTGCCAGGAGCAAATGTTGTGGTTGAAGGAACTGCATTGGGTGCAGCTGCTACGTTAAGTGGTGCTTACTCAGTAAGTGTTCCTAATGGTACATACACAGTAACTGCTAGTGTAGTGGGTTATACATCAGAAAGTGCAACTGTAAAGGTTTCAGATTCTAACGCATCTGCAAGCTTTTCATTAGCATCATCTTCCGTCGCGTTAGGCGGAGTTGAAGTACTAGCTGATCGTGTAGACAATACCTCTGCAATCCCTTATGATGACTATACTAAAGCTGATATTGATTTCAGATTAGGTGGTCGAGGATTGCCAAAAGCCTTATCAACCCTACCAAACGTTTACGTTGAAAATGGTGGTGGTTGGGATGATGAAAATGTATATGTTCGTGGTTTTGACGATCGTTATACATCTTATCTGATTAATGGTATCCCTATGAATGACATGGAAAATGGTAATTTATACTTCTCTAACTGGAGTGTATTAGCTGATGTTGCATCAGTAGTACAAGTTCAAAGAGGAGCAGGATCTGTTAATTTAGCAACACCAAGTTTAGGTGGTGTGGTAAACTTTATGAGTATGCCAGCATCTTCTGAACCAAGTGTTGTAGTAAAACAAGAAGCAGGACAACATAGCTATTCAAAAACAGGTATTACTATTAATACTGGTTTAATGATGGATGGCAAACTTGCAATGGTAGCATCAGCATCTAAAAGAACTGCTGACAAACTATTTGCAAAAGGTACCTACACAGAAGCATGGTCATATTATTTCAATACGTCCTATTCTTTTGATGCAGATAACCGTCTTGAATTTGTTGCACTTGGATCACCTCAAATTCATGGTCAAAATTTTTGGAACAATCGTGTTTCAAACTATAGCCATGAACTAGCCCGCGATATGGGTGTTGCTGAGGAAGATCTAAGAGATGAATACGGAATGGATTGGAATCCAAGAGCAGATGATCTTGATACACCTTTTACAGGTAGAAAAGCTACTGCTAGCTGGTTACCATTTGACGGCTGGAATAATCGTTCAGACGACATGTATTCAAGTACTTTAATTAATGAAAGAGAAAACTACTTTCACAAACCGATTGTACAATTAAACTCATACAACAAGCTAAATGATACAATGACTTTAGCTAGTTCACTTTACTACTCAGGTGGTGAAGGTGGTGGGTCAGGTTCTGCTGGTTCCATTAGATGGAAATCTGACGGTTCAGGACGTGATTACGATGAAACTATTCGTCGTAACAGATTGGACTTTGTAGATGGTTTCGGCTATCAATCAAGAGGTATCCTAAGAGGAAGTAGAAATAATCAAGCAACCTTCGGTGTAGTTTCTAAATTAGACATGAAAATAGATGACATGTGGTCAGCTACTTTTGGTGTGGACATTAGAACTGCAGAAGTTGAGCACTACCGTGAAGTTTACAACCTATTAGGTGGTGACTTCTACCTTAATACATCTAATCCAAACTGGAATGCAGATGAACAAAAAAGAGGTCTTGGCGATAAAGTGTTTTATGATAACACTAATACTATCGACTGGATGGGTGGTTACGCTCAAGCAAATTATAATGATGGAATGGGAACAACTGGTTTCGCGATGTTTGGTGCTACTACAGCTAGCTATACAGCTGAAAACCACTTTTCAATTGAAGAAGAAAAAATCGAAGCAGATGCTGAGATGGGCTATCAAATGAAAGTTGGTGGAAGTAAAGCATTAAACGACACATGGCAGTTGTTTGGTAACATGAGTTACTCAGCAATGACACCATCGCTTGATAAATTAATAGATGATGTAAACTATCAACTAAACTCAGGCTTTGAAAATGAAAAAGCTACTTGGGTAGACTTTGGTACCAGATTTAAATCAGCTAACGGCCAATGGGCTGGTAGTATGAATTATTACTGGGCACTATGGTCTGACAGAAACCAAAGTGGTACTTCAGAGGCTTTAGATGGTACAGAGTCATTCTTTAGTATTTCAGGATTGAACGAATTGCACCAAGGGTTAGAATACTCTATTGCATATCAACCAATTCCAGTACTAAGAATTGACATTAGAGGTCACGAAAGTGATTGGAGATTTACTGATGACTTGTCATACACTTACAATGAAATTGAAGCAGACGCAAGCAGCGAAGAAACATTCGAACTTTATGTTAAAGACGTAATGATTTCAGGTGCTCCACAGTCACAAACCAATTTAATTGTAACTGGATTCTTTAACAGATTAAAAGTATCTGCTGAAGCACAGTCATTCTCTAAACAATACCCTAGATGGGGTTATGATGGTGCTATTCAGGACTTAGCATTCTTATTAGGTGAAGGTAATACTTTTGCTGAAGATGCTTATGTAACTGGTAACACAACTCTAGTGAACTTTAATAGTGCATACACAACAGAGCTTATGGGTAAAGCGGTTACTTTCAACGCATCCGTATTCAATGCAACTGACGAACTTTACGTCGGTGACTTTGTTGACGCATATGATGGTTCTGGAGACGTTGCTGACTTAAGAGTTAGAGTCGGTCAACCAAGATCATATAATATTGGAGTGACTATCAACTATTAATCTTATTATTATAGATTAGTATTAAATAAAAAACCCTTCAATTTATTGAGGGGTTTTTTATTGAAGTTTTTTTTGGAGAGCACTTAACTCTTCGAGCAGTGCTTTGTCTGGAGAAGTATCCTCTTCTTCCATTCTTCGAATTTTATCCCTTAGAATTGCAATTTCTTTCTTCACTGGATTTCGTTCTAATGTAGCAATACAATCATCTAAAATGGTCTGTTCATATTCCTTATCAGGAACTTCTATTGCTAGGGAAGCAATCAAATTACGTTGTTCTGATGATCCGCCAATTAATTCAAGAATCTGTCCTGGCTTATATCCCTTATCACTATTATCAATTAATACTTTTAAAACATTATAAAGTAGTTTATTGCTAAATAAAGCAATAGGCATCTTTGGAGCAAGTTCTGGGGAATGTAATGCTAGCTTAATCAATTCTAATTGCGCCTTATCTTCGGATGAACGATAGTGAGTGACTTCAGTTGTACTTGAATCACCTTCTACTGGAGCCTTGTATCTTTTTTGCTTAAGAGAGCTAAAACGATCAAGCACTTCAGCTTCTACAACGCCTAATTCATTAGATAGCTTTCTAATTAAATCATTTCTAACCATACTATCGGGAACTAACTGTATTTCACCTATACATTCATTTAAAAATTTTGATTGGTCTGCAGCGCCTTGACTTAAAATATCTTTATGTTTTATAATAAAGCTAATAGGATGTGCTGCTGTCTTAATTAGGGATCTAAAAGTATCTTTTGTATTACTATCTTTTTTGAAAAAATCATCAGGGTCATCGCCATTTCCTAAATACAACACTCTTGTTTCAATACCATTTTGTAATAAAACATAGCTGGTACGAATAGCAGCATTAATACCTGCACTGTCAGAATCATAACAAAGAATAACTCTATTAGTATACTTCTTTAATGCAACAGCATGCTTACTAGAGAATGCTGTTCCAGATGTAGCAAGAACATTATCAAATGTTTGTTCAACTAAGCGTAAAAAGTCAGTTTGACCTTCTACTAATATTGCAAAATTCTTCTTACGAATATTTGGTTGTGTTTGATACGAACCAAAGAAAATCTTACTTTTTTCAAAAAGCAAAGTTTCAGGAGAGTTTAGGTATTTAACATCTTCTTTTTCCGATAAACTTCTGCCGCTGAATCCAATAATTTTACCCGAAAGACTAAAGAAAGGAAACATAATGCGATTGCGGAAACGATCAATAAGTGGCCCTTTTTTTGACTCTGAAAATAATCCAGATTTTTTCAAAATTTGGTTATCGAACTTACCTTGAAGTTCTTTTAAAAGATTATCCCAACCATCGGGGGCAAATCCAATTCTAAATTTATTGATAATATCATCATGGAAAGCTCTGTCTGTAAGATATTTTTTTGCCTTTCCTTGTGGCTTATCTTTAATATTGTTTTCGAAATAAATACATGCTAATTCGTGGATTTCATATAATTGATCATACAGATTGTTCTGCTCTTTATTTCCAAGTTCAATGATTTCAATGCCATATTTTTCTGCTAAGGAGCGTATTGCTTCAGGAAAACTAATTTTTTCATATTCAATTAAGAACTGTACCGCGTTTCCACCCTGCGCTGAACCGAAATCATACCACATATTTTTTTCTGGCGCTACACTGAAGGATGGTTTTGTCTCTGATCTAAAGGGACTCAAACCAAAATAGTTTTGTCCGCGTTTTTTTAAATCTACATATTGAGAGATTACATCTAGTACATCCACTTCTTCTAAAACTCGATTAATTGTTTCTTGTGCTATTCTTCTCATATGGGCATTGTACTTGACATTGATTTACTAATATAATCTTTGAAAGGCTCCAGTAAAACAAGAATTTGTGATTCGCTATAAAGAATGTCATAAATCTTATCGGATATGAAGGTGTCAAAAAACCATATGAAGATTGTTAGTAATATAATTGTTTTTAAGCCTCCAAATAAAAATCCAAGAAATTTATCTATTGCAACGAATGGAAGTGATCCATCAAAAAGAAATAGGAATATGCTAGTAATAAATCTTGAAATCATAATTGAGATAAAAAATATAAATCCAGCGGAAAGGAGAAAAATCCATCTTGTATCAATATCCAAGAAAGATGACAAGAAGACTGTTAAGTCAAAATAAAAAAAAATGGCAAAGAATATACCTACACCAATATCTATAAATTCAAATATGGCATCTATGAATCCCTTCTTTATACCCAGAACCGCATTAAAGCCTATTAATAAACAAAAAAGTATATCTATAACCATATTAAGATAATAATTCTTTTAAGAGGTTTTGTGCCACTCCTCCATCAATTTTTCCAGCACCTTTTTTCATTACTTGGGGCATTACCTTTCCAAAATCTGCCATACTAGATGCTCCAGTTTCTTCAATAACAGAAGATACAATTAACTTAATCTCATCTTCTGTCATCATCGATGGTAAATAAGCTTCTACAATATTCAGTTCGGCAGTTTCTTGATTTACTAAATCATTTCTTTCGCCCTGTTTATACAATTTAATAGACTCTTTGTGTTGCTTAGCAGCTGTTTGTAGCACTTTCATTACTTCGCTGTCTTCTAGTGGCTTACCTTTGGCAATTGACTTATTTTTACATTTAGAAATTAGAATACGTAAAACTCCTACTTTTGCTTTGTCTTGATTCTTCAATGCATCTTTTAAGTCGATTTCTATTTGGTGTAACATAAATTTATTCTCCCTCATTAATAGTTTTCATTGCCAATAATAGCTGATCTTGGTTGGATTCAAATCCAATAAATCTTCTGCCTATTTTTTTGGCAACAGATCCAACACTTCCAATACCCATAAAAGGATCTAGGACCCAATTCAATTTAAAACTACTCCCCTTTAAAATTCTATGAATGATCTCATCATAATCTAAATGAAACCACAAATTATTTTTTATTTCTTCTGGATTAGGGCTATTAATATTCTTTCCATCTACAATATAATTTTGATTGAAAATATAGTCATTGGTCTTTGTAGCAAACCAAATATCTGATATGGTATTCTTCCACTGAGACAAGCCTTCTTGTTCAGATTTTCTTTCTGCAGTAATTCTAGATTGGACATTAAACTTCTTTTCTAATACTGAGTGGTACATGGAAGAAGATTGCCAAGGACAAATAATATAGATTGATCCATTTGGTGTTAGCACTCTTTTAGATTCTTCTAGCCATCCATCTACCCAATCTACATAATTCTCAAATGTTGGACTTTTCCCTGACAAGCTATTACTTTTGGGTTGCATCGTTGGCTCCGTTATAATTAAATCTATGGATTCATCAGGTATATTTGCTAAACCATCGATTGGGTCTGCTAAAAATAGGCCTTCATGAAGCTTATTCGTAAATGCCATATCTTCGTTTGTCTTTATAGCAGGCAAATAACGATTTAAATCTTTTACTGTAAGTATTTCATTTTGCATGACTAATAGAATTTAGTCTTATAAAGTTAATTTAAAAATTGTAAGTTTATTATCTTGAAACATTCACATAAAATTAAAATTGCCTTAAGTGACTTACCAAAAAAAGATTGGTGGGGTTCTGGTATCGTTGCCTACGAAGACAATGA
>JAQXAG010000056.1 GCA_029253045.1 Fidelibacterota bacterium | reverse complement strand
CTTATAGTTTTGGTGGGGATGATCTATCGAGTATCCAAGAAAGTTGTGAGATTGAGACAAAAAAATATAGAGGTGGTGTCGGTATCTCAGAAGATATTATTCTAGAAGATGAATATGGTAACGAACTTAAAATTATTAATGGTGATAGTTGGTTTAGTACGTCAAAGATATGTAGTGCTATAATGGGTCTCCAAACTTGATGGTGTTTGCGCCGCTTCCTGAGGAAAAAAGTTCGATATAAATCATGAGCGACTTTTTCCAGTAAAATTTAATTTCGACATTGAATTTTATTGTAACAAGGACCGCTCATGACTCCAGAGAATTATCTCTCAAGAAAACTAATGCTTCCACATTTAAAATTGATAAATGTAGAAAAAATTTCAAATAAGACTCTTCACTTCCATTGTGAGAAAGAAACAACCTGGGAAATTTGTAGAAAATGCCCGACTAAATCATATCAAGTTCATGATTATAGAACTGTTACTATTCGTGATCGTAAATTTGCTCTCAAGAATGTTCGTCTTATAATTAAGAAAAGAAGATTTCGTTGTCCTAATTGTAAATCTGTTTTTACAGAATCAATTGATGGAATAAGAAGTGGTCATAGAACTTCTGAAAAATATAGAAATCAACTTCTCTTTGATTATAAAAACTTTAACACAACAAAATCTGTAGCAAATGTCGCTCGCTGTTCTGATACTCTTGTTACAAAAATTGTTAATGAAAGACTTGAGTTAGAACTTAGAAAATCTAAAAATACAGAATGGGGAAACTCTGTTTTAATTGATGAACATGCCTTTAGAAGAGACCCAAAAACAGGACGTAAAACTTTTGTTACTTCTTTTGTAGATAACAACCGAAAGTGCTTAAGAGAGCTTGCTCCTAGTCGAGACCACCTTGAGATGGCGGCAGCAATTGATCACATTCCAGGTAGAGAAAACGTTACTCATGCTGTGATTGATATGACTGGAACTTATAAAAATTTCATCCTTGATTATTTTCCAAATGCAAAGATTGTTGTTGATAAATTCCATGTGATTCGTTTAATTCATCCAGCAATTCGAAAATATAGAAAAGAAGCAACTGGAGATATTAGATCTAATCCAATTAGGCATCTTCTTTTAAAAAATAGAAAACGACTTAAGCCATATCAAAAAAGAGCTGTGACTAGATTTTGTCAGGAAAATATAAATGTGAATGAGGTCTATAGATTTAAAGAACGGATAACAAATTTTTATAATATAAAAGGTTTTAATCAGGCCGCTCGAGTTCTAACAAAGATTACAGATGACATGGCAAAATCACATTTAAGAGAAATACGAACGCTAAGAAAAACGTTAATGAAGTGGCGAGAAGAGATTCTTCGCTATTTTAAAACGGGTCTCACCAATGGTCGTATCGAAGGTTTTAATAGGAAATGTAAACTCATCCAGAGAAAAGCGTATGGGCTTAAATCCTTTGAAAATTATCGATTGCGGGCACTCTACAGTTGTAGTTAGGGCATCAGGCGCGAGGTCACTAAGACTGAACTCAGCTTGAATTTTGGGCGTACGATCACCTCCCGCAAATTGCCGGGCCGATATCGCTATGACTAGAACTTTCAAAAGGTGTTGAATTTAAATAAAAAAGGTGCGATATGATGTTTAAAAAACTGAAATCAGTCGTTCAGATTGTTTTGTCATTGGGCTTCTTCGAGAATCGTCCACCATCAAGTTTCTAGATCCTTTATTCATTATAGCGGACATCTCTTCTGGATTACACCTCAAGATATATGTTCAGCAGCTATGAAAGCCTATTAT
>JAQXAG010000052.1 GCA_029253045.1 Fidelibacterota bacterium | reverse complement strand
TAATAAGCTTTGAGAAGATTATCTTGCTTATCTAACGGGATTGGCTTTAAAAAATTTTCCCATGCATCAGGAAATAATTTACTTGCACCTTCTTGATAAAACCAATGGATCTCTTTTTTTCTTAATAAGAATATTCCTCTTAAAATTAAACCCTTACATGCAGTTGGATGCGATTGACTATAAGCTAGAGACAAAGTACTTCCCCAGCTTCCACCAAATACAACCCACGATTCAACGCATAGGCGCTTTCTTATTTTTTCAATATCCCCTACTAAATCCCATGTAGTATTTTGATTTAAATCAGCAAATGGAGTACTCTTACCACACCCTCGTTGATCAAACATAATAATACGCCATTTCTCAGGGTCAAAATATTGCCTGTATGAAGGATCTATTCCGCCTCCAGGTCCTCCATGTAGAAAAATAACTGGCTTTCCATCCTTATTACCCGACTCTTCAACATAAAGACTATGTCTATCAGATACAGGTAAGTGAAAAGAGTTAAATAGTTCCGCAGTGGGGTATAAATTCATGATATAACTTAATTAATATAAATTAATTTTTTAATACATAATAAATTTGTTGATGATTAATAAGAATTGTGTAATTTTACACCGTTGAAATTGATATGAAAATTGGCGTATTAAAAGAAAATAAATCTGGCGAGAAAAGGGTTGCAATTATACCTTCAACAGTCTCATCCCTCACAAAAAAGGGTTATTCTTTTTTCATAGAAAAAAATGCCGGACAAGCATCAAACTATTCAGACAATCTTTATATTGAAGCTGGTGCAAAAATTGTTGAAAAAAGCGAAGTATTTGATTGTAATATTATAGCAAAAGTTAATTCCCCAATAAAAGACGAGATTAATTTATTAAAAGAAAATTGTTTACTTATTTCACTATTTCAAACCATTAAAGATATTGATCTAGTTAAAGATCTACAAAAAACTAAATGTTCTGCATTTTCTTTAAATTTACTCCCAAGAACAACCTTGGCTCAAAAAATGGATATTCTAAGCTCTCAAGCAAATATTGCAGGCTACAAAGCAGTCTTAATTGGTGCAAATCATATTGGAAAATATATGCCACTTCTAATGACAGCTGCAGGAACTATATCTCCATCAAGAACACTAGTAATTGGAGCAGGTGTTGCTGGATTGCAAGCAATTGCAACGGCTAAGAGATTAGGAGCTCAAGTAGAAGCATTTGATGTAAGACCTGAGGTTAAAGAACAGGTTGAAAGTTTAGGAGCTAAATTTGTCGAAGTAGAAAATGATAGTGACGATGGTGTAGGGTCCGGTGGATATGCAAAAGAAACCAGTGATGCTTACAAATTACGTCAACAAGAAGTGATGAAAGAAAGAATTTCAAAGTCTGATTTAGTTATTACTACAGCTTTAATTCCTAATCGACCAGCGCCAGTTCTTATCCCGAAAGAAATGGTTGAAGGGATGAAACCTGGTTCAGCAATTATGGATTTAGCATCTGAGAATGGTGGAAATTGTGAATTAACAAAACCTGATGAAATAGTGTTTCACAATGATGTATTAATTGATGGTAATACTAATTTCCCAAGTACAATGGCAACAGACGCTAGTCAGCTATTTTCTAAAAATGTACAGGCTATTATTGAACATTGTCATGGTGAAGATGGTTTTAAACTTAACAAAGAAGATGAGATTATAGATGGGATGCTATTTGTTGAAAATGGTGACATTAGACACCAACCAACCAAAGAGGCTATATAATGGATATTATTAATCTAATAACAATTTTTATATTAGCAG
>JAQXAG010000091.1 GCA_029253045.1 Fidelibacterota bacterium | reverse complement strand
GTAGTCTACATCAAATATATTAGATACTTTAAAGGAAATTTTACTATCTAATAGCTGATAGCTTCCAATGTAGTTAAATAGCATTAATGCATCTAACTGTTCAATAGGAAATCTAATCTCACTCCCTTCATACTCACGTTCATCACTTAAAAAGTCTTGATATTCTTGCTTTGATTGATATCTCATTGATACAATATTACTTATTTTGCCTTTAGTATGTTTGATACTAGATACTAATTTATGTTTTGGACGATATAAAATAGGGTCAATATCATTTAAGTCATTTACACGTAAATAAGTATAGCCGGCATTAATACTAATTCTGTCATTAAGTTTATAATTTATGTTTGTTTCTAATCCACATGAACTAATATCAGATCTATTACGAGCTACTACGGGCAATCCATACACAAAGTCTATCATATCTTCATAAACATAATAAAATGTACTCGCAGAAAAAGACAAGTCAGATAAATTTGAAAGATCATATCCTATATCTAATCCATATAGTTGTTCTGGTATTAAATTAGGGTTACCTTGAGTGTATAGTCCATAATCCGTTGCATACTGTAAAAACATTTCTGATAACGAAGGAGACCTGAATCCTTTACTTAAAGCAAAATTCCATGTTGAATAGATATCTTGTTTGTAACTCAGATTAACTTTTGGAGATACATTACTAAATGTTTTATTGCTATAAATGTCTCCTCGATCAATTGATCTGTAATCAATTCTTAAACCAACACCAAGTAATAATTTTTCACTTAATACAATTCTATTTTGTGCAAAAACACCTGCAGTAAACTGCATTGGATTACTATATACATCTTTATATATAGATATATCTGACAGTTCAGCAATAAGGTCTGATCCAACAATAAGATACGATTTATCATTAAATAATTTTTGGTATTCTGCTCTTATATTTAAGCTTGTATCGTTATAAAATGTATCATCTTGATCTTCACCTTCTGGAGTATCATCTCTATCTTGATAGTATGTATAGAAGTGATTTATACTTGCTGAATATACTAAGTTGTTATTATTACTAAGATTTTGCTTCTTGAATAATTGCAGGTATACAGAGTCTCTATCAGACAATCGATAAGATATTAAAGACGGTCTATCTTCCACGGAAAAGCCTGGTTGACCATTAAGTGATCGATTTGCCATCAGAGAAATAGAAAATTCTTTTTCTTTATTATCCATTTTAACATAAATGTTATTTTGCTCATATTGAGCATTGAATCGATGACCATCTCCTTTTTTATATTGAAGCAGTGTCGTGTAAGAAACATTGTTGTGCATATTATTCATTCCAACATTAATGTCTTTTTTATTAAAACTTCCTAAGGTGACTTTTGAATTCACAAATTCTTCTGAATAATTTTTTGTAACTAAATTAATAATTCCACCCATAGAGTTTTGCCCATATAAAGATGATACTGGACCTTTTACAACTTCAACTCTATCAAGGAAATCTAAAGGCATACCATTCCAATCAATTGAACCTGAATATGGCATACTAATTTGAAATCCATCTAACAATACTAGCACTCTGTTATTATAACCACCTGGTTTATAATCTGATGAACCGCGAATAGAAAAATTTGCATTACGCCCGTTATTGTGCTCCATTTGAACATCAACACCACCTACATTTCTAAATAATTCTGACATTGTTTGATAATCATTATCGGTTATGTCTTGATTAGAAATATTTTTAGTCATGTATGGAACGTGCTTTGATGGAAAACGTCCAACTACATTCAATGCTTTTGCTAGAACAGATTCATCTTCTAATTCAATAGAAAAGTTTAAAAAATTACGATCAAGATTTATTGCTATATATTTATCCTTATAACCAATAGCGCTAACTATTAGTATATAATCGTCAGATTCTAAGCCTGTGAATTTAAATAACCCTTCTTTGTTCGATGCAGATCCTAATTCACTATCTTGGATAAATATATTTACATCCTGAATTGGATTAAGTGTGCTTTTAGAAATAATTCTTCCCGAGAGGTCAAATCCTTGACCATAAATAAAAGATAAAAGGATAATAAATAGCGTTTTTTTCATAGATAGTTTTTTTACTGCTTAATACAAAAGATACTATTACAGGAAAAAATTATTTGCAAGTTATTTGAGATACCATCTCGATAAATATTATCTTATTATAATGGAACACTCAAAAAATTATATTAATTTATTTAGTAGCTATGAATCATAAAAAAAATATTGCTGTTGTTATTAACGGAGAATTTCCTATTAATCCAAAAATTATTGATAAGATTGCATCAGCTGAAATCATTATTGCTATAGATGGAGCAACAAATACTTTAATTGATAGTGGAATAACTCCTACTATATCTATAGGGGATTTTGATTCAATAAATCCATCTTATAAGGATAAAGTTTCTCAAATAATTCATGCAGAAGATCAAAATAAAACAGATCTAGAAAAGACTTTAGACTGGTGCATAGATAATAATTATTTATCATTATCTATATTTGGAATTTCAGGAAAAAGTGAAGATCATTTTTTAGGAAATTTTTTCGCTATCAATGATTATTGTGATACAATAGATTGTACAATCTATACAGACTATTCCATTATTACACCCTGTATAGGAGAAACTATATTTGATTCTTTTAAAGGAGAAATAGTAAGTGTTATCAGTTTTGAATCAAATAATAAAGTCACTTCAACAAACCTTGAGTACCCTCTAGATTCATATAAATTATCTCCTTCGCCAAGAGCAATTAGAAATCAATCATTAGGAGATAACTTTACTATTGAATCATCTGAAAAATTAATGGTCTTTCAAATTAAAGACTAAAAATCACCATTAGTTGCTAAGCTATTTGCCTTTGCTCTAGAAAGTAATGCTTCTTGAGTGGCTTTGGTATTTTCAAAATTTCCTGACCATACTCTTAAAGCATCTTGCTGTAGTGCTCTCCCATATGAGAATGTTACATTCCAATCAGTATCTTTCTTATTCATTTCATTTAAATGTGAGATGGCAAGATCATTTGACTGTCCACCTGAAAGAAAAGCTATACCAGGAACTTCTGATGGGACATTTTTTGTTAAACATGCTAGGGTTTGTTGTGCCACTTGCTCTATACTAGCCTGATTGTCACAATTATACCCAGATAATACCATATTGGGCTTAAGAACTATTCCTTTTAAATCAACATGATGTTTTTCTAATTGTTCAAATACAGTGTTTAATGTTTTATCTGTCACATCAAAAGACCTCTCAATTGTATGAGTTCCATCCATTAACACCTCTGGCTCTACAATTGGCACTAGATTTGCTTGTTGACATAACAGAGCATACTTGGCTAACCCTTCAGCGTTAGCTAAAATACAATCACTAGTTGGAATACCATCGCCTAAAGTAATAACTGCTCTCCATTTTGCAAAACGAGCACCCAAAGCATAGTATTCTCCTAGCCTTTGTGCTAATCCGTCTAATCCTGTTGTATTCTTTTCTTCCGAACCTTCTTTTAGTGGATGAGCTCCAGTATCAACTTTAATTCCAGGTAAGATATCTTTTGATTGTAAATATTCAGGGATAAGATAATCTGTTCCAGAAATTTTTTGCCTAAAGGTTTCATCAAACAATATGACTCCACTAATATAGGATTCTAATCCCGGTGATGTAAAAAGAGTACTTCGATAGTTACATCGAGATTCAGATGTAGATTTTACTCCAATACTTTCAAATCGTTTTGTACAAGTCCCAGTACTTTCATCAGCTGCTAAAATTCCTTTTCCTTTTGCAACCATTCGTGCTGCAACGCTATGCAATTCAGACATCAAGTCCTCCTAGATTATATTCATTAGTAATCAACTTAACTTCTCCCGTATCTCCAAAAATTATTTTTGAAGTTACCAGTGCTTTGTTTTCTATAAATTCTACTCCAGGAACCCAACCCGTACAAACACCACTTGCTATAAAAAATGTATCATCAGATGTACAAAGATCATTGGCAGTCCAAATTTTATCAATATCATTTCCAACCATTTTACGAGCTCTACTTTCAAATTCTTGATCATAAAAAACTAGTTGTCCTTCAAAGAATCCTCCCAATGCTCTTACTGCTGTTGCAGTAATCACGCCTTCTGGAGCTGCACCGATACCATATAATAAGTCTACTTCTCCTTGTACTGCTTTTAAGCCTCCAGTAACATCTCCATCTCCTATTAAAATAGGACTTACTCCAAAAGATTTCATGGATGCTATTAAATCTTTGTGACGATCCCTATCCATCACAATCACTTTCAAATCTTTTACTTCTTTATGTAAAATTTTTGCAGTAGCGAATAAATTTTCTTCCACTGTTTTGGTCAGTCCGATATGACCAATCAATTCTTTTCTACCACATAGCTTACTCATATAAGTGTCTGGAGCATGTAATAAGGATCCTGCAGGTGCTCCTGCAAGAACAGCAATAGAGTCAGGTAAATCAAAAGCACAGTGATTGGTACATTCTAGTGGATCTACTGCAATATCAACTTTTATCTCACTATCCTCTTTTCCTAATTTTTCACCAATAAATAGCATAGGTGCCTCATCTCGTTCGCCTTCTCCAATTACTACTGTAGTTAAAATTTCTTGATTACTTAATACCAATCTCATTGCTTCGGTAGCAGCTTGATCTGCTATTTTTCCGTCCTTACAACCTCGCAACTTAGCTGCAGCAATGGCTGCTCTTTCAGTTGCCTGTAAAAAAGGTTGATAATGTTTTGATATTTTATTCATTCAATGAGTCTATAAGTGTGAATAATTCGTTCATTTTTTCAGGAGTAGAAAAACCTTCAAATTTACCTTTGATGATTCCATCCTGATCAAGCACGTAAATATAGCAATTTTTCTTACTATTAATCTCAAGTGATTTATAGTATTGTTTTAAGGGGCCATAATATGTTACAGTAAAATCATGCAATGGCTTTGGTACGCCACTCTGCATACCTCCATCAATCCAGTTACGTGCCATTGTCCATTGACCGCCCAACATAGGAACCTCGTAGTATTGTACGTTTTGATCAATGCCATATTTTGGCAGCAGTTCATCTGCCCATGTATTTATACATAACTGAGCTCTTTGTTTAAATGCAATGGATAAGACTGCAACTCTTCCGCTTATATCATCTGGAAAAGTTACATCATTTCCTGAAAGTGAAGTTCCAGCGATGCTAGGAAATTTTTTATTTATCAAACTGTCAGATGCATAAATAGTGTTTGAAAAGAATGTAATTATTATCAGCGCTGTTAATGTTTTTTTCATTTATTTTCTCCTCTTAAAAAATGACATTATAAGAATACTAATCAGTATTAATGTTTTCACTTCGATTTCTTCTCGGCAAAATAGAATGGTAAATATAGCATATAAAAGATTCCTGCAACTAAAGGAAATACTGGAATAACATGCATTGGAGGATTAGGAAAAAGTGTCATTAACGAATCACCAGCTGGCGCTTTCATTAAATACCATAGATTTGCTTCATACCCAGGCTCCCCCCCTATTAGCAGATTTAAACCATACATGATTGGTAGTAATATCAATGAATACTTTAGTGCATTAATCAAAGAAGAAAATGTAACTTTTTGTCCAATAACGATTACAATATACATAAGACCAAAGAATAATAGCCCATGTCCTGAAAATAATGTAATAAAATCAAGATCTGGGAAAGTGAATTCTACGTCTGGGGTAAGAAGAGCCATTGTTCCTCCTCCAAGTCCCCAAAAATAAGCAAAGTCAAAAAATCGTTGATGTCGCGTCAATAAAAATAGTCCTGTAGAATATGAAGAAATATGACAGGCATGTAATGGAACTGTATTTGTCCATTTGTAATCTCCAAATGCAATCAAATAGAATGGTTTCATTAGCTCATTTAAAATTAGAGTACATCCTAATACTTTTTCAAACTGGGAAAGAGAATCTAGGCTATACTTATTGCGAAGAAAAAAAGGTACTCCAAGTGAGATTCCAAAAATGATTGACAAGGTTAACAAATGAGTAGTACCAAATAAAATAGATTCATTCATGATGAAAGAATCTAATAAAAGTTAGGTTATAATTTCATCAATTATTAATAGCATTCTCATTGACCAAAGAAAAGTTCTTATCCAGTTAGTATTCACTAATTTTTCAATGAGCTAATGAAACCATTCTATTTGATTGAATTTGGAG
>JAQXAG010000089.1 GCA_029253045.1 Fidelibacterota bacterium | reverse complement strand
CCTCTGATTTCATTTTTACTGTGATATTTAAATCGGCAACCTTTGACAATAGATCTAATAATACATCTTTTTGCCTATCAATCTTACGATCTTCATGGCTGCGTTTTTCTTCAACCTGTTTTAGCTGTGATTTAGAAAAAGTCACTGCTAATTTTTGAGGAATAAGAAAATTTCTTCCAAAACCAGGCTTTACTTCTACTACATCACCTTCATTCCCGACATTATCTACATCTTGTGTAAGTATTAATTTCATTTTTTAGTCCCTATCAATAGCTGCAAATGGGAGCAACGCGACATTTCTTGCTCTCTTAATTGCTGTTACTAGTTTTCTGTGCATCTTACTACTCGTACCAGTGACTCTTCTTGGAGTAATTTTTCCTTGGTCATTAACAAACTTATTTAAAAGTCTGGTATCTTTATAATCTATCTCATGGATGTTATTTCTTTTAAAATAACAAGATTTTTTTCTGCTAGATAGCATATTATTTCTCCTCTTCTTTCTTATCTTCTACTTCATCAGGAGCATCTTCTTTAGGTGCTTCAGGCTTCCCATCAAGCTTGATAATAATGTACTTTAATACCTCTGAATGCAAATTAAGGAATACTTTAAACTCATTTACAAAATCTGAATTTTTAAACTCAGCATTCAATAAGATATAGTTACCATATTTCTGCTTTTTTACAGGATATGCTAATGCCTTTTTCTCCCAAAAGTTATGGTCAACTACTGCATGTTTTTTAGATTCAATATGACTGTTTACTTCCCCAATGATTTCAGATATTTTATCCTTACCATGGTTTGGATTTACAACATATAATATTTCATAATAATTCATATACTTTCTCCGTTAGATAAGCGGTGCAATCACTAATGATACAACCGATATCAGCTTAATTAAAATATTTAAAGATGGTCCTGCGGTATCCTTAAATGGATCTCCTACAGTATCACCTACAACAGCAGCTTTATGCGCTGTACTTCCTTTACCTCCATGTGCGCCTGACTCAATATATTTCTTGGCATTATCCCATGAACCTCCTGCATTTGACATAAAGATTGCTAGCAATACTCCTGTCACTGTAACTCCCGCTAGCACTCCGCCTAACATAGTTGGATTTTTAAGAATCAATCCAAAAAATATTGGTGTAAATACGGCTAGAGCTCCAGGTAAAACCATCTTATTGATAGCAGCAGTAGTAGCTATATCTACGCACTTTGCATAGTCAGCTTTAACTCCAGCCTTTCCATCTAAAAGACCTTTAATTTCTCTAAACTGCCTTCTCACTTCTTCAATCATTTCAAAAGCAGCATCTCCCACTGCTTGCATTGCAAGCGCTGAAAAAACAAACGGTAAGGAAGAGCCGATCAATAATCCAGCCATAATTGTTGGGTTGCTAATATCCAATATTAACTCAATACCTGTGTTTGCTTTAACAGTTTCTCTAAAAGCGGCAAATAAGGCAAGAGATGTAAGAGCTGCAGAACCAATTGCAAAGCCTTTACCAATAGCTGCTGTAGTATTACCTACGGCATCTAACTTGTCAGTTCTTTCTCTAACTTCTTTAGGTAGCTCCGCCATTTCAGCTATACCGCCTGCATTATCTGCAATTGGTCCATAAGCATCTACTGCTAATTGAATCCCAAGCGTTGATAGCATCCCTAGGGCAGCTAAAGCTATACCATAAAGATTTGCAAAATGATATGCTCCTAAAATTGATAGCGCAATTACAAGTACTGGTAATGCTGTTGAATACATTCCATTAGCTAAGCCTGAAATAATATTTGTTGCCGATCCCGTCTCACTTGCTTCTGCTATGGCCTGAGATGGTTTTTGATGATCTGAAGTATAGTATTCTGTTAGTAATCCAATGAGAATACCGGATATAAGACCTACAACAGTTGCACCAAATAAATCGCCAGCTACAACATTATCATTACCTATTCCAAGATTAACTGAGCTAGTAATAAATTTATTAATTATTAAATAACTGACACCTAGCATTACAGCTCCTGATCCAAATATACCAATATTCAGTGCAGTTTGAGGATTTCCACCTTCTTTAGTTTTCACAAAAAAAGTTCCTAATATAGATACTATAATACCAGCAGCTGCTAAAAATAAAGGCAAAAATACTAGTTCCACAGATCCTGCTGCTGCTGCTAATACCATTGCACCAATCATAGAACCCACATAAGATTCAAATAGATCTGCTCCCATACCAGCTACATCACCAACATTATCACCAACATTATCAGCAATAGTTGCAGGATTTCTAGGGTCGTCCTCTGGAATTCCAGCCTCTACTTTACCTACTAAGTCTGCGCCAACATCTGCAGCTTTTGTGTAAATCCCTCCACCTACTCTTGCAAATAAAGCAATTGAAGATGCCCCCATTGCAAAACCAGATACTTTAGTCATTACATTAGATAAATCCATCCCAACAGAAAATCCTCCACTGTAAATATAGAATAAGAGCGAAAGCCCTAAAATTCCTAAACCTACTACATTCATTCCCATTACTACTCCACCACTAAATGCAACATTTAATGCTGAGCTTAAACTAGTTCTTGCTGCTTCAGTAGTTCTATGATTCGCTAAAGTTGCTACGCGCATACCTAAGGCTCCGGCTAAAGCACTACATGCAGCTCCAACAATAAAGGAAAATGCAACTTCTGTTGTATCGCTAGCCATGTTCACCCAATATAACAGGCCAGCAACCACCACAACAAAAACTGCAAGAACTTTGTATTCTCTTACAATAAATGCTGTTGCCCCTTCACGAATTGCAAGACCTATTTCTTGCATTTTTTCGTTACCTGGATTTTGTTTATTGATCCAGTTACTTTTCATAAGTCCAAATAAAATTGCTAAAACACCGGATACCGGTATTAAGTAAAATAGATTTTCCACTATGCTACCCCTATATTTTGTTTGTTAAAATTATTCATCGTTTCATTTATTCCTTTGTTTAAAATAGAAGCCATAGCCTCATTTGCTATAACTAATACTTCCTCAACTAAAGGATGAAATTTTTTATTAAATGGTTTTAAGACATATTTTTCTGATGGTCTTCGATAGTCTGTAGCAGCAATACCTATTTTTAGCCTTTTAACTTTATCTGTTGCTAGTGACTTAATAATGGACTTCATTCCATTGTGGCAACCGTCTCCACCATCTGCTTTTACTCTCACTTCACCTAAAGGAAGGTCTACATCGTCAAATACTACAACAAGGTCATCTGTATTTGCTTTATAAAAATTTAACACATCGCGAATAATCGTGCCGCTATTATTCATGCCCGTTGTTGGTTTGACCAGTAAAAATTCACTACCTTTTTTTGCAAAAATATAGTTCCCTTTTCCTGGTTTAAACTCGATATCGTGAGCTTTCGCAAACTTATCCATCACCCAAAAACCTGCGTTATGCTTGGTAGGAAGATATTTTGCTTCACTATTACCCAGACCAACAAAAATCATCATTATTGGCTATCCCCGCCTGAATTGTCTGCTGAATCTGAACCACTTTCTTCTGTTTTATCAGAAGATTCTTCGCTATCTCCGGACTCTGCGGTTTCTGATCCGTCTTCGTCGCCCATTTCATCAGACGCTTCTGCCTCTTTTTCTTCTTTAGGTTCTTGAACAGACATTACAGCAATATCTTCTGCTGTCATCATTTCTACATCTTCTGGTAAGATAATATCCTTTACAAAAAGATTAGTGTTCATTTCCATGTCTGTTACGTCAATTTCTAAGAATTCTGGAATTTCAGAAGGCTTACATTTAATAGTAACTGAGTTCAATAGTTGTACTAATATACCACCTAACTTCACACCTTGAGATTCTCCGATGCTTCTTACAGCAACCTCTAGAGAGATTTTTTCATCTTCTCTTACTTTTTGAAAATCAACATGCATCACTTCATCTGTTACTGGATGATACTGTACTTCCTTTAATAGAACAAATTGAGACTTCTTATCTACAATAACTTCAAAAATCATTTGTCCTGTTCTTAATGCTTTATATAAGCTTTTCTTATCCATTGACAATGGAGTTGCTTCTACTCCAGAATGGTATAAGATTGCTGGTATCCTATCTCGCAACCTAGTTCTCCTAGCTGCTGATGTACCTTGTTCTTTACGAATATCTACTTCTAATTTTTCAAATTTGCTCATGTTACTTTCCCAAATAGTTGACTTACTGATTCACCTTTATGAATTCTATTAATTGTATCTCCAAATATTTTTGCTGAAGATACAATTGTTAGTTTTTCAAACTTTTTATTCTCCGGTATATGTACCGTATCTGATAAAAATACTTTATCAATATTATTACTAGATAATCTTTCAATTGATTCACCTGACAAAACCGCATGGGTAGCAGCAACTGTCACTGATAATGCACCTTTTTCTTTTGCTAACCTAGCTGCATTAAAAATAGTACCCGCAGTATCAATCATGTCATCAATAATTAAAACATGTCTGTCTTTTAAATCACCAACTAGGTAAGCTATCTCAGATTGATTGTGTGCATTTCTACGCTTATCTATTAATGCAAAACCAATTCCTAACTTTTTAGCATAAGATTGGCTTAATTTATTAGAACCAATATCCGGTGAAAGAACTACACATTTATGATCATCTTTAATTTTATCAAAATAAGCTTTTAGTTCTTCCATAAGAACTAGGCTTCCATATAAATTATCAACAGGAATACTAGCAAACCCTTGTATCTGCGTTGAATGCAGGTCCATAGTGATAATCCTGTCTGCTCCAGCTTGTGTTAAAATATCCATCATTACTTTAGCAGATATAGGTACTCTTGGCTCATCTTTTCTATCTTGTCTGGAGTATCCAAAATATGGAATAACAACGTTTATTTTTTCTGCGCTTGCACGTTTTGCTGCATCAATTAACAATGTAAGTTCAATGATATTATCTCCTGGAGCATTTGTACTTTGCACAATGTATATATCATTACCGCGTAAATTTTCATTATACTTAACCCACATTTCGCCATCGCTAAATCTTTCAATAACGAGATCACCAACAGGTAAGTTGGCTTGCTCTGCTATTTTAACAGTTAGCTCGCGGTTACTTGAACCGGAAAATATTTTTTGTATATACTGTCCCATAATTTTTATTTGTTGGGGAGCAGGGACTCGAACCCCGACTGCCTGGACCAAAACCAGGTGTCCTGCCAATTAGACGACCCCCCAAATTAAATTTTCGGATTCGCTATAATTGTAGAATAAT
>JAQXAG010000074.1 GCA_029253045.1 Fidelibacterota bacterium | reverse complement strand
AAAAATGTACGGTAAAGAGTATGAAGGTATCATGAGAATATCTTATCTGGTTGATGCAAATGGTATCATTGAGAAAGTATTCTCATGATACCTTCATACTCTTTACCGTACATTTTTTTTAATCCCCAAGCATGGTAGCTTTTGATAACATCTAAATCCATATTCGATAATAAATCATATGGAAAATTATTTTTTTCAGAAAAATTAAACTGTGCCTTGATGGAGTCTTTGCTAATACCTACTACTTCAATATTATGTTTAGCAAAAGTTTTGAATTCATCCCTTATACTAATACCCTCTTTGGTACAACCTCCAGTACTAGCTTTAGGATAAAACCAAATCAATAATCTCGATCCTTTAAAATCGTCCAAAGAAACATCTTTGTCATGTTGATTTTTTAATGTGAATGCTGGTGCTTTATCTCCGATAGATAACATATCTTTTCCTTACTTATCGTGTCTTTGTAAATAATCCTCAGACCATTTTACAAAACTATTATTATTAATTTCAGATTTAATTTCACTAATTAAGTCAAAGTAGTATGCAATATTCATTAAAGTTGCAATACGAATGCCAAACATTTCATTCACCTTAAATAGGTGTCTTAAATATGATCTAGAATGTTCTTGGGCAAATAAAATACTACTGTTCTTATCAACTGGGGATGTATCATCCTTATATTTACTATTTAAAATATTAATTGGTCCGTCATGTGTAAAAATCTGACCATTTCTTGCATTACGAGTCGGTAGAACGCAATCAAACATGTCAACTCCAGATAAAATGGACTTCACAAGATCTGTAGGTTTACCTACTCCCATCAAGTAACGAGGTTGATCTTGAGGCATATGTGTTCCTAGCAACTTTACAACATCAAACATAGGATCTTTTTTTTCTCCTACAGATAAACCACCAATAGCTAGGCCGCATGTAGCAAATGGAAGCATCTGATCTAGGCATTTTAATCTCTCTTCTTTATCCACTCCTCCCTGAATAATAGGAAAGAGAGTTTGACTATGTCCATATAGAGGTAATTGATTATTTATATATTCGTACGCTCGTCTAGTCCAGTCTTCTGTTAATCTAGAAGCTCGTTTTAATTCTTTTTTTGAGCAATCAGCAGGAGGGCAATAATCAAAAGCCATGATGATATCAGAACCTAACTTTCTTTGTACCTCCATGGAAGTCTCTGGTGTAAAAAAATGCATACTTCCATCAAGGTGTGATTTAAAGTTTACTCCATTATCTGTAATTTCGTTCATCTTACTTAATGAAAAAACTTGATAGCCTCCACTGTCTGTTAAAATGCTATTTGACCAGTTCATAAACTTATGTAGGCCTCCGTTTTTTTCTATAATATCTGTGCCTGGTCTTAAGTAAAGATGATAAGTATTCGAAAGCATTATTTGAGTATTGATATCATACAATTCATTAGGTGAAATCGATTTGACGACTCCATGTGTACCTACTGGCATAAAAACAGGGGTCTCTATTGTAGAATGATCTGTTTCTATTTTACCTACTCTTGCTAATGAATGTTTATCTTCAGACTGGACTGTAAACTTCAAGAGATTACCAATCGTAACCTATAGATAAGATATATTGTGGTTTTGAATAATCTCCATTTGGATATCGATCCCAAGCTGTATCAAGCCTTACCAAAGCCCAGGGAGTAAACATCTTCATTCCAATACCAAATGTAGAAATAATTGCAGAAGCTTCTGGATCAGATAGGCCGTATTTTGCTCTTACTAATGCACTATCGTCAAACTCTTCACTTGAATCCCAAGCAGCACCAACATCAACAAATAAATGTCCAAAGATATTTCCAAATCTAATCCTTGCAGGAAAACTCACATCCACATAATTAACAAATGGAAACCTGAACTCAAAATTTGCTACTGCAACATTTTCTCCAGTTCGTTCTCTGTATCGTGCACCTCTTACTGGAAAAACATATTCACTAAAATAAACATCCTGAAGTACAGAAGAATTATCATACTGTAAAACTCTTTGTGCATAAAAACCTGTATCATCTCTTCCTTCTGTTTGAGTGTCTGAGAAAATGGTCATTTGAGAATTTCCCCCCAAAAAGAATCTTTGTGGATTATCTCCCATACTCTTTCCTAGCATCAATCGTGTTGCTATACTGTAATTCCTATTAATTTTAAAATACTTTCTTATATCAAACTTAATTGTTTGGAAAGGAATGGAGTCATCTCCAACAGAAGGGCTGAATTGAAAAGTAAGATACTGTTTTAATCCATCATTAGGACCTGTATATGAATTTGTAGTATTGTCAAAAACCCAACTTATCATCGGCATAACTGCCGTGAGATTCTCTGTGTAGACAGAATCATAAGTTAGATTATATATATCAAATTCCTTTACCTCATATTCTACAGCTCTCAATGTTCCGCCAAAGTCAATTCGACTAAATTTTGAGAAAGGATATTGGGCAAAAAATCCTAAACCATAATCTCTTAGCTTACCGATATAGTCCGATGTAAGACTATAGCCTAATGAAAAGGTATTTGCTTGCTGAAATAAAGTACCATAATAGTTCATTCTATTTTTTAGAAAAGCATAACTAATTACTACATCACTATTATCCAGATCCAATACTAAATTTGTGCCCATCATAATTTGATGATCACCCATTACATCGCTCCAAGCAAGATTTGCTAGTGCTCTAGTACCAAACAGGTTATCAATAGAAGCTCTGGTTGCTATATAATCAATAGAAAAGTCTGTTTGATATGCCTTAGCTGAATATCCATCAGCAAAACGAAGTGAATCTACCGGTGCAGGATCTTGCTCATCATCTTTTTTGGTATCATTGAACCTTCTATAATTTTTAGAAAATATATATTGTGAATAATCTTGAGACTCTTCATTAGGTTTCTCTGTTTTAACAAAACGTAAATCTTCAAAAGTATCCACATCATTTCTTTCGCTATAGAATCTTGTTTCCGGGATAACTTCTTCCTCCCTATTTTGAGCTTGGCTCATGACAAATAAGTCCCACCCTCTTTCTGAGTAACCTGAGAAAACTAACTTATCACCTGAGCTGTCAACATCAATTTGTTGAATTCCTGTTATTGCATTAGTAATAGGAGAAAAAATCTCACTACCTATTTCATGTCTAAATATATTATATACACCATTATAATCTGCAGTATAAAACAGTAAATTGTCTTTAGTTAGAGATGGATAATCTTCATTATAAGGCGTGTCAGTAATTTGCACAATCTCTTCAATAGCAAAATCATACATAAATAAATCTCTTTGAGAAAAGTCTACATCAAACATATCAGGTGAGCCTGTGCTGGAACCTCTATCTGAACTAAATACAATGCTACCCCCATCATCTGACCATGTCGGAGAAAAGTCTGAAAAAGTATCATTGGTTAAATTAATCACCTCTTGAGTATCTAGATCTACAATATATAAATCACTCGCATTATCTTTATGTCCAACGAAAGCAATCTTATTTTCATTAGGATGCCACACTGTAGTAAAGACTCCATCCAAAGCAATAGGTATTTTTTCATAATCGCCGTTCTGAGTATTCACCATAATAATAGAATCTTCTTTTCCACTTTTAGAAGCAAAGGCAATAAACTTGCCATCAGGAGACCAAGATAATCCTGGCTGTAACCACTTTAGCTCTTCAAAGTCTGGACTAGTATTCCCCCTAATCAGTCTCTTTTTTTGCTTTCCTGAATCAAGACTGTGTAGTACTAAATCCATGTATCCATTTTGGTCTGTAAAATAAGCTACTGTATTCCCGTCAGGAGAAAATGCAGGACTAACATTATAGAAATTTCTTGTTTTTGTTCTATCCGTAATCTTATCTGCAAAATCAGTAATTTTTTCTCGCTTATTAATATCTGACCAATATTCTTTTTTTAGATAATCATGCCAGTCCTTTGTTAGCTGTTCAAAATCTACTCCTAATGCATTTTGAAATCCTTTTTCTGCATTTTGAGTTCTTTTCATTTGCTGGAAAATCTCTCCAATTTTTTCTCTACCATACTTTTCAGTAATATATTGATAGACTGAATTACCGCCTTTATAGGCTAGAATAGAATAATTTAGCTGATTAATAGTAGGTAATTGCTCTTCTATAGCAAGGTCTCTGACTACCATATCGGTTTCACTATCCCAATCAGTTGAAAGGAATTCTGCTAAACCTTCATTAGCCCATAGAGGTATCTGTAATAGTATTCTTCCACTGATAAGCCCTTGAGCATTTCCTCCATACATCATATCATTGATGCAGGCGTGAACTAACTCATGATGAATAACATGCTTAAACTGTGTGTAAGACCCTTCAAATGGAATAACAATGCGGTTCTTGTATAATTCAGTTACACCTCCAACTCCTTCAGGCATATAAGCGCCCACTATATTTGTTTGTTGGAAATCATTGTGCGATGAATAAACAATAATCTTTACTGGCTTGTTACTTCTCCATCTCAAGTGTTTTCCTATTTGATCTAGAGACTCTTCTGCGACTTTAGAAGTAAAAACAGCTAAATCGTAATTATCGCCATAATAATAAACATTGAAATTGGGGCTGACAATGTATTCCCAGTCAAAGGTATTATATTGAACTTTATTTTGACCAAAATTTTGACCAAAAATGATTTGGCTGAATAAAAGATATATTATGACGAATTTCATATGAATAATATTAATATTGAACAAGCTTAGTTTAAAGAGTAATTTTTCCAATGCAGCTACCTTTATATTTTTTTGGGGACACCCATTTTAAATCATCGCAATCAAATCAAGAAAAAGCAAAAGTAGAAAAGTTTTCAGACTTCCTTAATTCTATAACAACAAAAACTGCTAAAGGTTCCTTGTTTATTATGGGCGATTTCTTTGATTATTATTTTGAATATGCAAATCAGCAAAAAAGTGAATTTGATGAAATATTTTCAAAAATTGAAAAAATGAAAGATAGTGGGTTCGAAATCTATTTTATAGCTGGCAATCATGACTATTGGATTGGTAATTACTTTAAGAAGTATACCAATAAAACTTTTCTTGATGACACGACTGTATCTCATAAAAATACAAGTATTTATGTCACGCATGGAGATGGAATTTTGTCTTGGGATACTTCATATCGCTTGTTAAAGAAAGTCTTACGCAGCAATATATTTATAACAACCTACTCTCTGCTTCCAAAAAGTATTGCAAATAAAATTGCAGAAAAAATATCGTATGAAAGAAAAGATTCACATGAAATTGGTCAAGATAAGCTTAATAGAATTCATGATGAATTAGAAGGTTTTGCCAAAGAAAAAATTGCTGAGGGTCACAATTATGTTATTATGGGACACTATCATCACTCCTATCACAAAATATTTGATGGTGGCCAGTTAATTCTATTAGGAGAATGCAATGAGAACAATTATAACTATGCTATTTTTGATGGCAATAAATTAGAAATCAAAAACTTTTAGATTTTATCGCATAATGTAACCATGATAGCGTTCTGAGTATGTAAACGATTTTCTGCCTGTTCGAACACTACAGAATTTTCTGAATCAATCACACTATCTGTAACTTCTCTTCCTCTTTCAGCTGGTAAACAGTGCATAAATAAATAATCATCTTTAGCATTCGCAATTAGAGCGTCATTCACTTGAAAAGGAGAAAATATTTTAACTCTTTCATCAATCTCTTCCTTTTGTCCCATAGAAGCCCAGACGTCAGTATAAATAGCATCTGCATCCGTAACTCCTTCAGTGGCATTATGACTAATATTGATTTTTGATAAGTTCTTTGATTCTGCGAAGTTAATTGTGTCTTGATCTGGCTCGTAACCTTCAGGGCAGACGCATGTAAATTCGAATGGCAGTATTGCAGCCAACCGAATCCATGAATTGACAATATTATTTCCATCTCCAACATATGCTATCTTTAAATCATCAATATTTTTTTTCTTTGCTTCCCAGACTGTGAACATATCAGTCAGTATTTGACAAGGATGATTATAATCGGTTAATCCGTTAATGACAGGAACATTAGCATGCTTTTCAAAATCTAGCATATCATTATGACTATATACTCTGGCCATAATTAAATCGTTATATCTACTAAATAATTGAGCCAAGTCTGAAGCACTCTCCCTTTTACCTAATCCAATATCTTGCGGAGCAAGATAGATTGCGTGTCCACCCATCCATGAAAATCCTGTTTCAAATGATACTCGAGTTCTAGCAGATGGTTTTGCAAAAATCATTGCCATTGAATGATTTTTAAATGGCTTATAATCTTCTTTTGTTCTGTACT
>JAQXAG010000044.1 GCA_029253045.1 Fidelibacterota bacterium | reverse complement strand
TTTTTATTTGTTGGGGAGCAGGGACTCGAACCCCGACTGCCTGGACCAAAACCAGGTGTCCTGCCAATTAGACGACCCCCCAAATTAAATTTTCGGATTCGCTATAATTGTAGAATAATGGGGACTGAAAAAAGACTGCGCTTTTTGCGCTTTATGTTTGTCTGAGAATATTCCAAACACAGTCGAACCACTACCCGACAAACTGGCGTATTTTGCACCTAAATCCAAAATCTCTAATTTGATTTTGCCAATTTCTGGATGTGTCTTAAAAACATACATCTCAAAATCATTGTAAAATAACTCAGAGCTTAATTTATTAAGTTGAAGCTCTTCCAACATTTGCGACAACTTAACGTGCGTTTGTCCTTTTACCAAATACTTTTTTATAAACATAAAAGCCTCAGAAGTTTGTATTTTTATGTTCGGCATGACGAGTAAAATATATTGATCCTTTAGGGGGTGCTTTATTGTAGTTAGTACTTCCCCCTTTCCCTCTCCGCCTTGTAAGCCTCCATTTACAAAAAAAGTTGAATCTGCACTAATTTTTTCTGCTAGCTTTTTCATTTTTTCTTCTTCAATATTTAGAACACATAATTTATTGATGGCTTTTAAAATAGCGGTTCCATTACTAGATCCTCCTCCCATGCCAGCATTCGTTGGTATATTTTTTTGCAAGCTAATTTTAAAGTTTGGTACATGAGGATAATGATCTTTGAGAATATCTACCGCTTTTATACATGTGTTATGAACGGGACTTAACCAGTTTACATTAGTATTAAAGCATGTCGTTTTAGACTCTTCAATTGTAATTTTGTCACAGAAATTAACTTCTTGGAAAATGGTGACAATATTATGAAACCCATCCGCTCTTTGATCGAGCACGTGTAGACCAAGATTTATTTTAGCATAAGAATTAATTTTCATAATGAAGGGTTACAATAGCTTCACAGCCCCATCCATTAGACATGTCTAAAAATCTTAAGCTATTTGTTGTAGTTGCTTTGATTGAAATAATATCTTCATTAATTCCCAACACCTTGGCAAGTGAAGATTTAATATCTTTTTTGTGAGGAGAAAGTTTTGGAGTATTTAAAACAACTGAAATATCTATCATTCCTATGGTAACATTTTGAGGGACTTTTTTCAAAATCTTTTTTAGTAATTCTGTGCTGGGAATGTTTAAATATTCGGGGTTATTTGGAAAATGCTCTCCTATATCCCCTAAATTAAGCGCTCCTAGCAATGCATCTGTTACTGCGTGGGTTAAAACATCCCCATCTGAGTGCGCATCTGAAGCAAATTCACATTTAATTTTATGACCACCTACAACTAGACACTCTCCATCAACAAGAGAATGGAAATCAATTCCTATGCCCATTTTAGTATTCTTACAAAGAATGCCTTTTGTAATATCTAAGTCTTCTTTATGTGTAATCTTAATATTTTGAGACCTATTATGAATTACCTTTATACTATGGCCAAAGTGTTCTAACAAGCTCGCTTCGTCTGTAAACGATTGTTGTTCTTTTTTACCTAAATTTTTATAGCAAGAGTGTAATATATTTAAATTAAAAGCTTGTGGTGTTTCTGCTAACCATAGATTACTTCTGTCTATAGTAAATTCTATTTTGTCGTTTTTAATTTTTTTCAATGTATCAGAAACTGGGTGTGCTAATATGGCTCCATCATTTTTCTTACAAGCATCAGCTAATTCTTCGATATGGTGATTTTTAATTAATGGGCGTGCAGCATCATGTATGAAAACGAGTTTTTTGTCATCATCCAATTTTTGAATAGCGCTATAAACAGAGTCAGCTCTTGTGTCTCCTCCTTCGCACAATATGATAGATTTGTTGGACTGATAAGTAGATAAATCTTTCTCAACTTGACCTAATAAATCATTTGGGAGCACCAAATAAATAATATCTATTAAGATAGACTCATTAAAGACGTCAAGACTGTGCTGATAAACTGGCTTATTATTTAAGACAGCAGTTTGTTTGTAACTACCAAACCTATTTCCTGTTCCACCAGCAACTATTACTCCAGCATTCATAAGCTATTACGTAATGAGCATTGCATCGCCATAACTCAAAAACCTATAATTTTTCTTTTTGGCTTCTTTGTAAGACTGTTTTACAAAATTATATCCTGCAAATGCAGACGTTAGCATTAAAAGAGTGCTTTCTGGTTGGTGAAAACTAGTAATTAAGCCATCCACTATTTTGAACTCATGTGGAGGATGAATAAACTTATTAGTCCAACCTTTTTTAGGTGAAATTTGGAATCCTGAAACATTAACTGTTTCTAATGCTCTTACAGTTGATGTTCCTACTGCAAAAATCCTTCTTCTTTTCCTTTTAGCTTCATTGATAGCTAGCGCGGTTTCAGGGCTCACTTCAAAGTATTCGGAATCCATATGATGCCTATTTAAATCCTCTACCTGGACTGGCTTGAAAGTACCGAGACCAATATGTAAGGTGATATTATAAATTCTTACACCCTTCTTTTTAAGGGCTGTGATTAATTCTGGTGTAAAATGCAACCCAGCAATAGGAGCTGCAACTGCTCCTCTTTTTTCTGCATAAACCGTTTGGTATCTTAATGTATCTTGTTTCGTAGTAGGTCTTTCAATGTATGGAGGCAATGGTGGATTACCAATTTTATTCAAAATATCATCGAAATTTTGATCACCAAATTCAAATCTTACTACTCTACCTCCTGATACTGTGTTATCAATAACATCACAAAATAAATCCTTCGATAAAATTAGTTTGTTCCCTATTCTTACCTTTCTGGCTGGCTTAACCAATACCTCCCATAACCTATCTCCAAGCTCTCTAAGAAGAAAGATTTCTACCTTAGCGTCTGTTCTATCTTTGGTAGCAAATAATTTAGCTGGAAAGACTTTAGTGTTGTTCATAATCAATAAATCATTTTTTTGAAAATGGTCTATGATTTTTGAAAACTTACTATGCTTAATCGATCGCTCTTCTCGATTTAATACCATCATTTTTGCACTATCTCTTTTAGGTTTTGGCTTTTGTGCAATATACTTTTTAGGAAGCTGATAACGGAAGTCTGTTAGTTTATATTTTTTCTTTTTTTCAATCATTAAATTAATTCTCCTATCTATTTTTGTTTTGGTATCCCAAATAATTTATATGCTTTGTCAGTTGCTTTGCGCCCTCTTGACGTTCTTTCGATAAAACCTTCTTTTATTAAGTATGGCTCATATACATCTTCAATTGTTTGTATGTCCTCATTGACTGAGATTGCTAGCGATTTTCCTCCTGTAGGGCCCCCATTAAAATTAAGGATAAGGTTTTTTAAGATTTTTCTATCCATCTCTTCAAGCCCATTTTCATCAATACCTATACTCTCCAATGAACTCTTGGCGCTCTCTAAATTAATTATATTTATTTTTTTTACTTGAGCAAAGTCTCTTACTCTCTTTAATACCCTATTAGCTATTCTTGGAGTTCCTCTTGATCTTCGAGCAATTTCATATAGGGCGTCTTCATTCACTTTTACTTCTAAAATTCCAGCTGTTCGTTCCAAAATTTTGTATAGGTCATCAGTATTGTAAAAATCTAGTCTAAAAATAGCCCCAAATCTATCTCGCATGGGAGTAGAGATATTTCCTAATCTTGTAGTAGCTCCCACTAAAGTAAATGGCTCTAAGTCTATTCTTACGGTTCTAGCATTGGGACCTGAATCAATTAGAATATCAATCTTATAGTCTTCCATAGCGGAGTATAAATATTCTTCTACTGATGTATTCATTCTATGGATTTCATCAATAAATAATACGTCACAACTTTGCAGGTTTGTTAACATACCAGATAGGTCTCCCGGTATAGAGATAACTGGGCCAGAAGATCCATAAAATCCTTGCCCTAGCTCTGCTGCAATAATATTAGATAGCGTAGTTTTACCTAAACCAGGAGGGCCATATAAAAGAATATGGTCTAGGGCCTCCTTGCGCTCTTTTGCTGCTAATATGTAGGTTTTTAAGGAGTGTACTAAAGCGTCTTGTCCAACAAACTCATCAAACAAGTTTGGTCTAATTTGTTTGTCAAAATTACGCTCTTCTTTCGACGAAATAACTATTTTTTCTTCACTATCCACTATACACTAAGATAATTAGAGAAACATGGTTATCCAAAAATTTATTTTAATACTTTTTGTAAAAACTTTCCTGTAATAGACTTTTTATTTTCTGAAATATCAAAAACTGTGCCTTGTGCTATCATCTTTCCACCGCCCTCTCCACCTTCTGGGCCAAGATCAATAATCCAGTCTGCACATTTTATAACATCTAAATTATGTTCTATAACAATAACTGTATTCCCTTGATCAACTAATTTTTGTAATACTAACATTAGCATTTGGATATCATCTACATGTAGTCCAGTAGTCGGTTCATCTAAAAAGTAAACTGTATTTTTAGTATTATTTTTTGAGAGCTCTGTAGAAAGTTTAATGCGTTGAGCTTCACCCCCAGATAATGTTGTTGCTTGTTGACCAAGTTTAATATAGCCCAACCCAACGTCATGTAGCGTATCAAGACGCTTCTTTATAGAAAAAATGTTTTTGAAAAATACTCTAGCCTCATCCACAGATAGAGCTAATACATCAGCAATATTTAAACCTTTATATTCGATTTGCAATGTTTCACTATTATACCTTTTTCCATTACAATCTTCACAATTAACATATACATCCGGTAAAAAATTCATTTCAATTTTAATAATTCCTGCTCCTTGACACTTTTCACATCTTCCGCCTTTAACATTAAATGAAAATCTTCCTAATTTGTATCCTCTTAATTTAGCTTCTCTTGTCTGGGAAAATAGATCTCTAATATGAGTAAAAATTCCCGTATAAGTTGCTGGATTAGACCTAGGAGTTTTTCCAATTGGCTTTTGATCAACATTGACTACTCTTTCAACTCTATCCGCTCTTAATAAATTTTTAAAAGGAAGCATGTCCTTAACTCCAAAATTCACCAAATTAGATAAAGCTGGGTAGAGAGTTTGGTTTATAAGCGAACTTTTTCCACTTCCAGATACTCCTGTTACTGCTATCAACCTATCATATGGAAAGCTCACATCAATTTTCTTTAAATTATTGCCTTCTGCTCCTTGAATTGTAAAATGATCAAATGTGACTGTTCTATAGTCAGGTAAAGGAATATATTTCTTTCCGGATAAGTATTTTCCTGTTAGTGATTTCTTATTAGATAAAATTTGTTTTAATGTACCAGAAAAAACGACCTCGCCTCCATTTGCTCCAGCCTTAGGGCCCATATCAATAATTTGGTCTGCAGATTCCATTGTGTTTAGGTCGTGTTCAACTACAATAACTGTATTCCCAATATCTTTTAATGATTGTAGTGTTTGAATGAGCCTATCATTGTCTCTTGGGTGCAGACCAATTGAGGGTTCATCTAAGACATAAAGTACTCCAGTAAGCTGAGATCCTACCTGGGATGCAAGCCTAATTCTTTGTGCTTCTCCGCCAGATAAGGTTCGTGAAGCTCTATCTAAAGTTAAGTAGCTAAGACCAACATTAATTAAGAAGTTTAATCTCTTTTTTACTTCCTTTAAAATACCATCTGCTATATCATGATCACTTTTAGAGATTTCAAACTCTTCAAAAAATTGGAGTGCATCTTCTATATTTTTTGAACATAAATCTCCAATATTTTCTGCATCTATTTTCACATGCATTGAAGATTCTTTTAATCTTTTACCTTTACAACCGTCACACTTTCTTGTACTCATAAAACCTTCAATCCAACGACGAATTCCATAAGATTGTGTTTGCTTGTAACGCCTTTGCAGCTCTGGTATTACTCCTTCCCATTCTCCGGTATAAGTACCAGACCACTTTTTATTTTTAAAATCAATGTCCAGATTATGCCCTTTGAGACCATATAAAATAATTGTTCTTACTTCTTTGCTTAATTGATTCCACGGCTTAGAAAAAGATAGGGGATGTTTTCTAGCTAAAGCTCTTAATTTATTGCCATGAAAACCTTTTGGTTGACTTCCAATCGGTCGAATTGCTTCTTGAATTAGTGATTTTTTGTTATTCGGTACAACCAATTCTGGATCAATTTCTGTAATATATCCCAAGCCATCACATTGTTGACATGCGCCATATGGAGAATTGAATGAAAACATTCTTGGCTTTAAATCAGATAACATTATATATGGATGGTATGCACAAGCAAAGTGCTCGCTAAACATAAAATCTTCTTTTCCGTTAATGCTTATAATACAAATGCCACCGCCCATTTTTAGGGCTAGCTCAACTGATTCTAATAAACGAGATTTAACGTCTTTATTTATAACCACTCTATCAATTAAAACATCTATATCATGGTTTTTATTTTTTTCTAGCGCGTCCGGCTTTCTTAAAGAAACAATTTTTTTATCAATCCTAGCTCTCAAAAATCCCTTTTTCTTTATATCACCGATAACACTTTTATGCTCACCTTTACGACCTTGAATTACGGGTGATAAAATGTATGCTTTGTCATCAAGGTGTAATTTTAAAATTTGGTCAACTATTTGCTCTGGCGTTTGCCTGTTAATCTCCCGATTACATTCCCAGCAATGCGGCTTACCTATACTTGCATATAACAGTCTTAAATAATCATGTATTTCTGTGATTGTACCGACCGTGGATCTTGGATTACGTGACCCGGTTTTTTGTTCAATTGATATAGCTGGAGATAGCCCTTCAATTGTATCAACATCTGGCTTTTCCATTAAATCTAGGAATTGTCGTGCGTAAGCTGAAAGAGACTCTACATACCTTCTTTGACCTTCTGCATATATTGTATCAAATGCGAGCGAAGATTTACCAGAGCCAGATGGGCCAGTGATAACAACAAGCTTGTTCTTCTCAATATCGACATTAACATCTTTAAGGTTGTGCTGTCGGGCACCTCTAATGAGTAGTTTATTTTTCATATTTGCATTTTTTTTAAAAAAAACTTAGCATATAACTTACTTAACTATAGAAATGATTCAAAAAAACATTTATGTTTATGTAAAAATAAAATGAATAACCTAAAAAATAAACTTCTAGTTGCCATGCCCAATATGGCAGATCCATATTTTGCAGAGAGCGTTGTTCTTCTTTGTGAAGATAATGATGATGGCGTTTTGGGTTTAATTATTAATAAACCTATCAGTCAAATGAAGGTTGTAGGAGCTGGTTTGAAAAATAAATTTTTTAAAGATCTTATTTCAGAATCTGAAAAAATTTACTTTGGGGGCCCCGTAATGTTGCATGAAGCCTGTGTTTTGAGCGAAAAAGATAATTCAAATGTTTTATTTGATATATCAGAAAAAATTAAACTTTCCAATGATCTTGATTTAATACAAAAAATTTTGTTTGATGACAAAAATCCCAAAAACACAAAATTAATTTTTGGTCATGCAGCTTGGGATACAAATCAATTACAAAATGAAATTCAAAGAGGTGACTGGTTAGTCTACAACAATACAGAACAGATTTTTAATACGAGTCCAAAATTAATTTGGGGAAGTCTCATTAAAAGTTTTGGTCTAGACCAATTAAATATAACGGGCGTTGGAGGTGTATCTTGATATCTGGATTAAAAAGAGTAATGCGTGACGTTAAAAAAAGGAAAGTGACTAAAGGCACAAACGGTATGCAACTTATTGTAAATGGTTGGGGATTAATAAAACAAGGTTTAAGCCTTATAATGAGCGATGTTCGCCGCCATCACAAAAAATAGTCGAGCAATTCACAAAGTCTGCTTTATCGGACAGTAACAAACTTACTAATCCTGCTACATCTTCCGGGGTGGTCGTTCGTCCCATAGGATTTCTTTCTACCGTTTTTTCTACCCATTCTTCCCAATTATCGGAAATCTTTGTTAGTGCTCTAGTTGGAGTAATACCGGCTTGTATAGTATTTGCAGTAATTCCTTGAGACCCAAGCTCCCAACCTATTTGTCTTACAACAGCTTCAAGTGATGCCTTTGCTACACCAACAGGACCATACCCTTCCATTGCTTTATAACTACCTTCGCTAGTAAGACCAAGAATTCTTGATCCTTTTGATAAAAGATTGTGTTCAAGTAATATTTGAGTCCAATAGATAAGACAGTGCGCCATCACATGTTGTGTCATATCCATTTGTCTTTGCCTTACTGGTGTTGGCTCAAAAAAATTTGTTGTGCTACCAAAAGCAATAGAATGCATCAATAGCTTAATTGATTGATTTTTAGTGATTGAAGCAATTTCTTCTATATGCTTAGACATAACTTCTTTGTCTGCTGCATTCTCATTCCAAAAATGTGCATGTCCTCCATTTATTTTTTGTATTTCTTTTTTTAGTTTCTCTGCTTCTTTCTTTATAGGACCTCGATCTAGATGAAATCCAATAATGCCATACCCTTCCTTAGCTAACGCTAGTGCGGTTGCAGCTCCGTGTCCTGTAGAACACCCTAAAATGATTGCCCATTGTTTTATCATAGAAATTCAATTTAATAAATACTAATTCAATTAAGTATTATATTCTCACAATGAAATTAAATTGCGGATTTGTAGGATTGCCAAATGTGGGGAAATCAACCCTGTTTAATGCGCTAAGCAAAAATAATATTGCAGCAGAAAACTACCCTTTTTGTACAATAGAGCCAAACACTGGTATTGTTGAAGTTCCTGACACCAGACTCGATGATTTATCAAAAATTTTTAACCCAGAAAAAACCATTTATAATACAATAGAGTTTATTGATATTGCTGGGCTAGTAAAAAATGCGCACCAAGGAGAAGGCCTTGGAAATCAATTTTTATCTCAAATTCGATCTGTGAAAGTTATTATTCAAGTAGTTAGGTTTTTCTCTGATAAAAACATTACTCACGTTGAAAATCGTCTTGATCCACTTGATGATATGGAAATCATTAATACAGAGTTAGTCTTAGCTGATATGAAAACCGTAGAAAAGTCTTTAGAAAAAAATCAAAAAATACTGAATGCTAATAAACCAGAAGGTAAAATAGCTGAGTCTGCTCTCACTGGTCTTCTAGCTCACCTAAATGAAGGGTTAGCTGCAAGGTCATTTGAAAGGGACTCAAAACAGAATGATGTTATTAAAAACTTATTTCTTTTAACTGATAAACCGATGATCTATGTAGCTAATGTAGATGATCATTCTATTGATACAGATCAACTTTCTAAAGCTAAACAGATTGCCGCTAATAACCTTTCATCTTTTGTAACAATCAATGGGAAATTAGAGTCTGAAATGGCAGATTTTGATGAAGACGAAAAAATGATAATTTTGGAAGACTATAATTTAAAAGAAACTGGATTAAGCACATTAATAAAAGAGGCCTATAATACTCTTGGTCTTCAAACATTTTTTACATGCGGTGAAATAGAAGTGCGCGGCTGGACGATTAATAAAGGTGAGTGTGCAGTAGATGCTGCTGCCGAAATTCATACAGATTTTGCGACAAAATTTATAAAAGCAGAGATTTACACTTTTGATGATGCCATTAAACACCAAGACAATATTAAAGAATTAAAAACATTGGGTTTGGTGAAAAATGTTGGGAGAGATTATATTATGCAAGAAGGTGATGTAGCATATTTTATTAAAGGACAATGATGCAAAAAAAAATAAAGATTGGTGTTATAGGTGCAGGACATTTAGGTAAATACCATATTAATCATTTATCTAAACACGCCAGCATTGATTTCGTTGGCTTTTTCGATACTAATCAAAAGAGCGCTGCTAGCGTAGCAAAAGAATTCTCAGCAAAAAATTTTGAGGATATGGATGATCTAATATCTATTTCTGATGCATTACACATTGTTACGCCTACTAATTTTCATCATGAAATTGCTATCATGTGTTTGCAAAACAATAAAGACATCTTTATTGAAAAGCCTATAACAAGTAATACGACGCAGGCTACTGAAATCATTGAATTGGCACTTTCTAAAAAATGTATTGTTCAGGTAGGCCACATTGAAAGGTTTAACCCCACTATTAACAAGCTTAAGGATATTGTTTCTGAACCTCATTATATAGAAATAGAACGATTGGCTCCTTTCCAGGCAAGGGGAACTGAAGTGCCAGTAGTTTTGGATTTGATGGTCCATGATATTGATCTAATTATGTCTATGGTGGATTCAAATATTGTAGATATTCATGCAAGTGGCGCTAAAATGATGAGTGAAACAGTAGATCTTGCTCATGCACATATTAAGTTTGGAAATGGTGTTGTTGCAAACTTAAAGTCAAGCAGAATTGCTCAAAACTATGTTAGAAAAATTCGAACATATCAAAACAATCTTTACACGATTACAGATCTTATGATTCCTCAAATTGAGGTATATGGTCTTGAAAAAACCTCTACATTTTCTGATAAGTGCATAGAAAGGGCTATTGATACAGCCAGCGGTGCAAAAAATTTATTTTATGAAAAAATAATACCAGAAAAACAAGATGCACTTTTAGCTGAAATAAATGATTTCATTAAATCTATAAACAGTCGGAATGCTCCAAAAGTTGATGGAAAACAAGGGTTGCAGGCGCTAGAAATTGCTCTAGATATTGAAAATAAAATTATTGGTAATGGCACATAAAAAAATAGTTGTTATTGCTGGAGAAGATTCAGGTGATTTACATGGCGCTGAGCTTATAAAGGCGTTAAAAAATTTGAATAATAATTACGAATTCTTGGGAATTGGTGGTGAAAAAATGATCCAACAAGGATTAATGCCAATTGAACATATTAAAAATCTTAATGTTATTGGCCTTGTTGAGGTACTAAAACATTACCCCAGAATTAAAAAAATTTTTAATAAAACTTTGTCTATGATTAAAAAGGTAAGGCCTGAAAAGGTTATTCTTATTGACTACCCTGGATTTAATTTAAAAATGGCAGAAAAAATATCTAATCTGGGGATTGAGGTTTCTTATTTTATCTTACCGCAGGTTTGGGCTTGGAGAAGTTCTCGAGCAAAAATTTTAGAAAAAAATACTGATAAGCGCATTAGCATCATTCCTTTAGAGAAAAATTGGTTTAAAAAACGAGATATTAATATTTCGTATGTTGGTAACCCATTAATAGGTCTTAAAAATGTTAAGTCAGATAAAGATGCTTTACTTACAAAATATAATATTTCGCCAAATGATAAAATTGTGGTTTTAATGCCGGGAAGCAGAAAGTCTGAAATTCAGAAACATTGGCCTATTTTTTTAAAGACACTAAATCTTATGCAAAAAAATTCATCTTATAGTATAATGCCCATATTGCTAGAGGCGCCAAATGTTGATATTAACAATATTCCTAATCATGTTATATCCACCAAAAATAATCATCATGAAATTTTATCTATTGCAGATGCTGCAATTGTATGTTCAGGCACAGCAACTCTTGAAACCGCAATTCTCGGCTGTCCAATGGTTGTGTGCTATCAATTGTCTTCAATCACATGGTTCTTGGCTCAAAGAATGTCATCCGTCAAATATTTATCTTTAGTAAATCTAATTAGCGAAAAAAAGGTAGTTAAAGAATTGTTACAAGGTGATATGAGTGCTGACAATATAATGGGGGAAATTATTTATTTACTATCGGAAGATGGTAAAAAAACTATAAAAAAGGATTATGCTGTACTTATAGATTCATTAGAATCAAAAACAAACCCTTACCATGAGGCTGCAAAAAAAATTATACAATAAATTATGAGATATAAAATCAAAATATTTATGCTAAAACTTATGATTCAATTCCTTTATGGTTTTAACAAATGGGAGGTCTTGGGAGAAAAAAATATCACTGAATTAATAAACAAAAAGCGATCTTTTATTTTGGTTACGTGGCATGGGAAAGTTTTGTCTGTTTTTAAATATTTTGCGAACAAAAATTATATTGGTCTTGCAAGTAAAAGCAAAGATGGTAGCTTAATTGCCGATGTAGCTACAAAAATGGGTTATAAGCTTGTAAGAGGTTCAAGCGGAAAAGGTGGAAGCGAGGCTTATCAAGAGATGGTAGAGTTGCTCAAAAATCCTTCTGTTCAACTCATTATTACTCCAGATGGTCCAACTGGTCCTGAGCATGTTCCCAAAGCTGGTGCGGTACGCTTAGCAATAGAAAGTGGGGTACCTATTATACCAGTTATTGGTCACGTAGCAAAAAACTGGGAGTTCAAAAATTGGCATACTTTTTATGTAGGTAAACCTTTCAGCAAAACAAAGCTGGTTATTGGAAATCCTCTATACTTTAATAAAGAGCAATCGATTGATGAATGTTTAGGTGTTGTTAAAAAATCTCTTCATTTAACTGATGAAAAGGCATCTTCAGGTGTATAAAATTTTATCTATTGTTTTATTTTTTTTCCCGGTACATCTTTTATTTATCAAAATAAAAAACTTTTTTTATGATAATAAGCTGCTAGAGCCAACCGTTGTAAACGGTAAGGTTATTAGCGTTGGCAATATTTCTCTTGGTGGATCAGGTAAAACTCCTTTTACTATAGCATTATCTAATTTTTTATGTGAAAATGGTTTTTCTGTTGGGGTGGCAACAAGGGGGTATGGCAGAAAAAATAATCATGATAGTTTTTTGCTTGATAAGCAATCTTGGGAAGATTGTGGAGATGAAACTTTAGTTTTAAAAAATAATCTGACTTCTTCTGTACCTATTTATGTATCGAAAAATAAAATTTTTGCTGCTCAAGCTCTTGCAAAAATGGGGTGCGACATTATTGTTCTAGATGACGCTTTTCAACATCGTAAAATTTCTCGCGACATTGATATTGTTCTGTTAGCTCCAGACGAACTATTAAAAAAGAATCAAAAAACATTTCCATGGGGCTTATTAAGGGAGCCGTTTTATAATATTAAAAGGGCTAGCATGGTAGTTACAACCAAAGCAAACTTATATAATGAAAAAAAATCAACAAAATATGTTCATGCTCTTAACACCAAATTTCAAGATGAGCTATTGTGTTCTATAAAAAATACTAATATGAACGTCAAAAATTTATCAAAAATAAATAACTTATTGTCTATATGTGCAATTGGAAAGCCAGAAAGCTTTCATAATAGCTTAAAATCACTAAATATCAACCCTTTAAAAGATTTAATATATTCTGATCATTATAATTTCACGAAAAAGGATGTGAATACAATTATAGATAATATAAAAAAATATAATATAAAGGGTATTGTGTGCACAGAAAAGGATTGGGTAAAATTAATAAGTTTTCAGGGTGAGATAGTAATTCCTATTTATGCTCTTAGACTTAAATATAGCTTAAATAAAGATATCGAAGAGGCTGTTTTACGTCTATTATAAATATTTTCTAGATTATTGACTTTGCATATGTTATAGGCTAAGTTTTTGAACATTTAACACATTAGGAGGATTTAAATGGTAGAATTATTTTTAGAAGGTGGTCCATTCATGTGGCCAATTTTGTTACTTTTAATAGCAGGCTTAGCATTAGTCGGAGAGCGTGCATATTCACTAAATCAATCTCAGGCAGATTCTGAAGGCTTTATGGATGCATTAAGACAATCACTCAAATCTGGTGGTACAAAAAAAGCTTTAGGTGTTTGTGCGGATCATGATGGTCCAGTATCAAATATTTGTGAAGCTGGTTTATCTAGAGTTGGAAAAGGTAGTGATAGAGTAGAAAAAGCAATCGAGAATGCTGGATCTCTTGAAATGGCTTTCCTAGAAAAGAATATGGGTTGGTTAACAGCAATTATTGCTATTGCTCCAATGATGGGATTCACAGGAACTGTAGCTGGTATGATTTTTGCATTTGATGCGATTGCAGCAGCAAATGATATTTCTCCAGCAGTAGTAGCTGTGGGTATTTCTCAAGCATTGTTAACAACAGCCTTTGGACTAATTGTTGCTATGATTATTCAAATCTGTCAAAATTTCTTCTCTTCTATGATTGATGGAATGGTTTTAGATATGGAAGAAAGATCAATTGAATTAACAGATCTCTTAAGAGACGCTAAATAGTTTAGATGGCTATAAGAGAGAGAAAAGCTAGAACTGGAGCTATCCCTGAAGGTGGGATGGCGGATATTGCCTTTTTACTATTGGTGTTTTTCTTAGTCACTACTACCATAGATATGGATAAAGGACTTGGAATTATTTTACCAGCTGAAGGACAAGAACTAGAAATCAATAAGAAGAATATTCTTAATTGCTTAATTAGTTCTTCTGGCGCTGTTTTGTTAGGCGGCGAACCTGTAGAATTAAAGGATTTAAGCCGTAGAGTAAAAGAAGAGCTCAGGGAAAACGATAAATTAATTGTTTCAGTAAAAGCTCATGAAAAAGCACAATACGATGTATATATTGAAGTGTTAGATCAGCTGAAATTAGCGAAAGCTACTCGTATATCAATCGCGGAGACAGAATGAAGTTTAGAAGAAAATCTGGTGTAGAATCAAAAATATCAACCTCCTCAATGCCGGATATCATTTTTATGCTGCTTATTTTCTTTATGGTAACAACTGTATTAAGAGAATATTCAGGATTACCGGTGTCTTTACCAAAAGCAGAGCGTATTGAAAAACTAGAATCTAAAAGACATACATCTGACATATGGGTATCAAAAGATGGTTTAATTTCTATTGAAGATAAGTTATTTAATAATGATGATGTTCGCCATATTATGTACGAAAAAAGAGCTGCTGATCCACAGTTAACGGTATCTCTAAAAGCAGACCAAGCTGCCCGTATGGAAGTGATTTCTGGTGTACATAACGAACTTAGAAAAGCTGATGCACTAAAGCTCAACTATTCAACAAAAGTAAAGGTGCCTAATTAATGAATGTTGACGATATAAAAAAATTCTTTTCAAAGATTAGCCCTATTTCTTGGACTGTTAATTTTTTATTAAATCGTGCAAACCTTGCGAACGATACTTTAAAACAAAAGTATTCTTCTGTTTTAAGGATAGGTGCTTTATTCGGTTGTGTTTTTATGCTACTAGGATTTTATAGCTTACAACGTTTCGAAAATGACATTGATATCGAAACAGAGGGCCAAATAATTATTGAAAATATTGAAATACCGGAAACACAACAATTTGAAACGCCTCCACCTCCTGCCAGACCATCTATACCGGTAGAGTCAGAAGATGATGATCTTGCAGATGATTTAACAATCGAGGAAACTGATTTGGATAATTTTGATGCGTGGGACGCACCACCTCCTCCCCCTTCAGGTCCACAAGTTAAGTTTATTCCTTATGATAAAGCGCCTGTACCGTTGATGCCTATTAGACCAGTATATCCAGACATTGCGCAAGAAGCGGGAATTGAGGGACAGGTTATTGTTCAGTGCTTTATTGACAAAAAAGGGAAAGTGACAGAAACAATTATTCTAAAAGGTATTCCAAACACCGGTTTAAATGAATCAGCTATTGCAGCCCTTAGAAAAACAAGATTTAGGCCAGCTAAACAGAGAGAAACTAAAGTTGGTGTGTGGATTACAATTCCAATCAACTTTACTTTGCAGAACTAACTGTAATAGTTTTTACGGTTTTATTTCCAAAGCCAATTTCAATCTTATCTTTTGTTTGTAGACTACCTATTCCTTTGGGAGTTCCAGTAAAAATTAGATCACCCTTCATCAGTGGAATTTTGTTAGATAAAAAATAAATTTGTTCTGCATAAGAAAAAGTCATTTGTTCAAAATTTCCTTGCTGTTTTCTAGTGCTATTAAGATTTAACCAAAAATCATCGTTAATAGGTTTTGATGAAAAGTTTGAAACAACTGCCGAACCCGAAAAGGACTTAGATAAAAGCCAGGGCAATTTTTTGCTTTTAAGCTGATTCTGATATTCTCTATCCGTTAAATCAATCCCTATTGCATATCCATCAATAAATGATAGTGAGTCTTCTAAGGATGTTCCTACTCCATCCTTACCCACCAAAAGAACAATCTCTACTTCATATTCTATTCTTCTGTGTTGGGGTATACATATTTCTTGTGTTGTATTTAGTGATGGAATTGATTTTTGAAAAAAGAATGGTTCTGTTGGTTGAGCATTTCCCAGCTCTTCAGCGTGCTCACTATAGTTTCGTCCAATACAATAGATATTTCTTACTTCTACATTCTCATTATTATCTTTTTGTATAGTAAAATTTTTCAAAATAATCCTATTTTTTCTTAATAAAGCTACCAAGTTGAGCTTTAACAAATTCTCTATTTAACCGGGCTATATTTGTCTGTGATATTTCTTTTGGGCACTCTGCTGAACATGCTCCAGTGTTAGTACATGCCCCGAAACCTTCAGCGTCCATGGTTGCAACCATCTTATTTACCCTATCTGCTTGTTCTTTTTCTCCTTGCGGTAAAAGAGCTAAGTGTGATACTTTTGCTGAAGTAAAAAGCATGGCTGATGAGTTTTTACATGCTGCAACGCAAGCACCACAACCAATGCATGCTGCCGATAAAAATGCTTCGTCTGCATTGTTTTTTTCGATTGGGATATAATTTGCTTCTCCTGCCTCTCCCGTGTCAACAGACACAAAGCCTGATGAAGAAATAATACGGTCGAAAGATTTTCTATCTACAGAAAGGTCTTTAATCACACCAAATGATTTTGCTCTAAATGGTTCTAATAAAATATCATCTTCGTCCTTGAAAGATCTCATATGTAACTGGCAAACAGTTGTAGCTTTTTGGGGGCCATGCGGCCTTCCGTTTATCATAAACCCACATGAACCGCATATTCCTTCTCTACAGTCATGATCAAAAGCGACGGGGTCCTTTTTTTCTTTAACTAGTTTATTATTTAGAATATCTAACATTTCTAAGAAAGAAATATTTGGATCGACGTTTTCTAGTCTATAGTCGTGGAGCTTGCCGTCTTTTTTATCTGATGATTGTCTCCAAATTTTTAAATTGATATTCATTATTTATAACTTCTGGTTTTTAATTTTACGTTCTTATACTTTAACTCTTCTTTAAAAAGACTTGGCTTACCATTTTTATTGTATCCCCAAGCTGCAACATATTTAAAATCTTTATCATTTCTTTCTGCTTCATTCTCAGGTGTTTGATATTCTTCTCTAAAGTGTGCTCCACAAGATTCATTTCTATCTAAAGCATCGTGTGCCATTAGCTCTGCAAGCTCTATAAAATCTTTTAATCTTAGCGCTTTTTCTAGCTCTTGATTCATGTCCTTATCACTGCCTGGAATAGATACATTTTTCCAAAATTTTTCTTTAATTTTTGGAATAGAATCAATGGCGTGATTAAGGCCTTTTTTATCTCTTGCCATTCCAACCTTATCCCAAACTACCTTACCAAGCTCTCTATGCACCTCATCTACCACTAAATCTCCTTTGATAGACATAATATCTTCAATGTCTTTTTCTGTTTCTTCAACAGCTGCTACAAATTCTTTTTGATCTGTCTTGTTGGAAAAGTCTGGATTTTCAGTAGCTAAATAATCCATTATTGTGTGGGGTGCTACAAAATAACCGTCTGCTAGCCCCTGCATAAGTGCGCTTGCTCCTAAACGGTTTGCGCCATGGTCTGAAAAATTACTTTCTCCAATAGAGAAGAGGCCTGGAATAGTAGTCATAAGGTTATAGTCTACCCACAACCCTCCCATTGTATAGTGAACTGCTGGATATATTTTCATTGGTGTTTTATATGGATTTTCGTCTGTAATGTTTTGATACATATCAAATAAATTTCCATATTTTTCTTTAATGAACTGCTCGCCCTTCTCTTTAATAGCTTTTTTAAAATCAAGATAAACAGCCACCCCTGTATTACCTACTCCTTGACCGTTATCACAAACTTCCTTTGCTCTTCTACTAGCAACATCTCTCGGTACAAGATTACCAAATGCTGGATATATTCTCTCTAAATAATAATCTCTTTCTTCTTCTGGGATGTCTACCGCTTTTCTAGTATCATTCTTTTTCTTTGGCACCCAAACTCTTCCGTCGTTTCTTAAGCTTTCGCTCATTAAGGTAAGTTTAGATTGAAAATCATTTTTTACAGGAATACAGGTTGGATGTATTTGAGTAAAACTTGGGTTTGCAAACAACGCTCCCTTTCTATGTGCTCTCCAATTTGCTGTTACATTGCTAGCCATAGCGTTTGTTGATAGATAGTACACATTAGAGTATCCCCCGGTTGCAAGGATTACAACATCGGCTGAATGTGATTCAATTTTACCGTTTAATAAATTTCTTGTCACAATACCCTTTGCTTTTCCATCAACGGTGACAATATCTAACATGTCATGTCTGGGGTAAAAGGTTACTTTTCCTGCATTCGTTTGTCTGCTTAAGGCAGAGTATGCTCCCAATAATAATTGTTGTCCAGTTTGTCCTCTGGCATAAAATGTACGTGAAACTTGTACTCCACCAAAAGATCTATTGTCTAATAATCCACCGTACTCTCTTGCAAAAGGGACCCCTTGTGCTACGCATTGATCAATAATATTAACGCTCAGCTCTGCAAGACGATAAACATTGTCTTCTCTCGATCTAAAATCTCCACCTTTAATTGTATCATAAAAAAGTCGCATCACACTATCACCATCTTGCTTGTAGTTTTTTGCTGCATTGATACCACCCTGAGCTGCAATACTATGTGCTCTTCTAGGAGACTCGTGATATGAGAAAGCGTGAATGTTAAACCCTTTTTCTGCTAATGTTGCTGCGGCAGACGCTCCTGCTAAACCAGTACCAATAATGATCACTTTATACTTGTTTGCCTCTTCAGGAGTAAGTTTATTGAGTGTTTTTTTATAATCTTCCCACTTAGTGTGAAGCTCTCCATTCGGAGCATTTGAGTTAAGTTTAAAATTATTCATATTTATATAAGCCTTACGAGAAAACCAAACCACAGTGGTATGGAAATAAACCCAAGTGGAATCCAAAACCAAAATATGATGGATAAATTATTATACAATTTTTCATATTCTGTTCCTACAATACCAAGTGTTTGCCCGGCAGAAGAAAATCCATGCTTAAGATGGTATCCAAGCAATGCAATAGCAACAATATAGAAAACTGAAAAAAATGGGTTTGCAAATCCTACTTCATCACCCAAAACAACCTCATAATAGCTCATTCCTTGCATATCAAAATTAAATTTATACCAGAAAGTAGCCCAGTGTGTTACTAAAAATATAAAAATAAAGCTGCCGGTGAATGCTGCATACCTAGCAGATGAGGAAGTATTCTCTTTACTGTATGAGTCTATATTTTTTTTGGCTTTTCTATTTTTCCACCATAATAATATTCCACTATATGCATGGCTTAAAACAAAAGCCAATAAAAAGAATTCCGCTATTCTAATTAAGAACCCCAGCTTGTGGAGTTTTTCAACATATCCGTTGAACGCAGCTTCGCTCACAAAGAGAAAAAGGTTCCCAAATAGATGGAATGCCATAAAGAAAGATAGCAATAATCCTGTTATTGCCATTAAAATTTTTCTTCCAATTGAAGATGTTAATATTTGAAATATGGACATAAATTTACCTAGTGCTAAAGTCAATGTTATAACCCGTTTCGCTAAAGGTAAAGACAAAAAAAATATGATAGATAGTTTCAAAATTGCTGGAGGTCATAAAGATACAGTTGAGTCTGCAAGCAATATTTTAAAAGAAGGTGGTAATGCCTTTGATGCTGCAATAGCCGGTGTTTTTGCTTCCATGTCTTGTGAATATTTGTATACTGGTGCTGCGAGCGGTGGTGCAATGCTAGTAAAAAAGAATGGTTTCTCTGCGGACATAATAGATTTCTTTGTGGAAACGCCGCCTATCGACCCTTCAAAGGTAAACGATTTTAAATCCATAAATGCCGATTTTGGTAACACAAAACAAGAATTTAATATTGGTGCTGGGTCTGTGGGTATACCGGGTACACTCCCTGGATTAATTCAAGTACATAAAGATTATGGGTCTTTACCTTTTTCTGTTTTGGTTGAACAAGCTATTGATCTTGCTAAAAAAGGGTGTTTAGTATCAAAAAACCAAGAATATTTATCAGAAGTATTGTCCCCCATAATATCTTCTTCTAAATTACTAGAATCTCTTTTTACAAAAGGTGGATCTTTGTTAAAAGAGGGAGATTTATTTTTTAATGCAGACTTCTCGTCGTTTTTAGAGCAATTTGTTTATGAAGATGCAGCAGCATTTTATAGGCATGAAGTTTGTCCTCTTTTTTACAACTCATTTAAAGAGGGCGGTATTATTGAACTAAAAGATCTGCAAGGGTATACTCCCAAGAAAAGAATTCCTCTTGAGTTAAAGTATCGCGGTCATAATATTTTTATGAATCCAGAGCCCTCTACTGGTGGTTCACTTATTAATGAAGGCCTTAAGCAACTAAGCGGTTTGGATTTTGTTTCTAAAGAGGATATAGAGGCTGCTTTACATAAAATGAAAAAATTCAAAGATAAAGATATGATTGGATCTACAACGCACCTTAGTGTTATTGATAAAGAAAATAATGTTGCTTCTGTTACAACAACAAATGGGGTTGGCGCTGGTTTTACAGTGCCGGGAACTGGAATTATGCCTAATAACATGTTAGGTGAAAAACATTTAAACCTTAATGGGTTTCACAATTGGAAATCTCAACAAAGAATACCAAGCAATATTTGTCCAACACTAATTGTTGATAAGAATAACAACCTAACTACATTAGGTTCTGCTGGGAGCAGTAGAATCATTTCTGCCACCATCTCTGTAATCAGCAATTTGCTTAATAACGAAATGTCATTGAAGGAGTCAATTTCGAAATCAAGAATTCATCTCGAGGAAGATACTTTACACTGCGAACCAAGCTATAGCCACCCGGAATATAAAACAGAAAATGTTGTCATCTGGGAAGAGAAGAATATGTATTTTGGGGGGGTGAATGCTTGTAGCTCGTTTGACTCTGTTGGTGATGAACGTAGAAGCGGAGTATCCGTTTAATAATCCAAAAATAAAATGGTATTTCTTAACCCAATCAAATCATATCTTGCTACATAACCAAGAAAATAATTGAGTCATTTCTTCGTTATTTAACATTATTTCTGGGTGCCACTGTACGCCTATAAAGTTTTCCCTGTCTTTAATTTCTATCGCTTCAGTTATGCCGTCCTGTGCTGTTGCTGTGACGACGATATTTTTTCCCAAAACATTAATACACTGGTGGTGGCTGCTTTTGACATCTATTGTCTTTTTGTTGATAATTTTTGCGAGTGTTGAATTTTGATTAGTAATAGTAATAGAGTGGGTGCTGGCTGCTCCGTTGAACACCCCATGATCAATGTGATTTTTAACCAATGTTGGGATATCTTCTAAGAGATTTCCGCCGTATATGACATTGACATGTTGAACGCCTGCACATATTGCTAGAATTTTTTTGTCTTGCTTCATTCCCTCTAAAAACAGCGCTCTGTCGAAGCTTTCCCGACTCTCTGACATGACGTCTTCATCTAATAAATGTGGGTTAGTTGATAAATACTTATTTGCAGGGATATCTGGGCCACCCACCATCAACAATCCGTCAAGGTTTGATACTAAAGACTCTAACTGATCTAAATCTTTTGTATGGTTAAGCGTTACTGGACACGCATCGACATTCCAAACAGCCTGATAATATGCCTGTTTTGTGGCGTTCCAGGTAGAGCCCTTCCTCTGAAAATCATAGGGGTTGATTCCAATTAAAGCTTTTCTCAAAACAACCTTATTTTAAAACTTATATTCGTTGAGCTTTGGAACTTTGTTCATTAATTCTTTTAAAGTGCCTTCATAGTTCTTTTTATTATATCTAGCTTTCCACACTCCGGACGGCTCACCTTCTTTGAAGCTTCCACTTATAGTGGGGTTTTCTTGGGGTGCAACATAGTTCCATACTCCGGTTTTTTTATTATTTTTGTA
>JAQXAG010000042.1 GCA_029253045.1 Fidelibacterota bacterium | reverse complement strand
AATGGACCTAAATTACATCTTCGTGATGAATTTGATATTCCTGACCATCTTTTTTTTGTTGATGCATCCTTATGCAATATCTTTGTTGTACCAGAAAAACGTAGTTGTATTTTTTTATCTGGATTATAAAATAGTGCAGAAAAGTTAGAATTAATATTTAACTGTTCAATTTTAGGACTTCTAATATCTGAATGAAATTCAAACAATTTTTTGGACATTGAGAAGTTTCTCAGAACTACCGTTCTTATATTTGGAATTTTCTTTGAAGAGCTTGCAATATAAAATAAATGAAAAGGATCTTTATAATCAGGTACAGCCGATGTCATATCACCGTCAATAGAATTGTATATTTCAGTAAATTTTTTGTTCATTTTTATAAAATTTTTTGAGACCTAATCTCAATAAAATAACAATAGGCTCAATAAAGTACTATGACTTTAATTAATAAATATTATATATTCTTGCAATTTAACAATTAACGAGGTAATAAATATGTATGTTATTAATTTAATGGGAATGGATCCTAGCACTTTGACAGGATTCACTTTTTTCGTAGTAAATATGGCTTTGCTTGCTGCAGCCCTTTTCTTTTGGCTTGAAAGAGACAATGTAAATCCAAAATGGAAAACATCATTAACTGTATCAGGTCTAGTATGCTTTATCGCAGCAGTTCACTATTTTTATATGAGAGATGCCGGTGGAACTGACGTTGTAGCAATTAGATACATTGATTGGTTAATCACTGTGCCGTTACTAATGGTAGAGCTATATATCGTTCTATTAGCTGTAACAAATGTAAGTTCAGGTGTTTTCAAAAGATTGCTTGGGTTTACCACACTAATGTTAGTGTTTGGTTACTTAGGTGAAACACAGGTCATCAGCTCAACAATAGGTTTTGTTGGTGGAATGCTTTTCTGGGGTCTAGCTCTTAAAGAGATCTGGTCTGGTGAAGCTGCAGATGCAAATGCAGGATCAAAAAATGCTGCTGGTCAATATGCATATGTCAACCTGAAAAACATTGTAACCTTTGGGTGGCTTATCTACCCAGCAGGATACGCTTTAGGCTACTTTGGTGGTGGTGTTGATATGGATTTAACTAACCAAGTATACAATTTAGCTGACTTTGTAAACAAAATCTTACCAGGTGTCATTGTTTGGGCAGCTGCTAAGATGGATACAAAATAGTATTAATCTTTAAATTAAAAAGGCCTTCATTGAAGGCCTTTTTTTTATCTAAAAAAAATTCTACTCAAATAAATCACTTACTCTATTCTTAATGATAGCTTGATTAGCCATTACCCCCAATGAGTTAACAGCAATATTTAACATACTAAATCTCTTATCTTTTGTATACCCTTTGTGATATCTATAATAAATTTGCTGAGCAATAATTGCTATTTTAAATAAACCAAATACATAATAAAAAACTGGGTTGTTGATTGTTTTTCCTGATTTCTTTTCATACATAGTTAAAATATCTTGCCTAGATGGGTTTCCATCAAGAGTTGTAGCGCTCAATTTGAATAGCTTAAACTCTGGTGCATCATTTTTATCTACCCAATATCCAAGCGTAGTTCCTAGATCCATTAAAGGATCGCCTAGGGTAGCCATTTCCCAATCTAAAACTGAGATAACTTTAGTAGGGTCATTCATATCAAGTACCGCATTATCATACTTAAAGTCATTGTGGATAATAGCTTTACCAGATTCTTTGGGCTGATTTTCGTTTAACCATTTTGCAACAAACTCCATTTCTGGAATAGTATGTGTCTTAGCATGAAAATATCTTTTTGTCCATCCCGATACTTGTCTTGATACATACCCTTCTATCTTACCAAAGTCACTCAAACCACTTTTATCAATATCTACTTGATGTAAATTGACTAATGTATCAATAAGAGAATCTGCAATCTTAGATATAGTATCAGCATCTGGTGCATTTTCCTGAGATAAATTAGGTCTCATGATATATCCTTTTACACAATCCATAATATAGAATGGTGCACCAATAATAGATTTATCTTCCGTATATAGATGAACATTCGGAACCTTTTTAAATTCAGCTTTTAATTTGCTCAAAACCTTATACTCTCTCGACATATCATGTCCACCTTTTAAACTGTCAGCACCAAAAGGAGGTCTTCTTAGCACGTATTCGTTGTTATTAGTACTTAAGAAGTAAGTCAGATTTGAATATCCGCTAGGAAATTGTTTTATATTAAGACCTTTTATATCAAAACCTTGAGAGCTTAAAAACTTTTTTAATGAATCTATTGGTAGATCTTCGCCCTTTCTGATATCTTTAGGTTTATCCATTGAAAAGGTAATATCATTTTTTTGTTTATAGAATTTAGACATAAAAAGGTAGAGTTTAAGTTTAAGAGGAATTCTGAAACTTACCTTTGCCTTATTTGAGAACATGTAATTTTATTTTGAGTATTGCTTTAAAATCTCTCTAGCTACTCTAGATCTATGTACTTCATCGGCTCCGTCATAAATTCTTGCAGATCTTTCATGTCTCCACAAAGATGCTAAGAAAGTATCGTCTGTCATTCCAAGCGCTCCATGTGTCTGAACTGCACGATCTAAAACATTTTGTAATACTTGCGCTACAAAAAACTTTATGGTAGATATTTCTACTTTTGCAGACTCAGCTCCACTTGCATCAATCTTACTTGCTGCATCAAGGACCATCAATCTTGAAGCATTAATTTCAGCGCGAGAATCAGCAATCCAATTCTGAATAGTTTGTTTAGTTCCTAATGTTTTTCCTGGTGCTATTTCACGACTAACTGCTCTTTCACACATCATGGAAAATGCACGCTCGCATTCACCTATCCATCGCATACAATGGTGGATTCTTCCAGGACCAAGTCTATCTTGAGCAATTTTAAATCCTGCGCCGGGTGCACCTAATACGTTTTCTTCAGGAACTACACAATTTTCATATCGAATTTCAGCGTGAGCATTCCAACCATCTCCTTCGTCACCCATTACTGAAATATTTCTAATAAAATTGAATCCTTCAGTATCTGTTGGAACAATAATTTGACTTGCTCGAAGATATGGATTAGGATTATCTGGATCAGTAACAACCATTGCTATTGCAAAACTTGCACCTTCTGCTGAAGATGTAAACCATTTATGTCCATTAATAACATAATTAGGGCCTTCTTTTTTAGCAATTGTACCCATCATTAAAGGGTTAGATCCTGCATATTCAGGTTCTGTCATTGAAAAACAACTTCGAATTTTTCCATCAATAAGAGGTTTTAAAAATGTTTCTTTCTGATAATCAGTTCCATGATCCATTAAGATTTCCATATTACCTGCATCTGGTGCTTGACAATTAAAAACATATAAGCCATAAAAAGTACCTGCTAGAATCTCATAAATTTGACCCAGCTGATGTAAGCTCAATCCTAAGCCACCATACTCTTTAGGTATTTGTGGAGTAAAAAGACCCATCTCTCTTACTTGATTTCTTTTTTCTTCAAGATAAGGTAAATGGTCTGCAAATGTATGGTTAGGCTGAAATTGCTTCTCATTATCAAGCAATTCTTCTTTAACAAAATTTGCTATTTTTTTCTTAATATCTTGAAAGTCTTTCTCTGATATTGCCATAATATCCCCTAAATAAATGTTTCTAATTCTTCTGGTATTAAACTACTATTAAAAGCTTTTAAAGTAAATCTTTCACTTGTCATTGAAAATTCTGAAATAGATACATTTTTAATGCCAAAATTAAGTTTTTGTATTTCTTCATGTGAGCATTCAATTACATCTGCATATACTCCAGAGATTGCTCCGCCCGATGTGACAATCATAATATCTGACTTATCTAATAAGTTTTTTTGCATAGATTTGAGAGCATTAGTTATGCGAGAGCGAAAAACAGAAAACCCCTCGAAACCAGGCTTACTTAAGTCTAATTCTTCATTCATCCATTTTTGTGCAACGATCTGGAAAAGCTCTAAAAACTTATCATGGCGCTCTGCCGGTTCACATTCGTTAAAAATCTCTTTAGTAGTTTTTGTAGTATTTAAAATCTGTGGAATAAAATATTCAGCAATTTCCATTAATTGATTTTCAGCAAAATCATCATTCATTACAGGAACTGGGAGATTTGTTGAGGCATATCCCTCCTTAATCCCTTCAAATGTTTGCATATGTCTACGATGCGGTCCAACAATTACATAGTCAAATATTGATTGTTGTTTTGCAAGAGCTTTACCAAGCTCAATCGATTGTTGAATGCCTGTTGGGCTAAGATTATCATAATCATCAGCTCCAAATGAGGCTTGTCCATGACGAACTAAATGTAATATACTCATTTTATCCCCTTTTTATTCGTAAACAAGAAATACTTGTTCGGCTACACATGCAGGCTTTTCACTACCCTTAAGCTCAACTGTTACTGACACTGTGAGCTGTGCACCATTTTTAATCTTTTTGAATTCTTTTAAAATAACACGACCTCTAACATAACTGCCCGCTGGCACTGGGGCCGTAAATCTGACACGATTTAACCCATAATTAACACCCATTTTTGCGGAGGAAATCCTATAAGTCTTTTCTAACATTTTGGGCAGCAGCGATAAAACAAGGAATCCATGAGCAATGGTTGTTTTAAATGGAGATCCTAGTTTTGCTTTGAGTGGACGCATATGAATCCATTGACGGTCTCCTGTAAATAAACCAAAACCCCATATTTGTAACTGACTTATTCTTTGCCACTTACTAAAACCGAGCTCTTTTCCTACTAATGCTTCTACTTCACTTAGATTTTTTAAAACTCTCATAAAGTAAAATTAAGATTTAGGGTTAAATCAAACAATAGCAAACTTTTTGAAATAATAGCGTAAAAATCCAAATGAAATAGTAGCAGCAATTAGTATTGCAAATACTTGAGCATACCATACCCACTCAATCGGTTTAGCAGTGATATAAAAATAATAAGATAAAGGTGCTGTAATAATTAATACCCTAGTAATTGTCGTTACCAATAATGGCATTCCTTCTCCTAAGGCTTGGCATATTCGCGAACAAATAACACTTAACCCTACTGCGGGATATGCAAGAATAATAACACGTAAATATGTTATCCCTATATTTAGTACTTCAGGATCATCGCTAAATAAAGGGAGGATTCTATCCGCAAGAATAAACAGTATTGCAACACTAATAATTGTTATATAGACAGCTCGTGATATACCATACTTAACGATGGAAACTAATTTTTCATATTCTTTTGCTCCAAAAAACATACCTACTATTGTTGTCAAGCTAATTGCAATACCTAGGATAGGCATAAACAATAACATATCAATTCTTGATACAATCTGATATGCAGCCACAGCTTCTACTGAATAATTTATAAGAATTCTATTCATCACTACTTGGCCAAAAGAAATAATAAGCATTGAAATAGATGATGGAATCCCAATTTTAAAAATAGTATTAATAATACTAGGACTATATTTAAAGTCGCTAATATTAAAAGTGATATATGTAGACTTTCTTACAAAAATGACGAATAAGTAGCTTATAACCATCACTGCTTGACTTATTACTGTAGCTAGCGCAGCTCCTTTTACCCCATATTCTAGAACAAAGATAAATATAGGATCCAATATGAGATTTAATAACGTACCGATTAAACCAATGAACATTGGTATTTTTGTTTCTCCCTCTCCTGCTAAAATCGCTCTGAAAAATAGAGAAAATACAGCTAAGCCTATTCCATATAGAAGTACTTTCAGATAGGTGTAAGATATATCTAAAATATTACCGGAAGCTCCCAATAATACCAGAAGTTCTTCTCCAAAAACGATACCTAAAAATGATAAAATTAATGTAATAATAAGGCCGAGCAAAATAGTGTGTTCAGCGCAATTATCTGCATTTTTCTTATCTTTTTGTCCTATGAATTGAGCAATTGAAGCGGTCACACCAGCTCCAAGACCTACTGTGAGTCCTATAATAATAAAAAATAATGGACTTACAAATGCTACAGCTGTGACTTCTTCAGCTCCAAGCCAACCAATAAACATAATATCTACTACATTAAATAAAGTTTGCACCATCATTCCAGCAATAATAGGTAATGCCATTGTCCATAATGCTTTAGATGGGTTGGATAGAAATGATTGTAATCTAGATTCTTTTTCCATTATAGAATCTAGTTAAAAAGAGATAAGTACTCTGAATATCCTTCTTTTTCCATGTTTGCTAATGGCACAAATTTTAAAGCAGCTGAATTTATACAATAACGTAATCCTGTAGGATTAGGGCCATCGTTAAATACGTGACCAAGGTGTGAATCACTATCCTTACCTTTTACCTCTGTTCGAGGAAGAATTAACTCATAATCTTGCTTGAATTCTAATTCCTCTTTTTCAATTGGCTGGTAAAATGAAGGCCATCCAGAATTAGAATCATACTTATGTATAGAGGCAAATAAGGCTTTACCAGATACAATATCAACATAAATCCCTGGTTCTTTATTGTCCCAATACTCATTATTAAATGCAGGTTCAGTACCACAAGACTGTGTAACATAATACTGCATATCAGTTAATTTTTCTTTATTCTCTGCCATGATCTCTTCCGTGGTTTGTCCGTATACTAAATTTAAAGCGGCTATTATTGATATGATTTTGATGTAATTCATTGAAAACAAGTTACAAATAAGAAACCATTTTTTATTTGGTTTTTTTCAATTGAGGTATTACCTTAAAATAATTGATAATTATGCGGTGATTTCACCACATAAAACTAACTGAAAATAAAAAGAGGTATAAAATAATGAAACTTAACAAATCAAGTTTTCAATACTTGTTTGTCTTTCTTTTATCTGTTGCGACACTAACTGCGCAAACTGTTTCTGGTACTGTTTCTGGTGCTGACGGTTCTGCTCTTGCTGGTGCAAATGTAACGGTTGAAGGTACTGATATGGGAGCTTCATCTAATCAAGATGGATCATTCTCAATTTCAGGTTTAAGCGACGGTGACTATACACTTACTGCTTCATACATTGGGTATGATGCTGCAAGTGCCACAGTAAGCGTTAGCGGCGGACAAGCAGCCAATGTAAACCTTACTCTTGAATCAGGTAATGTAAGACTGAATCAAGTTGTAGTGTCTGCATCTTTTAAAAAAGAATTAGTTACTGAAGCACCTGCTAGTGTGGAAGTTTTTGGCGGAGCTGAATTAGAAGCCAGAGGCGCAACCACTATTGTAGATGTTTTAAGTAATAGAGCTGGAGTAGAAACTATGAAAACCGGTCTTGAAGGGTCTAATATGACTGTTCGTGGTTTTAATGGTGTTTTCTCTGGTGCAATTCACGCTGTAGTTGATAACCGTTGGACAAGAGCTCCTGTGGTTAATGCTCAATTACTACAATTCATGGCTCCAGATGACTCTGATATTCAAAGAGTAGAGCTTGTACGTGGTCCTGCATCTCCGATGTATGGTCCTGATACACAACAAGGTGTAATTGCAATGTTTTCTAAATCTCCATTTAATCAAGGTAACAGAGTTGCCGTGACTGTTGGAGAAAGAGATTATATGAAACTTTATGCACGTATTGCACATCAATGGGGTGCTAGAGCAGCAACTCGTATTGCTGTAAGTCACAGATCATTTAATGACTGGGAAGCTAACATGCCTGCTACACAAGCAGAAGCGAATGCACAGGGTCACAACTATTGGGAACCTTCAATGATTCGTAGAGGACTAGCAACTCCAGTTTATCCATTTATTTCTTATGGTGGAGAAAATGATCCATATAAAGATCCAGCAACTGGATCACCTAATGATGCTGCATTCGACTTTAGTCCGGAAGCAACAACAGTGGATATGAAAACAGAGTTTCGTCCTGACTTAAAATCTAACCTAACACTTAATGTCAGAATGGCTAATGTTTCTGCGATTGAAATGACTGGTGTTGGTAGAGCTTTTGCAGATGATGCAACTCTATACCAAGCACAAGTGTCATACTTAAGACAAGAATTCTTAGGTGGAGATTTATTTTTAAATCTATTTACAAATTGGAATGATCAAAAAACTACATACAATTTATCAACAGGTAATATTGTATATGATACATCATCAAATGTTGCATTCCAATTACAACATAATATCGAACTAAATAATGGCCAATCTCTTGTTTGGGGTGGAGACATGTTACAACGTACTCCTGAAACAGAAGGAACTATTAATGGTAAGAACGAAGATATTGATGATTTTGATAACATTGGAGCATACTTCTCTTACGAGAAAAAATGGGACAATGGCGTTAAATTTGTTGGTACTGGAAGAATGGATAGTAACAACTACCTAAAAGATATTGGAACTGACTTCGTGTTTGCTCCAAAATTAGCGTTAGTATGGTCACCAGAAGATGTAAGAGGAACTTTCCGTCTTACTTATGGTGAAAATATTGACTTACCTGGTAACTTTACTAAGAATCTTGATATTGCAGTACTAGGAACTAATTTAGTGTATGGTGCTAATGGTCTTGACTTTACTAGTCCAGCATTAGGTGGATTACCATTCCAACCTGACTTCCAAGCGAAAGCAATGGGATCAACAACAACTGGTTGGACATACAATAGAGATGCAAATGGTAATCATACTTATCGTACAAATTGGTCACCAGCGTGGGGTGCAAACCCTGCTTTACCAGCACCATATTATGGCGCTGATGTAAATACTAATTACAGCTTAAACGACCCTGTCGTTAATGGTGCTATGTGGGGAATCTTTGCTCCAGTTATTGGTGGTGGATTCTTACAAGGTGCTGATGGTCAAGCATTACTAGCAGGCTACGGTGCTGCTGTAGGTGCTGGCTATGCTGCTGCTACTGGCGATGTTGCTGGTGCTGCTGCATACGGTGCAGGTCAAGCTGCTTTAGCTGCTAACGACTTCTTAACTCTAATGGGAACAGCAATACCAACTATTGGTAATTTAGTTCTTGATGGAGGTTTAAACATTGTTGACCCTAATGTAGAATTTGGTGACTATGATGTTATTAAAGAAACTACATGGGCTCAAACAGAGTTTGGATATAAAGGCCAAGTAACTGATAATATGACACTAGCAGTAGATGTTTATCAAATGAATATCTCTGACTATGTTTCAAATCTACAACAAATTAGTGGTTTTACTATTATGGCTGCTGATGGTGGAAGTTATGTTGCTGCATTACTTACTGGAATGTATGGTAATGACAACCTAACTAACTTTGTTAACGCATTGGATTCTAATGGAGCCTATGGTGGTGCTGACGAACTTGCTGCTGCTATTGCAGGCGGAGTTGCTATGCTTCCAACAGGTTCAATTGCTCCAGAGCAATCACCTTATGGTGCTAACATCGTTGTAGGATACAAACAGTTGACTGAAGACCTTAAATTAAATGGTTTAGAAGCAACATTAAACTACTTCCCAAGCAATGACTGGAATTTCTATATGAACATGTCAACGCTAAGCGAAAGTACTATTGATGCTGAAGACCAAAACGGTCGCATAAGTACTGTAAACATGAACACACCTAAATTTAAAATGGGTGCGGGAATGCAGTTCACAGGCGAAGGTACATCTTACGGGATGTCACTACGTTACCAGGATTCATACTTTGCTGACGGATTCGCCAGCACTTCTGGACAAATTCCATCATTCTACACTCTTGGTGTAAATGGTAAATGGAATGTTGATGCAGTTCCTGGAATGTCAGTTGGTTTATCAATTGACAACATCACTGATGTTGTACATAAAGAAACTTTCTTAGGCCCTGAAATGGGTAGATTCACAACACTAAGTGTTGGATACGATCTGTAAAAGATAGTTTCAGTTAAAAATAAAAAAGCCCTCATTTTTTGAGGGCTTTTTTTTATAATAGAATTTATAAGAAAGGGTTTATTCTTTACCGACTTTTTGCCAAGGTAACGACACAAGATCAACATTACCACCTGTAATGATTAATACAATCTTTTGTCCTGCAAATTTCTCTTTGTTTGCCATAATACTAGCAAGGGTTAACGCGCAAGATGGTTCAACAATAATCTTCATACGCTCCCATACTAATCTGGTAGCTTCAATAATCTGTTCTTCTGTTGCTAAAACGATATCATCAACATTCTCTTGGATGATTGGTAAGGTTAAATGACCAACGATTGCCATTAGTCCATCGGCTACAGATTCTCTATGCGTCATTTCAATACGCTTATTTGCTGTATACATTTGATGTGTATCGTCTACGCTCGTTGGCTCGCAGCCAATAATCTTTGCAGAGTGATTTAATCCTTTTAATGCAATCGATATACCACTGATTAATCCACCGCCACCAATTGGAACAACTACAGAATCAAATTCTGGTACTTGCTCTACGATTTCAAGGCCAATAGTACCCTGTCCTGCCATGACAGAAAAGTTATCATAAGGATGAATTGAAATACGATTATTTTCTTCTACTGTCTTTGCAAATAATTCATCTCGTTCTGACATAGAGTCACAAAAGATCATGTTGCCATTATAGGTACGTACATTATGGATTTTAGCTTTTGATACACTCTTAGCCATGACAATGTCTGCATGAACCCCTTTAAGGTCTGCAGCGCATGCTATAGCGCCTCCATGATTACCCGATGACTGACACGCTACTCCTTGAGATTGCTCTTCTGCCGTTAAAGAAAAAATAGCATTAGAAGCTCCTCTTATTTTAAAAGAGCCTGTTTTCTGAAAATTTTCACACTTAAAAAATAATTCCATTCCCAATAGGTCGTTGAAATACTCAGATGTTAAGATAGGTGTTTTACGTACGATAGATGCTGTTGATACTTGCGCAGCTTGAACGTCTTTTAGAGTAGGTTTAGAGTCTAACATAGTTTCTACGGTTTATTTACTTGACGTAAACCAGCTTACCTACTGCATTAAAGTTGCTAGAGCGAATTTGATAGAAGTAAACCCCGCTACTCACATCATCTCCATCATCATTTTTTGCATCCCATTGTACAGATTGGTATCCAAAACGTTCTTCATTATTAATAAGAGTACGAACTACTCTTCCTCTAATATCCAAGATAACCATTGTAATACGCTCTGTTGCAGGCATATCAAAATCAACAGTAGTTCCACCGCTAGTGAATGGATTTGGATAACTTTGTGATAAACGATATGTTGATGGTGCAGTCTGTAATAAGTTATACCCTTCTGATACGACCTGATTGTACTGATTGTATGCTGAGTAACTTATTTTTAAAAACTCGTATGTATCTGTTAAATTTTCAAAACTAAAGTAAAGCTCTGTTTGATCTTCTGTGGATGAGTTTGTAGAGCCGTATTCTCCTACCTCTACCTGTATCAATCCATTTGCTTGATCATTATTACTTAAAACTAATAGATCCGTTGACGTGCTAGGAAGTAATCCTACAGTATACTTTTCTGGATCATAGTCAAAATAAACTTGTGCTGTCTCTGTTGCTGCTGGAAACTTCACAACTAGCTGATCATTTAAAACGCGTAAGAAAGGTGATGTACCCTGTACTGTATAGTTAGGTACAGTTCTGCCATTCACTCCAATAGACCAGTTCCACATAGATTCGAACATTGCTAAATCTTGTATATCAGATACTCCATCAAAATTTGGAAAGAAGTATGGTGCGCTACCTGTTACAGGAGCAATATCAATACCTGGATAACCAGACATAAAAGAAGTATAGTCTGTAAAATCAATTACCCAGTCATTATTAGAGTCTCCTAGTAATGTTCCAAAATAATAGAATGAAGCAGATGTTGTTGTTGAATTTAGTCCAACCAAATCTTGTCCATATACACTTACAAAATATTGTTGATAGTCACTTAATGAAAGTGCATTCAGATTAAACTGAGATCCATTGTATGGCGTAAATGCCATTACATCTTCACCTCCTATTGAGGTTCCAACTGCTACATAATAAAGAGCAATACCGCTTGTCGCATCATAGAAATTGTCTAATGATATTTCTACGTTTGGATTCTGAGTAATATATTGCGTATCTGATAAGTTTGTAATAGATAAGTCTCCTACAACTGGTCCTACCCTATCAACAATTACTGATACTGTATTTGAAGCGAAATTAGCATATCCTGATGTTGCTCCGACACATGAATTTTCAAGAATATCAACAGTCACTTCTCCATCTGCTGCTGCTACAACATCAAAACTATATGTTCCATTGCTTCCGCCATTAAAATTACTTACTGAGCCATTAGAAATAACTAAATCACTTTCTGTAAATCCTGTCATAGTTTCTGCGAATGCAACTGTAACAGCGAATCCATCATTTGTGGTTGCATAAGATACGTCAGAGGTTAATGTTACATTTACCCCATTGGCAACTTGCTCCCAACTTCTTGAAGCAGCCCATGCATAACCATCTAGTGCTTGCTGTTCTGAGAACATACGCATTTGATCATCGTAAACATAGTCCATATAATTCATGAACTGATCACCCTTACCACTAGATGAGATACAACTGTCTTCACTTTCTCTTCCATAAAAATTTCCACTACCTGTTGGCCACTCATAAATATTTGCACCTCTATTATTTACTGTTTGGGGAGGAATATCAGCCCAATATTGCGTACCACAAGTATTGCCATTAAAAACATGATTAAAAGTAAAATTATGGCCCAACTCATGAGTTAATGTTCTTCCTCTATTATAGCCACCAGTTGTTCCTGGACTTTCAACAGATCCTACAGAACCAGCTAAAACCACAGATTCAGGATAGCCTAAATATGCTTGACCTAAAAGACCGCCTGTCAATGGCGCAATATAAATATTTAAAAATCCATCTTGATATCCATTATCAGGACAATTACCACAACTTGTTGAGCTCGCTAAACTACTTGCCTCACTTACACCGCCTACAGTAGACTGACTAATATTATATCTTCGGATAGATATATCTTCAACCAAAGAACTACCAGACAGTTCGCCTTGCGCTCCTACAAATTTAATTTGATGAGTTCCTCTTGCGGCTTGATGACTATAGTCAACTCCTGGAGAATAGGGAGCATCACTTGGATTCGGAGAAGAGGGAATTTCGTCTCCATCTGGATTTTGATTTTGAAAGTCTAAATTAATTTGATCAAAATTTGCTCCAATTTGAGCAGCAGAAACATTCCCTGAAGCTGAACTATATAGTACGTGGAATATTACCGGGATATAAATAGTATTTTGACTGTCAGCATCTGTTCTCCACTGAGGATTTTCTTTAAGCAATTGCTGACCACGCTCAATGTAAGCATCGCGCTTAGCAATAAAATCTGGATCAATTAATTGTAATTCTTGCTCTAACTCATCTGTAGCACATCTAATCCAATTTTCATGATCATGAGTGTGTTGTGCATTTAAAATCGCTAGAAATGATAGGGTTAATAGTATTTTTTTTGTCATAATGTAAAAATCCCTCTAATATTTTATATAAAAAAATTGATTAAATAAATATACTGGCTATTCTATAAAATTAAAATAAAAATAAAAGCTTAAGACTTAAAGATACGTTCAGCTTTTTGGTAATAAGTTTTCATGGTTTCAAGTCTTACTTCTTCATATCCTCTTACATCATCCGGTAAGACGGAAAAATTAATCAATGTTTCATATTTACCATTTCCAATATCCGAAAGGTTTTCAATAATATTTGATTTATAATGATCTAAAACTGCTTTATCAGCTGCACGAACATCGCTACTAAACAATGCCATAAAGTCCAATTTAGTACCACGAACGAACTTTAGGTTTTTAAGTAACATATAAAATGGCCTAAACCATGATCCCAATGCTATTTTTGATTTCACCCCAGGTATTCTGTTTAATAATGGGACATTTTCTAACATTTTTAAAAATGGAGGGTGTAACATGTAATGTACTTTTGCTGAAGAGCCAAACTCTTGGCTTAATGCCATATCTAGCTCAGCTTTAAGGGATAGTCTTGCTACTTCATATTCATCTTTAATTGCCATTAACTTAAATAAGTATTTTGCTACATTTTGAGATAAAATAGATGCTGAACGCTCTTTCTTTTCTGCTTTATATACTTTTTTAATGAATGCGGCATATTCTTCTGCATATTTTATATTCTGATATTCAATCAATTCAGGAACACGAAATTCTAGTATTTCACGTAAATCTTTATCTGGCTTTATTGAATTAATTATTTTTTTTGCTTCCTTAGTAACCTTGGGTGTTGGCTTTAAATCTCCTGTTCTATACAAATCAATTGACTCCACCCATGAAGGATCTGACACGAGGGTTCTTCCAATATTAAATGCATCAGTATTGCTTTTAACAGCAACTCCATTAATATTAATTGCCTCTTCGATAGAACTAGAATCAATTGGTATAGATCCAGCTTGATAAGCAGCGCCAATAACAATGAAATTAGCTTGCATATTACTTCCAAAGAAATGCTCAGATAATTCGGTAGCATTTAGTAAGACATTTTTCTTTGAGAATTCTTTAATTAATCCAACCATATGATCTGCTTCTGGATATTCAGACTTTGTTGATCGCACCATATCACCTGTTGGAATTTCTGAAGTGGAAATTACAGATATAGAACGTTTTGGATTTAATTTTTCCATATTTTTAGGATTTGCTCCTGTAAGCAAGTCAAATACTAAGTATGCATCTGACTCTCCATTAGCAACTCTACTAGAACAATCTGCATTTTCTGGCTCTAAAATCTTTAAGTGAGATACTACTGATCCACCTTTTTGACTAAGACCAGTCTGGTCTAAAGCTACAACTTTTTTGTTCTCTAAAAAAGCTGCTGTAGATATGATTTGATTAACAGTAACAACACCTGTTCCTCCGATTCCAAGCATAAAGATATTTCCAATCTTTGTATTTGATTTTTTTGGCTCGGGAATTTTACTAGCTTTAATATTAGTGTCAGGCAATAATCTTTTATCTCCTTTTTCTGAAGGAATAACTTTGATGAATGAAGGACAATTTCCATCTACACATGAATAATCTTTATTACATGAAGGTTGATCTATTTGTGTTTTTCTACCATATTCTGTTTTGATAGGTTGAACACTAAGACAATTCGATTTAACACCGCAATCTCCACATCCTTCACATACAGCCTCATTAATAAATATTCTTTCTTTTGGCTCATGCACTAGGCCTCTTTTACGCAATCTACGTAAATTAGCTGCACATGATTGGTCATGGATTAATACTGTAACTCCCTTTACGGCTTTTAATTTTTTTTGTGCTTCAATAATATCATCTCTATGCATGATTTCCTGATTTTTTTCCCATCGAGATTTTTCAATGGAATTATAAGCAGATGGATCATCTGTTGTAATAATAACTTTTTTTACGCCCTCAGCTTTTAAATACTTAGTTAATTCAGGTAAATCTAGGCCGCCATCAGGATCTTGGGCGCCTGTCATAGCTACTGCACGATTATACAAGATTTTGTAAGTCAAATGTGAGTTAGCTGCTACAGCTTGTCTTAATGCTAATGACCCTGAATGAAAGAATGTTCCGTCACCTATATTTTGGAACATATGCTCTTTTTCAACGAAAGGCTCCATTCCTGCCCATTGAGCACCCTCTCCACCCATATGAGTAGTTCCAAAGGCTTTTCCATCATCAACAAACATTGCCATTAAATGACACCCAATACCCCCAAAAGCCGCATCATCACTATCTGGTAACTTTACTGTAGAGGTATTATGAGGACACCCTGAACAAAAATACATAGATCGAGATGAAAGCGATTGAGCATATACTCTATTATCAATTTCACTTAAGATATTAATTTTAGTATTTGGGGAGTCAATATTTAATTTCTGTGAATATCTCTTAAATAAAATTTTAATTAAACTGTCGGCTGTTAATTCTCCATACCCAGGAATAAGATTTTTATTATGCTCATCAAATTTTCCTACAATAACTGGCTTATTAGGGTGATTGTACATCTCTTCCTTTACCAGCATTTCAATAAAAGATCTTTTTTCTTCAATTACAAAAACTTCATCTAGTCCATTACAAAATTTATCAATTATTACCGAATCAACAGGAAAAGTTGCTCCAAGTTTTAAAATTCTAATACCAACACTATTTAAATAGTCTGTTGTCCATCCTAAAGATTCAAATGCCTCAATAACATCATAATAAGTCTTACCAGCTGTAATTATCCCAAATTTATCTTTGTTGCCTTGTACTGTTATTTTGTTGATAGGATTGGCTGTTAGAAAATGTTTAGCTGCTGTAATTCTACCTAAATGGATTTCTTTTTCTGTTGGTAAGCTATGATGACCTACTAATTTAGCATTCTGTGTGTGCTTCCAGGGTTGGCCGTTATAAGTAAAGTCTGGAATAGTAATATTTACTCTTTGAGGATCAACAAATGCGCTTCCAAATGCATCCGCAATATCTGTAACAATTTTGAATCCAGACCATAAACCAGAATATCTTGACATCTCGTAAGCATAGCGACCTAAATCAAGGATTTCCTGAACATTTCCAGGATAAAAAATTGGCATCATTGCATCAAAAAGTGCTGGCTCAGACTGTGAAGGCAAAGTTGAAGACTTACAAGATGGGTCATCCCCTGCAACCGCAAGTACACCACCATTTTTACCTACCCCTAAAAAATTGGCATGCCTAAATATATCTCCAGTTCTGTCGACTCCAGGAGCTTTTCCATACCACATACCCAAAACACCATCATATTTTACATTGGATACCATACCAGCCATTTGGCTTCCATAGATCAGAGTCGCCCCAAGATCTTCATTAACACCAGGAATGAATTTAACATTGTGTTCATCCAAGAGTTTTTTATTCTTTACAAGATTGATATCTAAAACTCCTACTGGAGATCCGCGATATCCAGATACTAATGTACCTGTATTGATACCTTTTATAACATCTGCCCTATGCTGATCAAGTAGTAGTCTTACGAGTGCTTGTATACCAGATAAGACCACTCTTCCTTCAAAAAGGGTATATTTGTCATTGAGACTAAAATTAGTTTTTAGTATTTGTCCTGCCATAAAATAATATTTTTTTGCCTAGTTACTTGCCACACAATTTAAAGATTTTTTTTATAGATTCTACAACTTTTTCAGGAGATTCTTGCTGTACAAAATGACCTGCATCAGTTTTGATTGTTTTAGCTTGAGGTATTAACCTTTCTGTTCTCCTTCTCAACTTCCACATCACCGGATCATTAACTCCCCAAACAATCTCTGCTGGACCTTTATATGAGTGTAGAAACTCTTCTACTTCTTTTTCTATAGGAACGCTGGGATGGTTCATGTTGTTAGGAACCATTCTAGCTAAAGCTAATGGTCCCGCATTATTTTTAAATTTTTTTAACGGATATTTATAGATTTTTAAATCGTCTTTTGAATAAGAGTCTGGAATGCCCTCAAACTTCTTTAGAACAGATAGCGGGAAATTAAAAACTCTAAATAATAAATCACTTATAACGGGCAATTGAGAAAGGCCATGAAACCATGTGGGAGTAAAACCATCTTTGGGCGCTGTTACGGAGGTATTCATTATTACCAATCCATCAATTTTCTTTCCTGCTCTCATGGCACCAGCAACACCAATCATACCACCCCAATCATGGATTACTAATCCAACTGATTCTTCTTTAATCGTTTTAAAAAAACTGGCCATCCATTCTGTATGAGCCTCTAAAGAATGTTCGCTAATCTTTATTTTATCAGAAAATCCAAATCCAATTAGATCCGGGACTATCAATCGAGCGTCATCACTATCAATCTGATCTAGTACTTTTTTATACAAATACCCCCACATAGGATTACCATGAACAAACACAATAGGCTTCCCTTTCCCTTTTTCCATGATATGCATATTTTTTCCATTAACATCAATATTATAATGATTATATGGTAAGCGGCGTAGAATCCACTCTGGAATTATATTATTTAATTGATTACTCATGTATTATGAAAAAAATAGTAAAAAAAAGTTTTTTAACCTTGACTAAAATAAAAAAAATTAAATAATTTACGAGTGCCAGCCAATCAGCTTTTCGAAAGCTTAGAGTATTTGCAAACAGTCTCTTTTTAGAGAGAAAATATACAATTATTACGTATAACTGTGTATTGAATTAAAATTAATTAACAAGGGTAAGAGTATTATTTAGACTATGGCAGAAGAAATTAAAATAAATTTTCCTACGGAAAATGAATCAAATCCGAATATCGACTCGGATCTAAAAAACCAAATTTTAGGGTTCAACATTAAAGAATCGATGGATGAATCAAACCAGACTGACGAAGAAGTGTGTCCAAAAGAATTTGAAATCGATGAGTATTATAAAAATGACGATCTAGGCAAAAGTGTACTAGAGATGAAATATTTAGCGCCTTGGGAGAAAAACCCATGGGATCTATGGAAACGTCAAGCTAAGGCACTAGCTAGTGTAGAGAAAACAAAAGAATTGAAGGAAAAGTGGGAAGCTGCATTCTTTGAAGCATTGAAAAATTTCAAATTTGTGCCAGGTGGAAGAATTATGCATGGTGCAGGTAGAGAGGATATTACTACAACATTAAACAATTGCTATGTTGTGGGAATCAAAACAGATTCAATAAAATCTATATATGATTGTGTTGTTCAAGAAGCGATGACATATAAATATGGGGGTGGATGTGGTCACGATCTATCTATCCTAAGACCTTCCGGAGATGCCATTTTAGGCACCGGCGGTGATTCTTGTGGTCCTGTTGGATTTATGAATTTATTTAGCGAAAACACTAATACTATCGCACAGCATGGTAGACGTGGCGCAAACATGCAGACACTGAGAGTTGACCATCCTGATATTCAAAAGTTTATTGAAATCAAAACTGGTGATGTTGATATGGTTAAATATTCTAATATATCTGTATTCTTAACAGATGATTTTATGGAAGCGGTACAAACTGATTCTGATTTTGACCTTCAATGGGGCGGAAAAGTTTATGAAACAGTAAATGCTAAAGATTTATGGATGAAGATTATTGAACATGCTCATGCTAGTGCAGAGCCTGGATTATTATTCTGGGATACTATGAAGAAATATCATAATGCAGAATACTGTAGTCCTCTTGTTTCAACCAATCCTTGTGCAGAACAACCTCTTCCTGATGGTGGATGTTGTAATCTTGGTGCTTTAAACCTAGAACGCTTTGTTGATGATAGTGGAAACTTTGATTTTGAAGGTTTCCGTGAAACAACAGCTGTTGGTGCAAGATTTTTAGATAATGTTGTTGATTATAACGTTGATCGCCATGCGCTAGAAGACCAAAAACAAAATGCTATCAATGATAGAAGAGTTGGATTAGGAATTCTTGGCTTAGGTGATATGTTAGTAAAAATGGGTATCAAATATGACTCAGATGAAGCATTAGAAGTTATTGGTAAAGTTATGGAGATTCATAGAGATACCGCATATGAGACTAGCGCTGATTTAGCACAAGAAAAAGGCGGATTTCCTAATTTTGATTGGGATGGATACTCAGAAAGTCTTTTTGTTCAAGACCTTCCGCAAGAATTACAAGAAAAAATAAAAAACCACGGCATCAGAAATTCTACATTAACTACAGTAGCCCCTACAGGAAGTGGTGCTATTGTTGCCAGAGTGACCTCTGGAGTGGAGCCAATTTTTGCTACATCTTATAAAAGAAAAGTGAAAAAAAATGACAGTCTTGGAAAAGAATTTGACACTTTTACCGTTTATCATCCCGTGGTTCAAGAAATGTTTGGCGATGATGAAAATTTACCTGACTATGTGGTGACTGCACATGATGTAGATCCATATTTCAGAGTAAAAATGCAAGGTGAAGTTCAAAAATATATAGATAGTTCAATTTCTTCTACTGTTAATTTGGCAGAAGAAACAACCGTAGAAACTGTAGCTGATATCTATATGACCGCTTATAAAGGTAATCTTAAAGGTATCACAGTATATAGAGAAGGATCCAGAGAGGGTATTCTTATTACTGATGAAAAATCTGAAGAAGGAAAAGCTACTATAGAAGCAGCTGAACCTGGTAAGAAAACAGCTAGAAATAGACCTCAGATTACTACAGGAAAGACAAGAAGAATGCGCACAGGAGATGGTACGCTCTACATCACTGTTAACGAAGATGAAAATGGATTATGTGAAGTCTTTACAGCTATTGGAAAAGCAGGTGGAACTGTTGCTGCTCAAACAGAAGCGATTAGTAGACTTATATCTCTTGCATTAAGATCTGGCGTAGATCCAAACAGTGTAATCAGTCAATTAAAAGGAATTAGTGGACCTAATCCAACATGGGAAGATGGACAATTGATTTTATCAACTCCAGATGCTATTGGAAGAGCTCTAGAAACCTTTCTTGATGGTGAAGAAGCTCCTAATTCTAAAAAAAAAGTTCAATTTGAAATAGCTGACGAAAGTCCAATCCGTACAGAACCGCAAGGTATGTATTGCAAGGAGTGCGAAAGCCATGGAATAGTTGACGAAGGTGGCTGCTTACTATGTAAAGATTGTGGCTGGTCTAAGTGCGAATAACCCCAGAGAATCTTACCTTTAACGATTTTCCTGACTTCACACCAAACCTTACTCCCTACCAAATATTTAAATTAGGTAGTTTTGGAGGAACTTACTGGAGACCAATAAATTCTAAAACAAATCAAAAATCCTATAAAGATCTTCATTTAGAACTACCAAATGAATGGTGGAATGACATAGATCTTAAATATCTTACTTCAAATAAAGAAAATCTAAGATTGAATAGATATAAAGTTCATAGTGGCACTAATCTAGAATATTGGGAATCAAAAAATTGGATTGATTCAATAGATCCGTATGGTTGGGTACAATGGTATTGTCACTTTTTTAATGGAAGAAGAAGTCATGATGATGGACGACAAGTCCAGAGATGGAAAAACTTCACGGGGCCGAATGGTCGATGGAAACTAAGGCTAATTAGTATGATTCTCACAAAAGATACTCAATATAATGATGAATCAATCAGTCCTGTAATCAGACAAGGACTACAGCATTGGGGGTATCAATTAACAGAACAAGATTTTCAGAAAGCTCTCTGGGAAAGATAGATTAATTATCTAAAATTTCTTTTTCTTTAGCTTCTTGATTTGAATTAAGTCTTTTAATAAATGAATCTGTAACGTCCTGCATTTGATCCATAAATCTCTTCATATCATCTTCAGGAATCTTTTCGTCCTCTTCTATCTTTTTAGTAGACTGAATAATCTCTCGACGAATATTTCTAACTGAAATTCTTCCATCTTCAATAATTTTTGAGGCAACTTTGACTAAATCTTGCCTTCTTTCTGCGGATAAAGGAGGAAAAGTAATCATAATACTATTACCGTTATTTGAAGGATTAAGACCTAAGTCTGATTCTAAAATACCTCGCTCTATATCATCAATTGCTGTCTTATCGAAAGGCTGTATACTGATAGTAATTGCATCCATTACAGATATATTTGCAATCTGGTTTAACGGAGTATCATTATCATAATACTTTACATTAATTTTATTAAACATGTCAGGATTAGCTCTTCCTGTTCTAATCTTGCCTAGCTCTGATCCAACGAATACAATCGTTTGTTCCATCTTAGTTTTTGCGAGTTGGATATTTTGATCTAACATAATTAGCTAATTGTTGTTCCTATGTTGTTATCAGATAATGCATTATATAAGTTACCTTCTTTTGTTATATCTAAAACAAGAATAGGCATTTTATTTTCTTTACATAAAGTTATTGCTGTTAAATCCATAATTGCTAACTCTTTTTCTAAAACTTCTGAAAAAGAAATATTAGTAAATTTTTTGGCATCAGGATTTTTAACAGGATCTGAATCATACACTCCATCTACTTTTGTTGCTTTAACTAATAGAGAGCAATCGAGCTCTACAGAACGCAATGCTGCTGCACTATCTGTGCTAAAAAATGGATTTCCAGTACCACCTGCAATAATGACTATTCTACCCTTCTCTAGATGTCTAATAGCTCTTCTTCTTATATAAGGCTCTGCAATTTTAGGAATATCAATACCTGACAATGTTCTAGTTTCTAATCCTAATTGTTCAAGGGAGTCTTGAAGTGTTACGGAATTAATAACCGTTCCTACCATACCTATATAATCTGCCGTAACTCTATCCATACCTTTTTCAGAAGCATCTCTTCCCCTAAAAATATTACCAGCACCTAAAACAATTCCGATATCAATATCTAGTTTTTTTAGAGAAGCAACTTCTTTTGCAAGCTGTTGAGCAACATTAGGATCAATACCATAAACATGATTGCCAGAAAGAATTTCTCCGCTAAGTTTTAGGAGAATTCTTCTTTTATTTATTTGTGACATTTAGTTGTTAGACTGTTCGCCTAAAGCAAAACGAACAAAGCGATTAATAGTAATATTCTCTCCAAGTTTGGAGACACCTTCTTGAATTAATTGTCCAATGGTAACATCAGGGTTTTTGACAAAAGATTGGTGAACAAGACAATTATCTTCTTTGAATTTTTTAAGTTTACCTTCAACAATTTTTTCTACAACATTATCTGGCTTTCCACTAGACTTTGCTTGATCCGAATAAATTTCTTTTTCTTTAGCAATAAGGTCTTCAGATAGACTACTTTCATCAATAGCCATTGGGTTAGAAGCTGCAATTTGCATTGCAATATTGTTTGCTAAGTCTAAAAATCCATCAGTTTTTGCTACAAAATCAGTTTCACATCCTATTTCTAATAAAACACCTAGTTTACTACCGTGGTGAATATAGGAAACGACCAATCCTTCATTCGCATCTCTAGAAGACTTTTTTTCTGCTTTAGCAATACCAGATTTTCTTAAAAAATCTACAGCTAAATCCAAATCCCCTTTAGAATCAACCAATGCTTTTTTACAATCCATCATTCCGGCTCCAGTTTTTTCTCTTAGGGTTTTAACTAGTTTTGCATCTATGCTCATAAAACTAAGCTTCCTTTTTTGAATCGGATTGTTTCTCTACTTCTTCAGCTTTTGCATTCTTTTGTGCAACCTCAATAATAGCGTTAGCTATTTCTGTTACAAGTAACTGTATAGTTCTAATTGAGTCGTCATTAGCAGGAATTGGATGTGTACATAATCTTGGATCTGTATTAGAATCAACAATACACACTATTGGTATTTCAAGTTTTTGTGCTTCTTTTATAGCGATAGATTCTGTTTTACCGTCCACGATAACTATCATGCTTGGTAATCTTTTCATATCTTTAATGCCTCTGTGCTGATCTGAAAGCTTAATTTTTTCACGATTTAATTGTAGAACTTCTTTCTTCGTTAAATCTTCGAATACTGAAGATCCTTCTTTTTCTAGCGAATGTAGTCTTTTGATACTTTTTTTAATTGTGGAAAAATTAGTTAATGTTCCACCTAACCATCTCTCTACTACATAAAACATGCCGCATCTATCTGCTTCTTGCTGTATAACGTCTTTAGCATGCTTTTTAGTACCGACAAACAGTATTTCTCCATTCTTTTCTACTGTACTAGTAATAAACTTTACAGCTTTTTCAAGACCTTCAAGCGTATGATCTAAATTGATAATATCAATGCCATTCTTTTGTGAAATGACATAGTCTTTAAAGTTTGGATCAGTTTTGCTTGAAACATGCCCGAAATGAGCGCCTGAATTTAATAAATCTTCTTTTGTAATTTTTTGCATATTTTTTTTATCTCTTAGAGAATTGGAATTTCTTTCTCGCTCCAGGTTGACCATACTTCTTTCTTTCTACTTCTCTAGCATCTCTTGTTAATAATCCGTGTGACTTTAATTGAGGTCTAAATTCTGCATCTACTTTTAAAAGAGCTCTTGCTATGCCTAGTTGAATTGCTCCAGCTTGACCCGTTAGCCCTCCGCCAGAAACATTAATGTTCAGATCATATTTGTCTTTAAGATTTAATACTTCCAAGGGTTTCATAGCATGAATAACTAAAGATTCTCTCTTTAGATGTGAATCAATATTTAATTTTTTATTAACAGTAGAAGTTCCGGAACCATCAGACAGATAAACTCTTGCAGTTGATTCTTTTCGTCTTCCAACTCCATTAAATAATTCTTTTTTCATTAAATAGAACTCCATTCAGTTGGTTGTTGTGCTTCATGTCCATGATTAGAATCTTTATAAATTTTAAGGTGTGTCAAAATCTCTCTGCCTAATCTATTTTTTGGTAACATTCCTTTTATAGCATTCATAACTACTTTATCTGAATCATTTTTCATTAAATCTTTATAGCTAGTAAACTTTACTCCACCTGGATAACCAGAATGACTAAAATATTTTTTTGAATCAGCTTTGTTACCAGTCAGCCTTATCTTATCTGCATTTACTATGATAACCGCATCACCCATATATAAGTTAGGAGCATAATTAGGTCTATGCTTTCCTCTTAAAATCTGAGCGACTTGTGATGCAAAACGCCCTAATACCTGATTGTCGGCATCTAGCAACCACCATTGTTGCTTTATATCTTTTGCTGATACTGTATTTGTTATCTTTTTCATTAGTGTCTCAAAAATGCCTCAAAACTTAATCGATGTGATTCCATTAGTCAATGATTAATGATAGGGAAATTTATAAAGTATAAAACTTACTTTTTGATACTACATATTTAACTTTTCCAACCATCTCTTCACCAATGAATGGAGAGTTTGAAGATTTAGAATAAATATCTTTATTTGCAAAGGTCCATTTTTGATTTGGATCAAGTATAGTAATTTGAGCTTTCTTGCCAATTTCAAATAAATCTCTATCAATATTCATAACTTTTCTTGGATTGACTGTCAACTTCTCAATCAAAGATTTTAAACTCATGCCATTATTTTTTACTAACACTTTATTCACTGCACCAAAACAGCTTTCAAGACCAATCATACCAAAGGCTGCATCGTTAAAAGTAGTTTCTTTGTCTTCGAGTGTATGTGGAGCATGATCTGTAGCAATACAATCAATAATACCGCTCTTAATACCCTCAATAAGCTTCTTTCTATCTGCTTTTCCTCTAATTGGCGGACCAACTTTCAAGTTTGTATTAAATTCTTGGATATCTTCATCTGAAAAGTAAAGATGATGAGGACAAACTTCTGAAGTGATAAGACCGTCTTTAGATTTAAATTTCTTAATTAAATCTACAGATTCTTTAGTTGATACATGTAAAATATGTAATCTTGCGCTTAAAGAAGTTGCCAATAATAAATCTCTATAAACCATCATAGCTTCAGCTAAGCTATTATTACCTTTTAGTCCTAAATTGCTAGATGTTTTACTTGCATTCATTACGCCGTCGTTTCTAAGATAAATATCTTCAGCATGATTTAAAATAGGTGCATCAATCATCTGTGCATATCGTAATGCCAAGCTCATAAATTGAGGATTTTGTATTGACATACCGTCATCTGTAAAAGCAATTGCGCCGTTTTTCTTCATTAACATCATTTCAGTTAAATGTTTGCCTTCTAAATTTTTTGATACTGCGCCAATTGGGAAAATTTCTATTGGTAAATCTTTACTTTTACTTGCTATATAATATACAGGCTCAGGAGAATCAATCACTGGATCTGTATTTGGCATTGTACAAACTTGTGTGAAACCTCCTGCAATTGCGGCTATAGATCCTGACTCTAAATTTTCTTTATCTTCTCTACCTGGCTCTCTAAAATGAACATGAATATCACAAAAACCATGCGTAACAATTAAGCCCTTACAATCAATGATATTGTAATTCCTTCCCTTGGAAGGGATAGAATCTGCAATTTTAGAAATAGAGCCATTTTCAACTAATAGATCGCCAATAAACGTCTTTTTTGAGAACGGATCAATAATTCTACCACCTTTTAATAAAAGTTTTTTTGTGTTTTGATTAGCTATCATAGTTTTTCCGATTTATCTGCAAGTAAAAGATAAAGAATTGACATTCTTGAAGCTACGCCATTTAATACTTGATCTAAAATAACAGCATTATCTGAATCTGCAATCTTACTATCAATTTCAACTCCTCGATTCATTGGACCTGGATGCATAATAACTATGTCTTTCTTTAACTTGCTAATCCTTTCATAAGTCAAACCAAACTCACTATGATACTCTCTTTTAGATGGAATTCTACCTAAGTGCATTCTCTCAAGCTGAATACGTAAACCAATAACTACATCACACCAATTTAAGACTTCATCAATATTATGCGTAATATTCACTCCCAATTGCTTAGCATTGCTTGGTAATAGAGTACTAGGACCACAAACTACAATTTCGGCGCCCAGTTTCTTAAGTGCGAAGATATCACTTCTTGCTACCCTACTATTTAGAATATCTCCTATGATACCGACTTTTAAATTTTTTATTTTACCAAATTTCTCTTTAAGCGTTACCATATCTAAAATAGCTTGCGTTGGATGCTCATGAGATCCATCTCCCGCATTAATCACTGCTCCATCAATATATTCAGTTAATTTTAATGCTGATCCAGGATGTCCATGTCTTATAACAGCTCCATCTATTTTCATTGCATCAATATTTTGGATTGTATCTTTTAAGGTTTCTCCTTTTTTGACACTACTTGATGAAGAAGAAAAATTAATACTATCTGCTCCTAATCTTTTTTCAGCTAACGTAAAACTAATTTTTGTTCTGGTAGAATTTTCAAAAAACATATTAACAATCGTTTTTCCCTTCAATAATATTGCTTTTCTTTCAGGGCTTTCTAGGATTTCTTTGAATTTAAATGAAGTGTCAATTATTTTATTCAAATCAGAAGTTGGAAAATGTTCTAAACCGATAAGATGTTTGCTTTTTAGCATATTTTTTTCTCCAATTCTCGGAAACTTAGCTTATTTCAACTAATTTATCAACTATATCATTAGCGCTGGTATTGTCCATATCAAATACATAATCAAAGCTCTGATTGTCAAACCATTTCATTTGTCTTTTTGCATATTGCCTAGTGCGAATATGAATTTTTTCTATGACATCTTCTAATGATATTTTTTTATCTAAATAGGATAATATCTCACTATAGCCTATATAATCTATATGGTCAATATTGTACTTATGGTCTTTTATATACTGAACTTCTTTTATCATGCCTTCATCTATCATAGATAAAGTTCTTTTTTGGATAATCGATTCAAGAGATTTTCTTGACATCCTGAGGTATACAGTATTGATATTTTTATAAAAAGCACTTTTTTTATTATCAGACTTAAAATTTTCTGTCATATTTTTTCCTGTAATTTTATAAATTTCAAGAGCCCTAATTAACCTTCTTTTATTGTTAGGATGGACCTTTTTTGAATATACAGGATCAATAGAAACAAGCTCTTTATAAAGATTTTCTGAATTTCCATTATCATACTCTTGTTCAATATAAGCTCTAATTTCTGGATCTGTTTTACTTCCAATAAAGATACCTTCTATCAGAGACTTAAGATACAATCCTGTACCTCCGCATATAATGGGTGTTTTATTTTTATCTAAAATGGTAACAATTTTTTGGTCTACCAACTCCATAAATTCACCTGCTGATACTGTTTCATGTAAATCTTTTGTACCAATTAAATGATGCTTAATTGTATTTAAATCTTTTGTAGATGGTTGAGCAGTGCCAATTGGAATCATTGTATAAATCTGTCTAGAATCTAGCCCAATAATTTCACTATTTAATTTCTTAGCTAATTTTATTGATAAACTTGTTTTTCCTATTCCGGTAGGACCAACTATTGCAAAAATATTTGTCAAACTAGATTGATGCCTGTTAGTAGATTAAAAATCAGCTTTGCTGGCTCAAATATAACAATACTAAATATGCTTAATCCGCCAACCAGGGATAATAATACCAGTCCCATCAATACGCGAGGACCATAATATTCAATCTGATATAATGTTCGAGGGTCTCGAATAAACAAAGGTAATAATCTTGAGCCATCTAAAGGAGCAATTGGAATGAGATTAAATAATGCTAGTACAATATTTATGAAGACAAAAAATATCATCGCACTAGTAAATAATTCTGGAATACTAAAAGGAACAATTGTAGAGAATCTTAAAAAAATAGAGCCTATGATGGCTAAAAAAATATTCGAGGCAGGGCCTGCAATAGCAATTAACATCATATCTGTTCTAGGCTTGGAAAGATTTCGCATATTAACAGGTACTGGCTTTGCCCATCCAAAACCAAGGAAGTATAATGCTAATGTTCCAATTGGATCTAAATGACTAATGGGGTTTAGATTCATTCTATCTTGATAATAAGCTGTATAATCACCTAAATAATAAGCTACTCGAGCATGAGCATATTCATGAAAAGTTAATGCAAATAAAATACATGGCATTACAATCAATTGCATTTCTAGTGGTGCGCTTGCTATTCCCATACTGAAAAATAGTTAATTCTTATCCTTTTCAAAAGCTTTCATATATTCACTATCAATAAATTCTCTTGATAAATGAGTATAAATTTCTGTAGTTGATATGTCTGCGTGACCAAGAAGAGCTTGTACTTCAACTAAATTTGCTCCACCATCAATTAAATGTGTTGCGAATGAATGCCTAAAAGTATGTGGAGATATTTTTTTAGGAATAGCCGCTCTATCAATATATTTTTTTACTGATTGCCATATTGCAGCTCGAGTAAGTGGCAATCCATTGTTGCTCAGAAATACAAACTTTGAACCTTTATTTGATCTTTCAGATAAAATTCTACGCGATTGGGTTAAATATCGTTCTAACCATTTTCTTGCATAATAAGTTAACGGAATCATTCTTTCTTTATTCCCTTTACCAAAGAAACGAATAAGATCTAAATCAAATTGTATATTGTTAACTTTAAGATTACATAATTCGCTAACTCTCAAACCAGAAGAATATAGCATTTCAAGAATACATCTATCTCGTAATCCCAATAATTCATTATCAGTATTTTCAGATTGAAAAAATACTTTATTTATTTCATCTATAGTCAATATTTCCGGTAGAGCTTTTGGTACCTTAGGAGTAAAAACTCCATTGAGAGGATTACTCTTGATGATTTTTCTATCTAAGAGAAATATGAAATATGAAGAAAGTGAGGAAAATTTTCTTTTAATAGATCTGGGAGATAATTTTCTCTTTGAAAGCTGCCTGAAAAAGTTTTTAGTATGTTTAGGTTCAATAACAACATCTTTAAAATTAATTTTATTCTTTTCCAAGAAAACATTAAAAGATTTTAAGTCGGAAAGGTATGCACTAACAGTATTATCAGAATAATTTCTTTCGATTTTTAACATTCTAGAGAAATCATCTAAGTTAATTAGCATTTCTACCCAATTAATTCAATATATGATTTTGCATCAAGCAATTTAGATTGATCAGCATTATTATCTAATTCAATTTTAACCATCCAACCATTTTTATAGGGATCTTCATTTACTTGCTCTGGAGTATCGTTCAAGTCTTCATTTACTTCAACAACCTTACCTGTTAATGGCATATACATATCAGATACAGTTTTAACTGCTTCGATTGTTCCAAAAACATCTCCGTCATTAAAATTTTCTTCTACAGTAGGAAACTCTAAGAAGATAATGTCCCCTAATTCGCTTTGTGCAAAATCTGTAATTCCTATAGTAGCAATATTACCACTTATTTCAACCCATTCGTGCTCAGATGTATACATCAAATTCTCTGGATGATTCAATTTTCTCCCCTTTCATTTTTTTAAGAAAATTACTTAAAAAATTTATGTCAAAATTTCCATTAATAAAGTCATTATTTGATAAAATCATTTCTAATAATGGCAATGTTGTTTTCGGTCCTTCAATAAAAGTTTCTTGTAGAGCTCTTTGCATCTTAATAATAGCTTTTTCTCTTGAAGAAGAGTGAACAATTAGCTTTCCAAGCATAGAATCATAAAACGGTGGTATTTGGTAACCTGCATAAATATAAGAGTCAATGCGCACTCCAATTCCCCCAGGAAAATTAAGAGAATCAATTTTCTTTGGAGATGGAATAAAATTACTAAAAGGATCTTCCGCATTTAGACGACATTCAATAGAATGTCCTTTACTTTTAATCATATCCTGATTAAAAGACATCTCTTGACCGTAGTGCATCTTAATCTGTTCTTTTACGAGGTCTATCATATAAACCATTTCAGTTACAGTATGCTCAACCTGAATTCTGGTATTCATTTCAATAAAATAAAAGTTTTTATCTTCGTCTACTAAAAATTCGATTGTTCCAGCTCCAACATAATTTACTTTTTTAGCTAAATCTATAGACTTTGAAGTTAGAACTTGTCTTAGCTCTTCATCTACAAAACTAGATGGGCATTCTTCAATCAATTTCTGATTATTTCTTTGAACAGAGCACTCACGTTCTCCAAGATGTACATAATTACCAAATTTATCACCCAATACTTGGACTTCAATGTGGCGACCATTATTTATAAATTTTTCTACATATATTTCAGGGTTATCAAAAGCCTTACTTGCTTCAGATTGTATGATACTAAATCCTTTTTCTGCTTCTTTAGCATCATGTAATACTCTCATACCTTTTCCACCACCACCACCGGACGCCTTTAACATAACTGGGTATCCAATACTATTAGATACTTCAAGAAGCTCGTCTGCAGAACTCAATACATTGCTACCAGGAACAATCGGTACTCCTGAATCTTCTGCAACCTTCCTTGCATTAACTTTATCACCCATTAAATTAATAGTATTAGAATCTGGTCCAATAAAACTGAACCCATTCTGTTCGCATATTGCACTGAATTGGGCATTTTCTGCTAGAAATCCATATCCAGGATGAATAGCATCAGCATTAGAAATTTCGGCGGCTGCGATTATCCTAGGTATGTTTAAATAGCTTTGCAATGGTGGGCCTTCTCCAATACATATTGCTTCATCTGCAAATTTTATATGCAATGAATATTGATCTGCTTTTGAATAAACAGCTACAGTTTTAATACCCATTTCTTTGCATGCGCGAATCACTCTTATGGCAATTTCGCCTCTATTTGCAATGAGTATTTTTTTGAACATATTTTTTTATTCAGAACAATTTAAGATAAACAAGGGTTGGTCAAATTCAACTGGACTACCATCTTCAACAAGAATCTCTTTAACAGTTCCACTTCTTTCACATTGAATTTCATTCATAATTTTCATTGCTTCTACAATACACATCGTATCACCTTCACCAACTGAACCATTAATTTGAATAAATGAATCAGAATCTGGATCGGGAGATGAATAAAATGTTCCGGGCATAGGCGAACGAACAGTGAAAGTATTTGCATCTACTTTTGGAGAAATAACATCTTCTTTATCTGAAAGATCACTAGGTTTATCTGGGGTTGATGTAACTACATTTGGTGATAGATTGCTAATATCAGAATTTATAATAGGAGGTTTTTTAGTAACTTTTATTTTTCTAAACCAAAATCTGACTTCTATCTCATTTATGTCACTATTTTCTAGTATATATATAACCTCTTTTAATTTGTCTTTCCACATAGGATTATTGCTTAACTCTTTCAGAGTAAGTACCAGACTTTGTGTCAATTTTTAAAGAATCACCCTCATTAATAAATAAAGGTACTTGAAGCTCAAGTCCAGTTTCCATTTTAGCTGGCTTAGTTGCATTTGTTGCTGTATTTCCTCTATGTCCAGGATCTGTTTGAGTAACTTTTAGAATTACTTTTGCAGGAAGATTAATATTAATAATGTCATCTCCGTCAAAGACAAGGTCTATATTTTCTCCTTCTTTAATATATTTATGGCCATCCTGCATCATTAACTCAGAGACTTCAACCTGATTAAAAGTTTGATTATCCATAAAAATATAGCTAGTTGCATCTTTATATAAATATTGGAATTGGCTAGAAGTGACTCTGATAAACTCTAGCTTTACTCCGGCATTAAAAGTTTGATCAATCACTTTTCCTGACTGAATGTCCTTTAATTTAGTCCTAACGAATGCTGGGCCTTTTCCTGGCTTTACATGCTGAAACTCTACAACTTTCATTCTTGAGTTTTTAAAGTTTAATATAGATCCATTTTTTATGTCTGCTGTCGTACTCATAGTGAGAACTTAATTTATTTAATTACTTTATAACAGTTTTCTTACAATTTTTTTTGCTAATTCTAAATCATATTTTTTTTCAGTATCACTGTACTCTTTATTTGCAAATTTTACTGAATCAATTTTTTCTAATAGGCTTAATAAATCTTTATCATCAAAAAAAGTTTTTAATTCTTGTGATGTCATTTCAAACGAAATAATATAAAATTGATTTTCAAGATACTTCTTTAGAATTATTGAAAGCTTGTTATAAAAAACTTCAGACGATGTATCCTTAAACTTTAAGTTATTTAACTTTTTAACTGAATCTTTTTTTGGATTTTTATTAAAATATTTCATTGGATTTACAGACGAAGTACTATCTCTTTTTTTCCATAAATAGTATATAAATAGAAATAAAAATATTATTATTGATATCAAAAATAATCTATAGTTTTCATAAGGAAATCTAATCTCCCTTATAGGCTTATCATTTTGAATATTCACTATAGTACTGTCAATGACAGACTCAACATTTATATGTAAAGAGTCAGTACTAAATATTGAGACATCTGTAGAATCTGGAAAATTAACAGTAAGAAGATATGGCGGTATAACTACTTTACCTGTGTCCCAGAATGTTATTTCAAAATTAATATTCAAAGACTCATCCAAAGTATCTATTCTTGAACTTTTGATTATGACTTTAGAGGAATCAGATATCCATAGCGAAGAATCAGAC
>JAQXAG010000038.1 GCA_029253045.1 Fidelibacterota bacterium | reverse complement strand
AGACTTAAGAGGTCTTTTAGATCCACTTCTTATTGCAGTTTTTCTCTTCGTATTATCAAAGAGGGCGTCAACAGATTCTTGAAGCATTCTTTTTTCATTTCTTAGAATTACTTCAGGAGCTTGAATATCCATCAATTGCTTTAAACGATTATTTCTGATAATAATTCTTCTATAAAGGTCGTTTAAATCACTAGCAGCAAACCTTCCACCTTCAAGCGGAACTAATGGTCTAAGCTCTGGTGGCATCACAGGAAGGATTGAAACAATCATCCATTCAGGTTTATTATTTCTATCTCTAGCAAAATCTTTCACTACCTTTAATCTTTTTAAGGCATCTTCTTTTTTCTGCTTTGAATTTGTTGTAGTGCTAATAAGTTCTAGCTCTTTTTTTAATTCAAGTAAATCCATTTCAGCCAATCCATCTTTGATAGCTTCTCCGCCCATTGCTGCATAGAAATGAGATTCTTCTTCTCTTTCTTCTTGTGAAGAGGCTTCATAACCAAATTCTGTTTCTAGCTTAAGGTATTCTTCTTCATCTATTAAATCAAATCTCTTGTAATCACTCTTACCAGGATTAATAACTAGATAGTTTTCATAGTAAATTACGCTTTCCAACTGCTTTGCGCTTTTTCCTAAAATATAACTTAGCTTACTTGGTATAGATTTAAGGAACCAAATATGCACTACTGGAACAGCTAAAGTAATATGACCCATTCTATTTCTACGAACTTTCTTCGTAGTAACTTCAACTCCACATCTATCACATATAATTCCTCTATATCTAATACCCTTATACTTACCGCAATGACATTCAAAATCTTTTACAGGTCCAAAGATTTTTTCACAGAATAAACCATCTTTTTCCGGTTTATAGGAACGATAGTTAATTGTTTCAGGCTTTAATACTTCACCAAATGATCCTTCAAGAATCTTTTCAGGAGAAGCGAGTTTAAGTGAAATGCTATTATTTGCTTTATACATTTATTTTTTTTCCTTTAATCTAAAGTTATGTCTAGTCCAAGACCTTGAATTTCTTTCATAAATACATTGAAAGCTTCTGGGGTTGTTGGATCAGGTAAATCTTCTCCCTTTACAAGCGCACTGTAGACTTTTGATCTACCTTCAATATCATCTGATTTGATAGTTAAGATTTCTCTTAAAATGTGAGCGGCACCATAAGCTTGAAGTGCCCAAACTTCCATCTCTCCAAATCTTTGTCCACCAAACTGTGCTTTACCTCCTAAAGGCTGTTGCGTAACTAATGAATATGGTCCAGTTGATCTAGCATGCATCTTATCATCAACCATATGAAACAACTTCATGATATACATATAGCCAACTAATACTGGATTATCAATTTTTTCTCCTGTTAAGCCATTATATAGTGTTACTTTACCAGTGCTCGGCAACCCAGCTTCTTTCATTTTTGCTGCAACTTCATCCGGTGTTGCACCATTAAATACTGGAGTTTCATACTTCTCATCGAGCAGTTTTCCTGCCCATCCTAGCATAGTTTCATATAACTGACCTAAGTTCATTCTAGAAGGAACACCCATAGGATTTAAACAAATATCTACTGGGGTACCATCTTCTAGATAAGGCATATTTTCTTCTGGAACAATTGTTGCAATTACACCCTTGTTACCATGTCTCCCAGCCATCTTATCTCCAATTGAAACCTTTCTTTTATTAGCTACATATACTTTTGCTAATTTTAAAATTCCAGGTTGCAGCTGATCGCCTTCTTTTAATTTAAAAATACTTGATTCAAGCTCTGTGTCAAGATCGGATAGAGTTGTGTTGAAAGCATTGAGAATATTAACAAGCTTTTCCCAAGTTTTTTCACCTGAAATCCACGGCTCTTTAATAGAAAATAGTTCAAAGTTAAAAGTATCTAATTTCTTTTTTGTTAACTTTGTTCCTTTCTTTACGAGAACCTTGCTGTCTCTATTAGCTTTAATTCCAAGAGTAATCTTATCGCTAAGAACAGATTTAAGCAAATTGTCTCTGGTAGCTCTTAAAGCTCTTTCTTCTTCTCTTTTATTTTTTTGCAACTCTTTAATTTGTACGTTTACTTCTGCGCGAGATTGCTTAGATGTCTTTTCATAAAGATTTGTCTTAATTACTACACCTTTTACGCCAGGCTCAGCTTTCTTTGAAGCATCTTTAACATCACCTGCTTTTTCTCCAAAGATTGCTCTTAAGAGCTTTTCTTCTGGAGATGGATCAGTTTCACCTTTAGGGGTTACTTTACCAATTAATATGTCATCTTCATTAACAATAGCACCCACTCGAATAAGACCGTCTTCATCTAACTGAGATGTTGCTTCTTCACTTACATTAGGGATTTCTGGAGTTAACTCTTCCTCTCCTCTTTTTGTATCTCTTACTTCTAGTTCGATTTCATTTACATGTATAGAAGTAAATACATCATCTCTAACAAGTCTTTCATTGATAACGATAGCATCCTCAAAATTATATCCATTCCAAGGCATAAGTGCTACTAAGACATTCTTACCTAAAGCTAATTCACCATTTTCAGTAGAAGCTCCATCAGCAATAACTTGTCCTTTTTCAACTTTATCACCTTCGCTAACGATAACTTTTTGATTATAGCATGTATTTTGATTAGATCTAGCATATTTAATCAGGTCAATAGTACGAAGATTTGCATTTTTCTTTAATAGTGTGCTATCAGGATAATTACTATCCTTAATTACAACTTTATTAGAATCAACATGCATAACCGTTCCTGATACAGGAGAAGTAAGTACTGATTGAGAGTCTCTCGCAACCTTTCTTTCCATACCGGTAGCTACAATAGGTGCTTCTGTTTTCAACAGTGGCACAGATTGACGTTGCATATTTGAACCCATTAACGCTCTATTTGCATCATCATGCTCAACAAAAGGAATTAAAGCAGCTGCAACACTTAAAATTTGATTAGGTACAATATCGGTAAATGCAACATGCTCTGGATCTACAATAGGAAAATCTCCTTTTGATCTCACTCTTACTTTTGATTCACTTATTTTATTTGAACTATTAACGCTTAGTCCAGACTGAGCAATATTGGATCTATCTTCATCATCAGCTGATAAATATTTGGTTTCCCCTGTTACAACTTGATTATCTACAACCCTATAAGGAGCTTCAATAAATCCATGTCTATTAATTTTTGCCATCAAAGCAAGCGATGATATCAAACCAATATTTGGACCCTCAGGAGTTTCAATAGGACATAATCTTCCATAGTGAGTATAGTGAACATCTCTAACTTCAAAACCCGCCCTTTCTCTTGAAAGACCTCCTGGCCCTAATGAAGAAATTCTTCTCTTGTGAGTAATTTCAGCTAAAGGATTTGTTTGATCTCCAAATTGAGACAATTGACTTGTTCCAAAGAATGTATTGATAACAGTAGTTACCAATCTTGAGTTAATCAAATCTTGAGGGGTAATAGTTTCTTGCTCTCTTAAATTCATTCTCTCATAAACTGTTCTTACCATTCTGGCTAAGGCTGAGTTAAATTGCACTTTAAGTTGCTCTCCAACAGTTCTAACTCTTCTGTTTCCTAGATGGTCAATATCATCTGGCGACTTCAATCCTTTTCTCATCAATATTAAATACTTGATAGTAATAAGGAAGTCATCACGTGTTAATACAGGATCTTTACCTCTATTATCTACATTGAATTGCTTATCTAGACGATATCGCCCTACTTCCCCTAAATCATATTTTTTAGGAGAAAAGAACATTCTATCGATAAATTTTTGAGCAGATTCAGGACTTGGTGCATCACTACCTCTCAAGAGATAGTATACTTTTAAAAGCGCCTCTTCTGTTGATTTTGTAGGATCTTTTTTAATAGTATTATTTAGCATCATACTATCTATATTATTTCTTACATCTACAAGCTTGATAGTTTTAGTTTTATTGTTTTTTAAAGCACTAACAATTGTTTCATTTAGTTCTTTACCACCCTCGACAACTAATTCACCTGTTTCCATATCAACAGTATCTTCAACTGTGATGTAGTCTGTTAAATTATCTGTTTTTATTTTTGAAGGATCCATTTCAAGAATCAAATCAAATGCATTATAAATATCTTCATCAGAACTAAACCCTAAAGATCTTAGTAAAAGAGTTGCTGGAAACTTTCTTTTTCTATCAATAATAGTGAATAATATATCATTGATGTCTGTTGTGAAGTCTATCCAAGAACCTCTAATTGGAATAATTCTAGCATTATAAAGCTTTGCACCATTAGGATGAAATTTCTGATCAAAGAAAGCACCTGGAGATCTTTGTAATTGAGTTACAACAGTTCTCTCTGCTCCATTAATGATAAAAGTACCTTTGCCTGTCATGTATGGCATATTACCAAAATAAACATCTTGATCAATAACCTGAGCAAATTTCTTTTTATCTTTTTCGTCAGTAATCTTTAGACGTAATTTTACACTTAAGGGTACATTGTACGTAATACCACGGTCTGAGCATTCTCTTGGCGTGTACCTAGGTTTTCCAATCGTATAGCTTTTATATTCAAGTATGTAATTTTCATGATTATCTTGCAATGGAAAGATTTTAGCAAAAGCTTCATGCAAACCAAACATTACTCTGTCTTTTGGTTTAACATCCTCCTGCAAAAAGTCATGAAAAGAACCTACTTGTAAATCGAGAAGATTTGGTAGCTCTACGTCTGTTTTTATTTTTTCAAAATTATGTCTGTTATTCAACTTATCTAAATTCAAGATAGCTATTCCTCCAAAAAATTGGTTAATTAATATATGTATTTATATTATTGTAATTCTACTGTAGCTCCGGCTTCCTCAAGTTGAGACTTCAAACCTTCTGCCTCATCTTTAGCAACGCCTTCTTTCACAGCCTTAGGAGCAGAATCAACCAACTCTTTAGCTTCCTTAAGTCCTAAACTAGTTATTTCTCTAACAACTTTAATAACAGCGATTTTTGATTGACCTGCAGCTGTTAAAACTACATTAAAATCACTTTTTTCAGCAGCTTCTCCAGCAGCATCTCCGCCGGCAGCTCCTGCGGCTGCAGCAACAGGTACAGCAGCTGTTACACCAAATTTCTCTTCGATATCTTTTACAAGCTCAGATACTTCGATCATGTTTGCTTCTTCAAGATATGTTAAAACATCTTCTCTTTTAATGCTCATTTTAATTACCCTTCTTTCTTTGAGTTTAATTGTTCAAGTGCTCCTAATAAGCCGGAAACAGGACTACCTAAAGTACTGCTCAGTTTTGCCATTGGGGAATTCAACATTCCAACCAACTTTGATAAAAGTTGATCTTTTGACGGTAGATTAGCTATTCTTTCAAACTCATTTGCATCGAATACCTCTCCATCTAAAATCATACCTTTTACTGAAGGCTTATCAAAATCTTTTAAAAAATCTTTAATTACTTGTGCTGGATTAGTTGGATCTTCATAACTAACAGCCATTGCTGTTGGTCCTTTTAGAAAATCATCAACTCCTGACATTCCCGCTTCTTTGGCGGCTAACTTAATTAAAGTATTTTTTGCTATTGTGAATTCAACATCTTTCATCACAAATTCTTTTCTTAGTTGAGTAATGCTAACAACATCTAAGCCTAAATAATCAGTAAAATATACTGCTTTAGCCTTTCCAAGCTTGTCACTCAACACTTTAACTGCGTCTACATTTTTAGTACTTGGCATAATTATTCTGTTCCTATCTTAATTCCTGGACCTAATGTCGAGGATAAACTAATTGAATTCAAATATTTACCTTTAAAAGAGTTTGGTTTTGCAGACATCAAGGCAGAGCGAAGAGTTTCAAAATTTTCTTTTAACTCCTGTTCTGAAAATGATGTTTTTCCTATAGAAGACTGTAAAATTCCATTTTTTTCCACCCTTGCATCTAGCTTACCTGCTTTTAATTCTTTAATTGCTTTAGATATATCGTTTGTAACAGTACCTGACTTAGGATTAGGCATTAAACCTTTAGGTCCTAATACCTTACCTAGCTTTCCTAGCTGCCCCATTAAGTCTGGAGTAACAACTATCTTATCTACGTCGGTCCAACCTGATTTGATTTTTTCAAGATATTCTTCACTACCTACAAAATCTGCTCCCGCTTCTTTAGCTTCTGCTTCCTTTTCAGGGTTTACTATAGCTAAAACTGATACACTTCGCCCGATACCATGAGGAAGAATTAAACTTAATCTAATATTTTCCTCTGCATGCCTAGGATCTACACCTAAATTGAATGCCACGTCAACAGATTCAGCAAAAGATGATCTTTTAAGCTCCATCAACAATGACATTGCTTCATCTATACCATAAGACTTGGTAGAATCTAATTTCTCTGAAACTGATTTTGAAAATTTTGTATTTTTCATCTACTTACCTCAATTCCCATACTTACGGCGGTACCAGCAATCATTTCAGCTGCATGATCTAATGTATGAGCATTTAAGTCCTTCATTTTTATTTCAGCAATTTTTTTACATTGCGCCATCGTAATTGATCCGACTTTATCTTTATTTGGTTCTTGAGAACCCTTTTTCATATTTAATTCTTTCATAATTAAAGTAGATGCTGGTGGAGACTTTGTTTCAAAAGTAAAAGATCTATCTTTATAAACTGTTATGATTACAGGAGTTAACATTCCCTGCAATTCCTTTGTCTTCTCATTAAATGCATTGCAAAAATCCATAATATTTACACCGTGC
>JAQXAG010000021.1 GCA_029253045.1 Fidelibacterota bacterium | reverse complement strand
TGTAACTAATATTTTTATGTGCGAAGACTTAGCGCTTTGTACAAATGTTAAGCACCACAAAAAGAAACTAGCCTTCTTTTTATCTACAATGAGAGAGTATAAAGATGAAATGACTAAGTCTGGCTATAATGTTTCCTACTATGATTTCAATAACCTTTTTGAAAAATCGATTTCATATAAACTTGCAGAATGCATTAAAAGTATTAAACCTGAAAAAATTTATCTCTATGAGATTGAAGACAAGGATGTTGAGTCGGTAATTTTAGACTTTCTTGATAGTCAATCTATCGACTATGAAATTCTTGATTCACCAATGTTCATGCATAGTAGATCATATTTTGAAAATTATCAACAAGGAAAACGATCGCTATTATTAGAAAATTTCTATAGAAAATCTCGAAAAGAATTTAATATTTTAATGGAAGATAATAAGCCAGTTGGTGGTCAATGGAATTTTGATGAGCTTAACAGGAAAAAAATACCAAAAGGTTTAGAAATTCCTTCAAAAAAAACCTTTAATAGCGATCATTTAAAAACAGTTAATAAATTTGTTACTAAATCGTTTTCAGATCATCCTGGGGAAACTTCTGATGATTCTTGGATCCCACTTACTCGCAAAGATTCAATGAAATTTTTTCACGATTTTTTAGCCATAAAATTTGAGCTATTTGGACCATATGAAGATGCAATTTATCAAGATCATAACTTTTTATTTCATTCAGCAATCATCCCTTTACTTAATATAGGATTATTAACACCCAATGAGGTGATTAATGAAGCTATTAATTTTAGCAAAAAAAATAATACCTCCATTAATTCTGTTGAAGGTTTTGTTCGTCAAATTATGGGTTGGAGAGAATTTATTAGAGGTGTTTATCAAACAAGGAGTCATAAACAGCTGGGTCATAATTTTTTTGATAATCAGAGAAAATTAACTGACGATTGGTATCAAGGCACCACAGGCATAGATCCACTTGACAACGCTATCAAACTCACTAAAGAATATGGGTATACACACCATATTAACAGGTTGATGGTAATTTCAAATATTATGAATCTTTCGGGTATTCATCCAGATGAGATTTATAGATGGTTCCTTGAAATGTATATTGATGCATCAGAATGGGTAATGGTTCCAAATGTTTATGGCATGGGTACGTTTGCAGATGGGGGTGTTTTCTCCACAAAACCATATATATGTGGTTCAAGCTATATCATGCGCATGAGTAATTTTAAAAAAGGTCCATGGTGCGATATTGTTGATGGACTATACTGGTCATTTATTAAAAATAATTTAGACTACTTTAAAACTAATCCAAGATTAGCAGTCATGCCTAGGGCGCTTGATAGATTAAAACCGGAGAGAACTCAACTTATTTTTAGTGCTGCAGATAGATTTATTAAAGAAAAAACAAATTAAACTGAAATAAATATACTTATTTTGAAAGTGTCTTGTAAATATGGACACAAATGATAGCTGCATTTACAAAAAGTAAACTCATACTTCCTTGCACAATTGCATAGAACATCCATGATAAACAGCCGAACGTATTTATAACTCTCATCTTCCAGCCATCCCAGAAAAAAGAAAGAATAACAAGTGTGGAACCGATCCAACCAACTAATTCAATATTTTCAAGCATTACTCGGTGTCGCTGTAGTTTGGTACTGGTGGAATACCTAAAGAAATCTCAAATAAGTCACTTTCAAGAGTTGCTGTTTCAGATGATGGTGATTCAACAATACGCCCTATTTCTTGATTATCCTTACTAACAATAAGAGTTGGTACATATCGAATATCCTTACCTTCTTGTTCACCATTAGGACTAATCTTATCACGGTCTAATGTAACAATTAAAACATTTGACATATCGATACCCATTTCACTAAATATTTTTTCCATCCTAGGCACCTCTCTTCTACTATCTCCGCACCAGGTACCTAAAAAAACTTCGTAGGTGTATTGTCCTGGGTCGCTAATAGCGTTAGTCAATTCAGTATCAACTTCATAACCGTCTGATTCCATTTGATACCATTCAGCGAAAGGCTCTTGCTGTAATTCTTCTATTGCGATTGCACCTAAAAGCATAGGCTTTCCAGTCTTAGGATCTTCAAACATCCCTTCCGGGATGTCTGAAGAATTAAGATTAAATAAGCCAAATGATATTGCTGCAAGAATAAGTATAAAAATATTTATTCTTTTTGACCATTTAGGCTCAATTTCAATAAATGGTTTATTCTTTGTCATTGTAGTACTTAAATATTAAATAAGTACAAATAATAGTACAAGATAAAGTAATAACAGAACCTTCAATTCCAAAGGAACCGCCAGATACTATATCAGGAACATTGCCACTATTTTCATGACTAATCATTTTCCATGAATCAACATTAAGTCCACTGATTTCAAATCCAAGCAATCCTTGAAAAAAATTCCAGCCGAAATGGAAGAATGTTGGAAACCATAAGTTTTTAGTAAAAGTGTAGCTGATCCCTAAAATAAATCCAGCAGCAAACAATTCAGTCATTGGAACCCAAGTGCTCCAAATACTAGGATTTCCAGCATGTAACAATGCAAATAGTACAGAAGACCCTGCAAGTGCAATCCATCTATTACTTGTTGCATCCATCATATTATTCAGGATATAACCTCTAAAAATTAACTCTTCGTCAAACGCTGCCATAAACAACATCATACTGACAATAAAAACGCCAGGTTTAAACCCAACAAAACCAGTAACAGTTATCGCACCCATTAACCATAAAATTGCAAAAAGCCCGCCAATAAAAGCTAAAGCAAACGCAAGTCCAATTAGCATTTCATTAGTCTTGTCTTTTACTGATAATCCTATAGACATCAAAGGTTTGCGATCAATAAATTTTGTAGCAACCCATAATGCTAAAAAACTTCCAACGACTTGAAAAGCTGTAAGAAAAAGCATCACTGGTGAATCAAAACCCATATTTTCAAACAATGCTGTAGCCCCATTTGGGTCTGCATTCATATCTATACCGTTCATTAGCATAATTAAAACGACTCCTACCCCACTAGTAAGACCCATGATTGTCATCCACATAGGTACAAATAATATTGCTCTTAGCCATCCGTTTTTTATTCTTGGCTCCATTTTTAACTCCTTTTTTGTTAATTAATCAAAATTACTTAATCGATTTTAAAAATTGATTGTAAGTCTTTGTCAAAGAAACGAACTATTTTTATTGTTAGCCTCAGCGAAGGGTCAAATCTACCCTTTTCAATAGAATTTATAGTTTGTCGACTAACACCTAAGTTTTCAGCAAGTTTTTGCTGACTAATTCTTTTTTCAGTTCTTAACTTTTTAATATTATTTTTCATTACTGATAGAATTTTTTATAAAAATACATTTGACCAATTGCCGTTCCAATAACTGAACAGAAAAAATAATCCATAAATTGTGGTTGATAATCAACGAAAATAGATAAATAACTTAAAAATAGACCAAAAATAACAAAGCCCATAAAACCTGACATTAATGAAAAATCATGATATTTTTTATATAACTCATCTTGATTTTGATATAA
>JAQXAG010000016.1 GCA_029253045.1 Fidelibacterota bacterium | reverse complement strand
ACTCTCGGATGATTTTTTATATTTTCAATTTGCTTACGACTCATGCCCTTAGAATTCACATAGTCTCCATAAGCAATGTTTGGACCGCAACTAATGATAAAACAAAGGATAAAAGCTATTATAGTATTATTTTTCATCTGATAACTTACTATTAATCTGAGGAATCTGAAATGGATCTATCACTAACTGACTTGCCATACCTACCAGAGTTGCACCTTTCTTCAAAGCGAGGCTTACATTTTCGTAATTAGAAATACCTCCAGTAGCAATAATAGGTATATCAAAATTAGATGCTATCAATTCCACATTCTTTAACGTAATGTTGAATAACCCTTTACCGCTCAATCCTCCTCCATCTCTTGAAAAAGTTTTCTTATTTAGTCCTACAGATGTTGCTGTTATATATTTTGTATTACCTAAATTAATAGCACATTTACCAACAGTATCTAATGTATCACAAATTTCAAACATGTTCTGCTCACTGCTGTCAGGCGAAACTTTTACAACAATAACATTTGAACAAGAACTTCTCATCTTAGTTAATAAGGTTTTTAATCCTTTCATATCATCACTAAGACATTTTCCATCATCAGTATTAGGGCAACTTATATTTAACTCATAAAAAAATTGATCAAATATTGATTGGGATACTTTAGAGTTCACCTGATTGAACACGTCCAAATATTCACCAATACTATTTCCTCCAATACTTATCCCAATAGGCCTATTAAATGATAAAAGCTTTGAATTTTCAAAGTTATTGACAAAATATTCAACTCCTTTTGTTGGAAGACCCAGTGAATTGATTAAACCATAGCCACCATCATACTTAATTTCTTGTATTCTTGGCCTATTATTGCCATCTGACGGTGTTTTTAGGACTGTTTTATACGTAATACCGCCTAAACCAACCAATTGCCACTGAACAAGCGAACTTATGTCATCTTTAAAGGATGCTGCTATTATAGGGGATGGAAAAATTAAATCATATAGTTCTGTATGGATATTTTTTGGAATTTTAAATTTGAAAAAATATTTAAATGGAGTACTCATTAAAATATGATTTAAGGAATCTCCCAGAATAATTGCCCTTTCTAAATCTTTTGGCCAACTTGCAACAATACTTATCACAGATCTACGAATGATTTTAAATTTTAATGATAAAATTTTTGCTCTAATTTTACTCAACATCTAAACTCTCTAGCCTTTTTTGTGCCAACTCACCCTGCTGAGAATTTGGGTGTTTATTAACCAGCCATTTATAATAAACAATAGCACTATCTGCATTAGACAGTTCATAATCATAATGATATCCTAAAAAATATGCCGCAATATTTGAAGATTCTGTAGATGAATCTATTTTTAGAATACTTCTATATATCTCAAGAGACTCATCTGAGTTTTTAGACCATAAGCTCTCTGCCTTTAATAGCATTTCTGATGGCTTATGAACAGTATCTAAGTTCTGATCCTCAATAATAAACTTTGCAAAATCTGAATCAGGGTACATATTCAAAATTCTATCTTTATATACATTTTTACGATTATCATTCTGTGTATTATATATTGAGTAGAGTGCAAATGTTGCCGATGGGAAAACATTCGATTTTTCAAAATTATTAACAATGTTTTCAAAATAACTAATTGAATCATTTAAATTTCCTAAATCAAATGCTAATATCTCTCCTAGCCTATAAAGAGTAATAGATTTATCTGTATTGTCCTCTTTTTTCAAGGATTGATCCAGCTTAATCAAACTGGCAACCGCATCGCGCTTATTTGAAATCAATACTTTATGACTAGAATTTGCATTTTGTTTCATTGCTTCATTCATAAAAAAACTAGACTTTTCAAAATCCAAATTTGGACTTTCCAAGTACAATGTGGATAAAATATAGTATGCCTCAATCGCAATTTTTGTATTCGGATAATCTTGAGCAATAATGTCTAAGCTTTCGATGGCAAATTGTGTGTTACTCTGATCTAATTCTATTTTGATCAACTCTAATCGAAGATCAGACTTTATTGATGAAAAA
>JAQXAG010000101.1 GCA_029253045.1 Fidelibacterota bacterium | reverse complement strand
TTAATTAATGCTACTATTTTTTCACTAGGATTTTTATTTGTTTTACAATCATTTGGAATATCTATTACTCCACTCATCACTGCTTTAGGTGTTGGTGGTTTAGCTGTTTCTCTTGCTTTGAAAGATACTCTTTCTGACTTATTTGGTGGAATTAATATTATTTTAAGTAAAACGATGAAAGAAGGAGATTATGTTGAGCTAAGTAATGGGTATCAAGGATATGTTAAAAATATTGGATGGAGATATACTACCATTCAAGAGAGAGCTAATAACGTAATATCAATTCCAAATTCTGTTCTTTCTGGTTCTGTATCAAAAAATTACACCTCAATGGATGCAGCTTTCAGAGTTCCAATTCAAATAGGCGTCTCTTATGACAGCGATTTAGATCACGTAGAAAAGGTAGCGCTGGAAGTAGCAGGAAATATTTATGATGAGCTTGACTGTGTTAGCAAGGATTATAAGCCAACAATTCGATTTAGAGAGTTTGCTGGATCAAGTATTAATTTCTTTATTTATTTTCAAGGAAAGAAATTTGGAGACCATAATGTTATTTTAAATGCGTTTATTAAGAAAATTCATAAGCGTTTCCAGCAAGAAAGTATTGAGATTCCATATCCTATTCGTACGGTAATACATAAAAATGAAGCTAAGAATTAAACCTTTTAACGATAAAGCAAAAGCTTTATATGAAAATCATTCTCATTTTCACTCTGGCGATGCTGGATTAGACTTATTCGTTGTAGATGACCAAGTTATTCCTGGTAATTCTACTCAACCTATTCACTTGCAGGTTGCCTGTGAAAACTTAGATAATAAGGCATACTACTTATTTCCTAGATCAAGTATTTCTAAAACTCCTATTCGATTAGCTAATTCTATCGGACTGATTGATGGTGGTTATAGGGGAGAATTGGTAGGAATGGTTGATAATATTTATAGTGAAGATTATCATGTGAAAAGTGGAGAAAGATACTTTCAGCTTGTAGCTGTTGATAGCTCACCAATCGAATTTGAACTGGTAGAAGAATTATCAGAATCTAGTAGAGGTGAAGGCGGCTTTGGGAGCACAGGAAAATAGTTTTTTAAAGAATATCTTCTTAAAAATAGAATTAGTTTGATATTTCTGAGTATTTATACTAAAATTCAACCGCAAAATTTTTAATAAAATAAGTTATATAATGGAGGAAAAATGGCTCTAAAAATTAAACCACTTGAAGACCGAGTTATTGTTGAAGCGATGGCGGCTGATGAAAAAACAGCTAGTGGAATTATTCTGCCTGATACTGCTCAAGAAAAACCCCAACAGGGTACTGTTCTTGTAGTAGGGCCAGGGAAAAAAGATAGTTCAATGACAGTTAAATCTGGTGATAAAGTTTTATACGGAAAATATTCAGGAACTGAAATCAATCATGAAGGGAAAGACCTTCTTATCATGAGAGAAAGTGACATATTAGCAATAATTTAAAGGAGATTATAAAATGGCTAAAGACATAGCATATGATACAGAAGCTCGCGCAGCTCTGAAAAGAGGTGTAGATAAGCTTGCAAACGCAGTAAGAGTGACACTTGGACCAAAAGGTCGAAATGTAGTAATTGAGAGAAAATTTGGATCTCCAACCGTTACAAAAGATGGAGTCTCTGTTGCAAAAGAAGTAGAACTTGAAAATCAATTAGAGAATGTTGGTGCGCAAATGGTGAAAGAAGTAGCATCAAAAACATCGGATGTAGCAGGAGATGGAACAACAACAGCTACTGTACTTGCTCAGTCAATTATTGCAGAAGGTTTAAAGAATGTTACTGCTGGAGCAAATCCTATGGAAATTAAGAAAGGAATAGATCTTGCTAAGGATAGTGTGATAGATTTTATTTCAAAACTTTCTAAGGATATTCCAGACTCTAAACAAATTGCACAAGTTGCTACAATCTCAGCAAACGATGATAAAGAAATTGGTTCAAAAATTGCTGAAGCAATGGACAAAGTTGGTAAGGATGGTGTTATTACTGTTGAAGAGTCAAAAACAGCTGAAACTTATCTTGAGTTTGTAGAAGGTATGCAGTTTGATAGAGGATATCTGTCACCATATTTTTTAACTAACTCTGATACAATGGAAGCAGAACTGGATGAACCTTTCATACTTGTTCACGATAAAAAGATTAGCAATATGAAAGATTTATTACCTTTGCTTGAAAAAGTAGTTCAAGCTGGTAGACCTATTTTAATTATTGCTGAAGATATTGAAGGTGAAGCACTTTCAACTCTTGTTGTTAATAAGCTAAGAGGTACCTTTAAGGTGCTAGCAGTAAAAGCTCCAGGATTTGGTGACAGAAGAAAGTCTATGCTTGAAGATATCGCTATTTTAACAGGTGCAACCTTGATATCAGAAGAGCAAGGATATAAGCTTGAAAATGCTACTTTAGAATATCTAGGATCATGTAAAAAAGTTGTTAGCGATAAAGACAATACAACGCTTGTTGATGGAAGTGGTAAAAAAGATGCATTAAAAGCGAGAGTAAATGAAATCAGAGTACAAATTGAAAAAACAACTTCTGATTATGACCGTGAAAAAATGCAAGAAAGATTAGCAAAATTATCAGGAGGAGTTGCTGTATTGAATGTTGGCGCTGCTACTGAGGTAGAAATGAAAGAAAAGAAAGCTAGAGTAGACGATGCATTACATGCTACTAGAGCAGCTGTAGAAGAAGGAATTGTTCCTGGTGGTGGAGTAGCATTACTTAGAGCAAGTTTAGAGCTTAAAAATGTTAAAGCTACAGCCAGTGAGCAAGTTGGAGTAGATATTATGAAGCGTGCGTTAGAGGGCCCAATACGTCAGATTTGTTCAAATGCAGGTGTAGAGTCTTCAATTGTTGTTCAGAAAGTACTTCAAGGAAAAGATGATTTTGGATATGATGCTCGTAATGATGAGTATGTTAATATGTTCAAATCTGGAATTATTGATCCTGCTAAAGTATCCAGAGTAGCTGTAGAAAATGCTGCATCTATATCTGGGCTATTATTAACAACAGAAGCAGCTATTACAGATCAACCTGAACCAGATGCTCCAATGCCTGGCGGTGCCCCTGATATGGGCATGGGTGGCATGGGCGGCATGGGCGGCATGATGTAATGTTGTTTATTGCAAAATAAATACATAAAAAACCCTCATCTTTGAGGGTTTTTTGTTTGTAATATTGTCTATGGAAAAAATTACAATAAAAGATATAAAACTAGTTGGTTTTCATGGCTTATATGATAATGAAAAAAGAGATGGAGTTAATCTAGGTTTTGATATAGAGCTTTTTTTTGAAAATCAAATAAATAATAGTAATGATAACATAGATAAAACTATTAACTATGTTGAAGTTATAGATATTGTAAAAAAGATTAATTCATCAGATAATTTTGATCTCCTAGAAACGCTTTGTTATAAAATTCTTAATGAAATAATGAAGCTATATAATCCTTTAAAAGCAACTGTAAAGGTAAGAAAGTTTGAGCTACCAATTGATACTCCTCTTGAATTTGTTGAAGTGGAAATGACTAAGGAAAGTGATGTCTGATACTATTTATTTATCGTTAGGTTCAAATTTAGGAGATAAGGAGTCTAATATTGCTTCATGCATTGCTATGCTTGGTTCTTATGTAGAAAATACAGAAATAAGAACTTCTTCATTTTATTTATCAGAACCTTTGTATAATATTAATCAACCTTCTTTTCTTAATATTATAGTAGAGTTAAAAACTGTATTTACACCATTCCAATTTCTTGATAAAATTCACGATATAGAAAAGATGTTAGGGCGTAAATTAGATAGAGAAAAAAACACTCCAAGAACAATCGATATAGACATAATTATATTTGGAAATGCTTTTATTGAAACTGAAAAACTTACTATTCCACATTCTCATGCTTTATTACGTAAATTTGTTCTAGTTCCATTAGCAGAGCTTATTCCTGATAGGGTTTTTCCTGGAACAAAATATAAGATGATTGATTTATTAGAAAAATGTCCTGATACTTCAACAGTAGATAAATACTTAATCGATAAGAAAGCATGAGCCAATTAGATTCATACATAGCAATTGAAGGCCCTATTGGGGTAGGAAAAACAAGTCTAGCAGAAATGATTGCTGAAAAATTGAATGCCAGAAAAGTATTTGAAGATTTTAAAGGTAATCCATTTTTAGAAGAATTTTATGAAGATCCTGATAGCAATGCTCTTCAAACTCAAGTATGGTTCTTGTTGCAAAGATATCAACAACAACAGAAAGAAATCAAACAATTAAATGCATTTCAAAAAGGGGTTATTACTGATTACATGTTCGAGAAAGATAGATTGTTTGCTGAGTTCACATTACGGTCTCAAGCTGAGTTTGAATTATATTCTAATGTTGCAGATATTTTAGAAAAAGATATTATTAAGCCAGATATGGTAGTTTATTTACAAGCAGATACATCTCGATTGATGAAAAATATCAAGCAGCGAGGACGTGATTTTGAAAAAGGCGTTACAACTGAGTACATAAATCAGGTTAACGAGAAGTATCAAGAATTTTTTGTTAATTATGATGAAAGGCCTCTCTTAGTCATCAATGCCAACAATATTGATTTTGTTAATAATCCTGATGATTTTGAGAATTTGTTAGAGGTAATTCAGGAGCCTGCAAAGGGAAGAAGATATTTTAATCCCTCATAAATTATGATGAAATGGATAATAGCAGCTGGTGTACTATTTATGGTATATAGATTTTTTAATAAACAAGAAACGATATCTACTATAAAAAAAGATACAAAAATAGATTATAAAAAAGTAAAGGATGCGGAGTTCGAAGATCATGAATAGATATATATTATCATTTTTTTTAATTAAAACTGCGGCAAAGCTACTAGTAATATTAGCAATTTCATCGTCGCTATATAGTCAAGAAAAATCCAATAATCTTAATTTTATGTTTACAAATAATGGTTATGGATTTGGATATGAATTTGAAAAATTTTCTAAGGAAAATTTATCTATCGGAGCCGATTTAAGATTTTATGATATCAGGAGTGATGAGTATCCAATTTATGATCCATTCTTCAATCAATATAAAATTATAGGAGAAAAAAATATTACCATGCTTCCTCTGTACTTTCGATTGAATTATTATCCATTTCAAGGAAAGATTGCAAATAATTTTGAGCCATACTTACTTTTTGCTATGGGTCCAATGATATCAATTGATGGGGATGAAAATATAAGAAGTTTTTCAAAAAGATGGTCTGAAGCAGATACTCAAATCAGTCCAGGAGGATCTATAGGTTTTGGAATAAACTTTAATACCAACACTTCAAATACTCTTTCATTTGGATTGGGATACGATTATTTAAAAGTAAAAGAACCTATTCATAATAAGAAAGATTATGGTGGAGCTTTTCTGTATTTAAAGTATAAGATCAATCGTGAGTAAGTTTTCTTTTGTAGATAAAAGTAATATTCAAAATAACCAATTTTTTTTGGATAAAGATGAATCTCATCATTTAATCAATGTATTAAGGTTTAATGTAGATTCTAATATATGGCTTACAGATGGCGAAGGCGGTACTTATCATTGCAGGATAGACAATTTTACAAATAAAAATATAGTAGAAGGTTCAGTGCTAGATTCTTTTATGAATCAAAATGAACTAAACTACCATATTCATCTAGGTCTCCCAATTATCAAGAATTCTAGAATGAAAATTGCAGTGGAAAAATCTGTAGAATCAGGAATTAAAGAGCTAACTCCTCTTTATTTAGATAGATCAATAAAATCAACAGTTTCAATAGAAAAAATGACTTCTGTTATGCGTTCAGGTGTTAAGCAATCTATGAGAAGTATAATTCCAAAAATAAATTCTGTTTCTAAGTTAGAACAATGGTATGATGCCGAAGCATTGAATATTGTTGCTTCAATTGGAGCTAAAGATACTCTAACCTTTTTTAAAGATGAAATTATTGGCGCAGTGAATACTAATAAAAAAATTGCTGTTCTAATAGGTCCTGAAGGTGGATTTTCTTCAAAAGAAAAAGAGTTTATTTATGACAATAAATTCCTTAAAGTTAGTGTTGCTAAGGCAGTATTAAGAACGGAGACTGCAGTAGTATCGATTTTATCGATTTTAAATGAATTAATGGTACAATATGAGTAACACAATTTTTCAAAAAATTATAAAAAGAGAGATTCCATCTACAATCCTCTATGAGGATAATGATGTAATTGCAATTGAAGATATTAATCCTGTTTCTCCAGTACATGCACTCATTATTCCTAAAAAATGTATTGAAACATTAAATGATTTAAGTGAAAAAGATGCTACTATTGTAGCAAAGATGATATTGGTAGCAAAGAATCTTGCTAAAGAATTAAAAATTGATCAATCTGGTTATCGAACAATATTTAATTGTAATGACGATGGAGGTCAAACTGTTTACCATATCCACCTTCATTTAATTGGAGGAAGAAAGTTGAATTGGCCGCCAGGATAAAATTATGCATATTTCAAAATTAGAATTATTTGGCTTTAAATCTTTTGCAAAAAAACAAACTATACTATTAAATAGTGGTGTAACTGGAATAGTTGGGCCTAATGGGTGCGGTAAAACAAATATTGTAGATGCTATTAGGTGGGTATTAGGAGAACAAAAAACATCAAGATTGAGAAGTACTAAAATGGAAGATGTCATATTTAATGGAGCTTCAAATATTAAACCTTTAGGCTTGTGCGAAGTTTATTTAACGGTACAAAATGATAAAGGCTTACTGCCAATAGAGTATGAAGAGGTGGAAATTGGTAGAAGATTATACCGTAATGGAGATAGTGAATATTTTATTAATAGAACTGCTTGTAGACTTAAAGATATCTACAATTTATTTGTAGATACAGGAATGAGCTCTGATGCTTATTCAGTTATTGAGCTAAATATGATTGAGCAAATTCTATCAGATAAAGATGATAGTAGACGTTCAATGTTTGAGGAAGCAGCTGGTGTAAATAAGTATAAATCACAAAGACGTTCTGCTTTAAGAAAATTTGAGTTAAATAGTAGAGATTTAGAGCGAATAGACGACATTATTCTGGAAATTGAGATGCAGGTTAAGAGTCTTGAGTTACAACTCAAAAGATTTAAGAGGCACGAAAAGTTAAGTTCTCAGCTGAAAGATATAGAGATTAATTTAGCATCAGCAAAAATTATTGATCTAGAAAGAGGAATTAAACCTTTAGAGTCATTGCTTAAAAAGAAAAATACTTTATTAAAAAAGAATACATCAAAGAAAGAGTCTGAAAGCGTAGAGCTTAAAGATGCCAGAAGTTTTTATTTAGCCGAAAAAGAAATCGTAGAAAAAATGAAAGTAGACGTTGACAATCTTACTGAAAATCTATTGAAGGAAGTTCAAACAAAAAATCGTGAATCCTCCAAGGGCATGGAAGTACTTGAAGATGAATTACAGAAGAAAATTAGTCAGCTCAATAAATTTGATAAAGACTATATTAAAATAGTTTCTAACAATGATGTAATAAAAAGCTTATCTAATGAGAGCAGAGAAAATTTTAAAAATAAAAACTATACTGTTATCGAAACTGATAAAAAATATGAAAATCTAAAAGCAAGTATTGAGGATTATAAAGATAAAATTCAATCATATAATAAAGAACAAGAGTTTGATTTCAATAAGATAGATGATTCTATTAAAGAGATGCAGAAAAAAATTAATTTACACAAGCTTGAACTTCGCAATAAAGAACAAGATCTTAATCAAGCATTTATGAAAATGGAATCAATTAGAATTAAAATAGATGCAGACAAGTTCAATAAAGATGATATTTTTTATGATATTAAAAGCGCAGAGATGAAAATAGCTGAGTCGAGCATTAAAATATCCCAAATAAAAGAAGTGATTAAAGAAAAGTTTGGTAATGATGTAGAGCTAAAAAAGATTAAAGATTACAGTATTTCTGAAATGACTTATAATGTAGAAAAAATAAAAAGAAGTATAGAAGCTATAGGTCCAATTAATTGGGCAGTTTCAGATGAGTATGAAGAGCAAAGTAAAAGATTGAATATATTAAAAGAGCAAAGATCTGATCTTCTTGATTCAGAAAAGAATTTAAAAGATGCGATCAAAAAAATTGATTCTGTTGCTAAGAAACAATTCTTAGATACTTTTGAGATAATAAAAAACAATTTTGAAACAATGTTTGGCGTATTCTTTTCGGGAGGTAAGGGTTCTATTAATCTTGAAGATATAGAAGATCCTTTAAATTCGGATGTAGTAATTTTTGCTCAACCACCTGGAAAGAAAAATAATTCACTTAAAATGTTATCTGCTGGTGAAAAGTCTTTAACCGCAATTGCATTACTTTTTTCTATATACCAATACAAGCCAAGCCCTTTCTGTATATTAGATGAAATTGACGCACCACTTGATGATATTAATATTAAAAAATTTACAGATGTAATATCTGAATATAGTAAGGGAACCCAATTTATAATGGTAACTCATAATAAATTAACTATGGAGTCAGCTGATTGTATATATGGAGTAACTGCAGAAAAGAAAGGTATTTCAAAGGTAATTTCAATTAATTTTGATGAAAAATAAATTATTTGTAGTATTCAATCCTTTTGTACAAATTACGCCTGTTTCAGTGATAACAAAAAAATAAAGAGAAAATAGAAAAATATGGCAACTAAAATTAGATTAAAAAGAATTGGTAGAAGAAATAGACCCTTCTACAGATTAATAATTATTGATTCAAGAAAAAGAAGAGATGGATTAGCTATTGAGCAAGTCGGTTGGTATGATCCCCTTAAAAAAGATAAAGATTCTAATTTTAGTCTAAAAGAAGATAGAATTATTGCATGGTTGCAATTGGGTGCTCAAGTTTCAGATCCAGTTAATAAATTAATGAAAAGATCTGGTTTAGCATACAGATGGCATTTAATGAGCCAAGGACTTTCTCATGAAGATATAGAAAAAGCTGTTGCAAAATGGAAAGAAGATAGACTTGAAGTTTTAAAAAACAGAAAAAAAGCAAAGCTTAAGAAGAAAGAAAAAATTAGTGCAGAAAAAGCGGCAGCTAAAGCTCCAGCAGAAGAGCCGGTAGCAGAAGAAGCTCCAGCAGAAGAGCCGGTAGCAGAAGAAGCACCAGCAGAAAAAGATTCAGATAAATAAATATTTATATTTTAAAGCTTTAGTATAGAGCATTAATGTTTATTGACTAAATTAAAGTATGAATATTTTTTTCATCACACCATTTCCAGATTCAATTAAAACTTTAGTTGACAACAATATTGCCAATCAAGGGGTTAAGAAAGATTTAATTAGTATAGACATTATTAATCCAAGAGATTTTGCTACAGATTCCTATAAAAAAATAGATGATGAGCCTTATGGCGGAGGAAGCGGAATGGTTATGATGTGTAAGCCATTTTTTGCTGCGATTGATTATTGTATATCTAAATCTGAAATTAAGCCAAAAATTATATTTCCATCTCCCAAAGGAAAAGTGTTAAATCATTCCATTTCATCTGAATTAAGTAAAGAAGAATCATTAATATTTATATGTGGTCATTATAAGGGCTTAGACCAAAGAATCATTGATAAATATGTAGATCTTGAAGTTTCTATTGGAGATTATATTATATCAAATGGAGAGTTATCCTCAATGATAGTATTTGATTCTATTGTTCGATTAATACCAGGATTGTTAAACGACTTAAATTCTGCTATGACAGATTCTTTTGTTGACGATTTACTTGATGCTCCTTATTTTACGCGGCCTAATCAAATAGATGGATTAAAAGTGCCAGATGTGCTATTATCAGGCAATCACCAGTCTATTAAAGATTGGAAGAAAAAAAAGAAAATTGAAATAACTAAAGACAGAAGACCTGATCTTTGGAGAAAGTATAAAAAATTAAATGATTAAAGATAACTTAAGAGACGATATTCCAAATTTTAAAACCGGAGACACATTATCTATCAATGTTAATGTAAGAGAAGGAAAAAAGGTTCGACAACAGCTTTTTAAGGGTACTGTTATTGCGCGTAAAGGATCTGGTATATCAGAAACTATTACCGTTAGAAAGATGTCTGATGGCATAGGAGTTGAAAGAGTATTTCCTCTACACTCACCTGTTATTGCTTCTATGAAAGTAGATAGAATAAATAAGGTTAGAAGAGCAAAACTTTATTACTTAAGAGGTCTTTCTGGTAAAGCAGCAAGATTAGCTGAAAAAAAATAAATATTGATTTATAATACCTTACTTTTTGTTCTAAGCTTATCCCACATGTCTGTTCACATTGTAATGATGTTAGTTCCAAGCATGTTTATTGAACTAGTTGAATTTTATGGCCTAACCAAGGCATCTCTTGGTTTAATTTTTAGTATTAGTAGTTTTTGTTATGGTCTTGGTTCTCTACCAATGTCACTATTATACAATAAGTATGGACCTAGAATGTTACTTGTACTTTCTCAGTTAGGGGTTTTTACTTCTGCTTTTCTAGCATCTAATTGTGAAACTGTTGAAAGTTTTGCAATTTTTAATATCTTTTTAGGTTTGTTTGCTAGTATACATCATCCTGTATCATTAACTCTTATTTCAGAAAGTTTTGATAGCAATATATCTAAAGCAAATGCATTTCATGGTATTTTTGGAAGTTTAGGTGTTTCTATAGGGCCTTTGCTTTGCTATTATGCAGTTAACAATTTTGATTGGCAGTTTTCTTTTTTTACAATTGCTATTTTTAATCTCATTATTGCACCTGTTACTTATTTTATTATTCCAAAATCTAAATCTAGAGAATCAATAAGCACTCTCGATTTTAAAAAAGGAAATCAATTAAAAATGTTAAAAATATTCTGTTTTTTATCTTTAATTGTAGGTATTGTTTTTACTGTATTTAATACGTTTATTCCGTCCGTTTTTAAAGTTGCTCTTGGAGAAAAATCTAATTTATTAGTATCTGGAATCTTAATTTTTGGTATTATTGGGCAAATCTTATCAGGATTTTTTGGAGATAAATATAATAGAATGAAGCTTTTGTCATTTGTACTTATGATTCTATGTCCATTATTCATTGCCACATATTTTTTGAGTAATTTTTCATTAGTTGCTGTATCTGTTTTGCTAGCAATTTTTATGTACGCTATTCAACCATTAATTAATTCAATTATTAAAGATATTACTACTACAAGAATTCGACCTCTTGTCTTTGGGATGAATTTTTTTCTAATGTTTGGAGTATCTGGCCTTGTAGCTGCTGTAGGGGGTTTAATTGCAGATTTAGATAGTTTTAAGTTAATTTTCCCTATATTTTCGATATTATTTCCAGTTGGAATTTTTTTATTATATTTATTGTATAAAAACAAAGAGGTAGTAGATATATAATGTTAATAAGTATGACAGGATTTGGTGTAGGACATTACGAAGATAATAGTATAGTCGTAGATGTAGAGCTAAAGTCATTCAACTCAAGGTACTTTGAACTAAATACCAGATCTTTCGATTTATCAGGAGAATCGGAATATAAAATAAGGACCTTCTTAAAAAATAAGCTTAAAAGAGGCTCTATTAATTTGAGCGTCAAAATTGACTCAAAAGATCAATTAAGATTAAATAAACACAAATTAGAAAGTATTTTAAAATCATATGGAGTAATTGAGAAAGAATATGGTTTAGATTTAAACTATAGTCATTTACTTAAAAATAATGACATGATGAGCTTAAGAACGCTACCTAAGTCAGTTGAGAGTAAGGTTTTGAAAGCCATAAAGCTTGCTACTGATCAAGTTTTAGATATGAGATCTAAAGAGGGTAAGTCTATTGAAAAAGAGTTTATGAAATATATTACCATCGCAAAAAAAGATTTAAATAAAATTGAATCTATTTATTTAAAGTTGGTTCAAAAGAAAGTGAATTCAAAAAAGACTAGTGAATCTAAAGTTGAAGAACTTGAGAAGCTTGATGTTACTGAAGAAATCGATAGAACAAATAGTCACTTTAACCAAATTATACTTTCTGTTAAATCGAAAGACCTTTCAGGTAAAAAGATAAGTTTTATTTTACAAGAAATTAACAGAGAATCGAATACGATATTATCTAAATTTTTAGATAAGAATATTGCCAAGCATGCAATAAGTTTAAAGATGCAGGCAGAAAAGCTAAGAGAGCAAGTAAGTAACATTTTATGAAAAATTTTTTTATTATATCAGGGTCCTCAGGTTCAGGAAAAACAACATTACTGGAGTTGCTTTCTCGAGATTTAAATATGGATATTTCAGTATCATGCACTACTCGCAATAAAAGAAAATACGAAATCGATGGCGTGCACTATTCTTTCATATCTGAGAAAAATTTCCAAGAGATGATTGATGAAAATAAGTTTCTTGAATATGAGAATGTTCATGGCGACCTGTATGGAACACCTCTGGATAGTTTAAAAGGTTATCTAGAAGAGAATAAGTCTTTATTTTTAGAATTGGATGTTAAGGGGGCGTTAAGCCTGAAGAAAATATATCCATCAAACACAATATCTATCTTTCTTTCTCCGCCCAATATAGATGAGCTCAGAACAAGATTGGTCAATAGATCTACAGAATCTGACCAAGAAATTGAGAAAAGATTGAGTAGATTTGAGCAAGAAGACAATTTAAAAAAAGAATTTGACTATACACTTATTAATGATAATTTCGAAACCACGTTTGAAAAGCTAAAAAAAATGATTATTTCATTTAAGGAAGAGGACTAAAAATGGCAGTTGAAGCAATTTCTTTTAAAAAACTATTGAAAAAGACAGATGATATTTATGAAGCAGTTCTTGTTTCATCCAAAAGAGCTAAGCAGATCTTACAAGATCGTGTTGTAAAGCAAATGATAGATGACAATGAAGAAATGATTGATGAGGATGGAATTTTTGCAGAGCCTGTTGTTAGAGAATATATTGATTATGATAAAGAAGAAAAGGTCACAAGCGTTGCTCTTGATGAATTCCTAGATGGAAAAGTTGACTGGAAAAAGTCAGACGATTCAATTGACAAATAATTTAAGTGTAAAAAAACAATACCTTTCGCAAAATAAAGATTTATTTGGCGAAGAAATCTTTCTTGAATTACCCCAGAAATCTTCACAATCAAAAACCGTAATAATTGATGATACATGGTACCACGTACTTCAAGATGAGTTCAAAAAAGATTATTGGCACTCTTTAACCGAAACCGTACGCAAGCTTTACAAAACAAAGACCGTATATCCTGAACCAAACAATATGTTTAATGCTTTTGATTCTACTCCTTTTGATAAAGTTAAAGTAGTAATTATTGGTCAAGATCCATACCATGGTTATGGACAAGCTCATGGTTTATCTTTTAGTGTGAAAGAAAGCATTAAAATACCCCCTAGCTTAAGAAACATTTATAAAGAATTACATTCAGATTTAGATTTACCTATACCGAAGACTGGAAACTTACAGTCTTGGGCTGACCAGGGAGTCTTGATGTTAAATACAGTTTTAACGGTAGAGGCTAATAATGCTAATTCACATAAAGATTTAGGATGGGAGATATTTACAAAAGCAGCTATTGAAGCTATATCAAGAGAATTAAAAAATGTAGTATTTATATTATGGGGCAAACAAGCACAATCTCTTTGTTCTATTTTAGATGATAAAAAACATCATATCCTCTCATCAGCACATCCTTCTCCACTATCAGCTCACAATGGCTTCTTTGGATGTAAGCATTTTTCAAAGTCAAATGACTATCTAATTAAGCAAGGTAAAGGTCCTATTGATTGGAGTATTTGATTAGTTTTTTTGTAAATAGGCAATCAAAAAAATAGGTATTATATAAAGGATTAACTTGTCACATGTCTAAAAGATTGCTAATCTATTAAAGAAGTAAATTAATTATGTTGAAAGTATGTGGATAAACACAAACTTTAAGAATAATGGCAGACAATAAAAATAAAGATATAAACTTACAGCCACAGGCTTTAGAAGCTGAAGAAGCTGTACTCGGCTCTATGATGATTGATGAAGATGCTACTAATAGAGCAATATCTCTTCTAGGAACTAGTCATTATTTTTATAAAGATTCTCATAAGAAAATTTTTGACGCAATGCTTTCTTTGTCTTCAAAGAATAGTCCAATTGATACAGTCTCTGTTTCAGATGAATTAAAAAAAGCTAAAGCGTTAAAGTCTGTAGGAGGTCTCTATTATTTAACAGGATTAGTTGACAAAGTCCCTACTTCTGCAAATGTTGAAGTATATGCTTCAATTGTCAAAGAAAAAGGAATACTACGTGATTTGATTTCTACTTCACATGAAATTTCTAAGAAAGCATTTGACGAAGGAGATGCTGTTGGATCTATTCTTGATGAGGCTGAACAGTCTATATTCAATCTTACAGAACAAAAAGATACTAAAATTTATTCACACATCGAGCCAATTCTAGCTGATACTGTTAAAAGATTAGAAGGTATAGCGGCTAATCCAGGTGGTGTAATTGGAGTTCCATCAGGAATTATTGATTTAGACAAAGTAACTTCTGGATTTCAAAAAAGTGATTTAATTATTATTGCAGGTAGACCTGCAATGGGTAAAACGGCTTTAGCTTTATCTATAGCTAGAAATGCCGCGTTAGAAAATAACTCACCTGTAGCTATTTTTAGTCTTGAGATGTCAAGTGATCAATTAGGCACCAGACTTCTTTCTTCTGAAGCTAAAATAGATCAATCAGAGGCAAGAAGTGGGCGATTAGCTACTTCAAAATGGAAGAATATTAATATTGCTTCTGGAAAGCTAGCACAGGCCCCTCTTTATATTGATGATACTCCAGCTTTATCAATTTTAGATTTAAGATCTAGAGCAAGAAGGTTGAAAAGAGAAAGAAATATTGAATTAATTGTTGTTGATTATCTTCAATTGATGCAAGGACCTAAAACTGAAAATAGACAATATGAAATTTCATCTATTACCCAATCTTTAAAGGCGCTTGCTAAAGAATTAGATATTCCTATTATTGCACTCTCTCAGCTTTCAAGAGCGGTAGAATCAAGAACAGACAAAAGACCTCAATTATCTGATCTTAGAGAAAGTGGTGCGATTGAGCAAGATGCAGATGTTGTAATTTTCCTTTATCGTCCTTACGTATATAACGAGAAAGACGAAGAAAAAGGGTTGGCATTTTTAATTGTAGCAAAACAACGAAATGGTCCTACCAAGACAGTAAGAGCTACTTTTGTAGACGCATATACAAGGTTTGAAAATTACTCTGATTTTTTTGAATCTAATGATATGAGTCAATAATGAAGTCTATCAAATATGACAGCTCTCATCAACAGCTGATAGAGGAAAAAGGTAAAAATCTTTTATCAAGAATCTCATCAGAAGATAATAAAGCTGTAATACAAACTGCTTTAGATTACTCTGTTAGAATGCATGAAGGTCAAAAAAGAAAATCAGGTCTTCCGTACGTAAGTCACTGCATAGATGTTGCTAATATTCTGTTAGATTGGAATATGGACTATACAACTATTATAAGCGCTTTATTGCATGACGTTGTTGAAGATACAGATGTTTCATTAGAAGATATTGATAAAGAATTTGGTAGTGACGTAGCTTTCCTTGTAGATGGAGTTACTAAAATTGATCATATAGCATTCAGATCTCAAGAACATAAACAGGCTGAAAATTTTACCAAACTATTTCTTTCTCTAGCTAAAGACCTAAGAGTTATTATTATAAAGTTTGCAGATCGTTTAAACAATATGGAAACTATTGAGTATTTATCTTCAAAAAAGCGAAAAGAAATTGCATCTGAAACAAAAGAGATTTTTGTTCCATTAGCTCATAGGCTAGGTATGGCAAATCTTAAATGGAAATTTGATGATTTAGCTTTAAAATGTTTAGACTTAAGATCTTATAATAGTATTAAGAAAAAAATTGAAGGTTCATCGAAATCTAATAAAAAGATTTTAGATTCCACTATTGCTCCTGTTAAAAAAGAGTTAGACTCATACAAAATACACTCCGAAATTTCTGGTAGATATAAATCAATATCTTCAATTAATAGAAAAATTCAGTTAAGAGGTAAAAAATTTGATGAGATATATGATTTGTATGCTATTCGAATTGTTGTAGATAAGATAGAAGAATGTTATTTGGCTTTAGGGGTTATACATAGCATATATCCTCCAGTGCAAGATCGATTCAAAGATTTTATTGCTACACCTAAAACAAATGGTTATCAATCTATACACACTACGGTGATGACAAAAGATAACAGGTTGACAGAAGTACAAATTAGGACAAAGGAAATGGATTATACTGCGGAAGTGGGAGTAGCTGCACACTGGTTGTATAAAGGAAGTTCTGAAATGGATAGCTTTGATGAGCAAGTACCTTGGCTCAGGGATTTATTAGCTATGATGAGCAGTGACAACAGTGATCCAGAAGAGCTTATTGAACTTCTAAAAATTGATATGTTTGAAGATGAAATTTTTATTTTTACACCAAAAGGAGACTTAATCAAGCTTCCAGTCGATTCAACACCACTAGATTTTGCTTTTGCAATACATAGTGAACTAGGATTCTCATGTGTTAGAGCTAAGGTTAATAAAAAGTTAGTTCCTTTGAGCTATAAACTTAATAATGGAGATATAGTTGAAATGGAAACAAGTAAAAGTCAAAAACCAAATAGTGGTTGGCTAAATTTTGTGAAAACTTCAAAAGCATCTCATGCAATCGGAAAATACTTAAGAAAGATTGAAGTAGAAGAAAGTATAAAGATAGGTAGTCAGTTACTTGAAAAAGGATTACGAAAATTAAAAATATATGATAGGATTGATGAAATTAAAAAAGGGTATGAAGATCTCGGATATAAAAATTTTAATGAACTATTATCAGATTTAGGTAGAGGCGGATCAACTATAAAAGATTTAGTAACAAAAATTTTTCCAGATATTAAAACAGCACCAGATAAAATTTCACATGATAAAGAGTTTATAGATTCGGCAAGATCTGATTTTGAAGGGATTAACCTTGATGGTGTAAAGAATTTGGTTGTTGATTATGGAAGATGTTGTAATCCAATTCCTGGAGATAATGTTATAGGTTATATTTCGAGAGGAAGAGGTCTTATTGTTCATAGACTTTCTTGTTCAAATCTTTCTTCATTATCAGAGTCAAATGATAGAATCGTATCTGTAAATTGGGATACTAAAAAGAATATTTCTTTCAAGGCAAAAATACATATTAGCTGTATTGATTCTGCCGGAGTTCTAAATGAAATTGCTGATATAATTTCAAAAAATAAGGTAAATATAGTAGATGTTAAAACAGACGTTACGGAGGGAGGCTTAGCAAATATTTGGATTATTTGTAAAATTGGAGATTTATCTCAATTAAAAATGATCATGAAAGCTATTCTTAAACTCAAAAAGGTTGATTCTGTTGAAAGAGTGCATTCTTAAAGTATGAATAGAATTATTGGAATTGACTTTGGCTTATCAAAAGTGGGTATAGCAATATCAGATCCATCTAGAATAATTTCTATGCCCTTAGAAACAATTCGCTATAAAAATCAAAAAGAGTTAGTAGAAGTTCTAAAAAAAATTGCATTAGAAAAAAATGTTAAAACACTAGTTATTGGTTATCCGTTGAATATGAATTATAAAGAAAATAATATGACTGAAATTATTGATAAATTCAAAATTGTAATGGAGAACAATGATTTTGAGATACACTTGGAAGACGAAAGGTTATCCAGTCAATATGCTAAGAAGATTATGATACAACAAGATATTAAAACTGGTAAAAATAAAGAAATGGTTGACGTGTTATCTGCTTCTATTATTCTTCAGACTTATCTTGATAGAAAAAAATAATGAAAATAAATAAATTAATTCTCCCATTAATGTCGGGTTTATTACTAGGCCTTTCATATCCACCATTTAGTCTTGGATTTCTTGCTTGGATTGCTTTTATACCTCTACTACACTGTATATCAAAAGAAGAAAGAATTGGCCAAAAAGCCTTATTTGGATTCGTAGCGTGCTTTACTAGTAATTTGATCATTCTAAATTGGATGGGATTAAACTCTGGCACCTCACCAACGGTTGCAATTATATCTTATTTAGCACTATCCTTATATTTAACCATTTTTTGGATGGCATTTATTATTTCTACGCATTTTATTCCAAAGAAAATAGAATTACTCTTAACACCTTTATCTTGGATATTTTTTGTTGAATTTTTAAGAAATATTGGACCTTTAGCAGGTCCATGGATGAATTTATCATTAACTCAATCAGAGTATATAAGGATTATTCAACTAGCGAGTATAGAAGTACATGCAATTTCATTTATGGTTATATTTTTTAATCTTATTCTTTATAGATTTTTTATAGAACGAAATACAGTTTTTTTAAAATACTTTGTCTTAATATTGTGCTCAATTTTATTTTTTGGAAACTATCATGTAAATAGCCAAAATAATAGATCTATAGAAAAATCAGTAAATGTATCAATAGGTCAACCTTCAATTTTTCCAGATGAAAAATGGAATCCAAATCTAAGATTGAGAAATCTTGCAGTGATGGATTCTTTATTAGTAAAGTCTTTGGAAGATAATGCAGATATCATCATATGGCCAGAAGTAGCAGTTACATCATTTTTAGCAAATAACCCGTACGATAGAGTTAGATATCAGGATAAGTTATCGGGAACATATCTTATTACTGGTATACCAGAAAGAAAAAATATTGACGGAATAAATCAAAACTTTAATAGCTCTATTATTTTAAAGCCAGATGGATCATTTGATACATATCAAAAAATATTTTTAGTCCCATTTGCTGAATATGTTCCTTTTTTCAGAAATTGGATTACTAAAATGAATCAGTTCGACGATATAGGCAGTTTTTATCCAGGCTCTGAATATAAAACTTTCAATATAGATGACTTTAAAGCCTCGATACTAATTTGTTATGATTCTAGCAGTCCTCAGATTGTAGAAAAGATGGTTGATAATGGGGCGGAAATAATCTTTATTATTACTAATGATTCGTACGTGGGTCAATTTATGCCTTATCAACATTTTCAATTAGCAAGATTGAGAGCAGTTGAGCAGCGAGTTCCTATAATTCAGAGTGCCAATACAGGTATTTCAGGAATAATTTTACCATCGGGAAAGATTATTTATCGATCAAAATTAAATGAAAGAATTGTATTTACTATGGAAGTTCCTCTATATGAATAGATATAAGGTTATAATACAATATGATGGATCCAGTTTCTCAGGATTTCAATCACAAGAAAATTTGAATACCATTCAAGATAAAATTGAATATTCTTTGTCTTTTTTAAATCAAAATAATCTTATTAGAATTGTAGCCGCGAGCAGAACAGATGCAGGAGTCCATGCTTTAGGCCAGGTAGCTCACTTTAATTTTGATACAAAACTGTCACTAGATGCTATTAAAAGAGCTTTAAATGCAAGGTTGCCTCTTCAGATTCGAATAATAGATATCAAAGCAGTTAATACTGAATTTCATTCACGATTTGATGCAATTAAGAAACAGTACTTGTATCAATGTTCTTTAACAGAAAATCCATTGCTTAGTAAGGATCATTTTGCATTGAAGCAATTTAATTTTGAGAGATTAAAAGATATAGAGCACGAGTTAGTAGGAAGGCATAATTTCTTATCTTTTTCTAAGTTTGATATAGAAAAAAAGAATACAATTTGTGAAATATTCAAATCAAAATGGACATTGGAAGATGATAAATTATTTTATATTATTGAAGGTGACAGATTTTTGCATCATATGGTGCGATATTTAGTAGGAACAATGATAGGTTATATGGAGAAAAAGATAAGCACACAAGAATTTTTGTCTTTATTGGCAAACCCAAGAAAAGATGCAAAATTACTAAAAGCTCCTGCGAATGGATTAATATTAAATAAAATTTTTTATGAAAAATAAGATAGCAATTATACTATTATGCCTTATCATTGGATGCAACCAGTCTCAAGATAAAAATTTTACTGTTTCTGAATCCAAAACTACAGCTATTACAGCAGCGATTAAGAGCGCTAGTCCTGGAGTAGTAAGTATATATAGAAATCAAGAAATAACTCAAATAAATCGTTGGACAGGCCGACTTAAACCTATTAAGCCAATACAATCATCTGGTTCTGGTTTTATCATAAGTAAAGATGGATATATTTTAACAAATGCTCATAATATAGTTACGGAAATCTCCAATCCCTCTTTGTCCACAACGAATATTAAAATTGATGTAGCTTTACCTGGAGGTGATCATTATGTAGCCTCAATAGTTGGGGTTGATAGTAGGTCAGATGTAGCTCTGTTGAAGATTGAAGGCGAAGATTTCTATCATTGTGAGCTTGGTGATTCAGATGAAGCCATTGTCGGAGAATGGGTCGTAGCATTAGGAAATCCAAAAAGTTTATTTGCTGCGGCAAATTATCAACCAATAGCTTCTGCAGGTATTATAAGTGCCATTAATGCAGATTTTGGAATTGATGCGAATACTAAAAGATTAATGAATAATATGATTCAAACTGATGCCTCCTTAAATCCTGGAAACAGTGGGGGGCCTTTAGTAGACACTAACGGTAAAGTATTAGCAATTAATACTTTTGTGAGAAATGACTCAGAAAATCTTGGATTTGCAATTCCAATCAATTATGCAAAAAAAATCGCAGAAGAATTGAAATTAAAAGGATTTATTGATAGAAGATTTTCTTTTGGCATTAATGCAACAACATATCGATATGGAGATAATGGTGAGATAGGATTATATATCAATTCTGTTGATTATGATAATTCTGGAGATAATAAAGCACTGTACAAAGGAGATATTATTATTGGAATTGAAGGATATCAAATTCAAAGCTATGATCAGCTTAAGCTGGTTTTGGCAAATAATGATGCAAGACCAGGTGATATGATTAAGTTAAGAATTCAAAGAGAAAATGAAATAAAAGTAGTTAACTTAGTGCTAGGTAAATCATGAGCAATAGAAGTATTAGTTTAATAGGAGTGGGAATATTGGCTGGAGCAATGATTGGAACTGCTTTAGGTCAATTTTTGGGATATATATTACCCGAGGAAAGTACAGTTAAGCAATTTTTCCTTACAACATTTGATTTTTCTTTTGGTTCAATTGATAGTGGATTTTTAGTAGATTTAGGTGTTATTGCACTTGATTTTGGGTTCATTTTAAGATTTAATGTTTGTAGTGTTATTGGTTTTGCGATTGCATATTATTTATTAAGATATTTTAGATAAAAAAAGAGGTTTTGATATGTTTAATTTAGGTACAGGTGAATTAGTAATAATTTTTCTTATTCTTTTACTCCTTTTTGGCGGTAAGAGACTTCCTGGTTTAGCGAGGGGATTTGCTAAATCATTAAGAGAATTTCGTGGTGCATTGGATGACACCAAAGATGAATTAAGAAAATCTGAAAAATCCGAAGAATAAAGTTAGATGTCCCCATCTAATGCTTTAAAACAAAAACTTGTTTCTCAGCAAGAAAAAATTGCTAATAGCAAAACAAATGCTATTATTAGAACAAGGTTCGATAAAGTTTCCTCAAAAATAACTAATAATAGTAATGTCTTATCAGGGAAGACCATATTAGTAAAAGATAATATCGCTATAAAGGGAGAGCCTCTAACATGTGCATCTAATCTTTTACAATCTTACAAATCTCCATATAGTGCTACTGTAATAGATCGCTTAGAATCTAATGGAGCTCTAATAACAGGACAAACAAATATGGATGAATTTGCTATGGGTTCATCATCAGAATATTCAATTTATGGTTCTGTTAAGAATCCTTATGATTTAAAAAAAGTTGCAGGAGGATCTAGCGGTGGATCTGCAGCAGCTGTGGCAGAAGATTTGTGTGATATTGCATTAGGCTCAGATACAGGTGGTTCTATAAGGCAGCCAGCTTCGTTTTGTGGTATATATGGCCTTAAACCTACATATGGTAGAATTTCTAGATATGGTTTAGTAGCTCATGCATCGTCATTTGATACAATAGGAATATTATCTAAACAACTTAAAAATATAACATCAGCATTCAGTGTAATGTCTGGAAAAGATCCTAAAGATGCAACATCATCCATGGAAACAGTTCTCTCATTAGAGAAGTATAACAAAGAGGTACTTCCTAAACGAGTAGGAATTTTAAGTGATCATCTTCTATCTGAAATAGATAGCGAAATTATAGATAGATATCACGTAGTTCTAGACTTCTTGACAAGGAATAGGGTGAAATTAGTTGAGATTGACTTACCATACTTTGACTACTGTGTTGCTACTTATTATGTTTTAACTATGGCAGAAGCTTCTTCAAATTTATCTCGTTTTGATGGAGTTAGATATGGAAAAAGAGCAACCTCTAAAGATTTGAATGAATTGTATATTGAATCTAGATCTCGAGGTTTTTCTGATGAAGTAAAGCGAAGAATTATGACAGGTACATATGTATTATCATCCGGATATTATGATGCATATTATTCAAAAGCATTGAAAGTCAGAAGACTAATAAAAGATGAGTATAATAAGCTCTTTTCTAAGGTAGATTGTTTATTTATACCCACTACTTCTTCAACAGCGTTTCCATTAAAAAATAATTTAGACAACCCTATTAAAATGTATCTTGCTGATATATTCACTGTTCCATTCAACTTGATAGGCTCTCCTTCACTAAATATTCCAGCGGGAATGTTAAAAAATAAATTACCTGTAGGATTCCAAATTGCAGGTAATTCATTTAAAGAGGAAACTTTATTCAATTTTGCGCATTCATTGAATAAGGAAGAATTATTTAAATAGGTAATAAATGGAATTTCTACATCCAAATTTTTTATACTTAATTGTCATATTGATATCTCTATCAATATTCAAAAGATTTTATTCATCTAATAAAGCTATATCTTTTCAGGTTTCAAATACAAAACACCTAAAATCTTTTTTTGGGAGATCGGGTATTTTTAAAATTAGATTGTTCAAATTCTTATTTATATCCGCTTTAGTATGTTTGATAGTTGCTATAGCCAGACCTAGAATATCCACCAATGATAAGAACGTAACAATTGAAGTTGTTGATATTATGTTAGTATTAGATACTAGTAGTAGTATGCTTGCAGAAGATTTTAAACCTAATCGTCTTGAAGCCGTTAAACAAGCAGCTAAAGATTTTATCGATAACAGGAAAGGTGATCGAGTTGGTCTTTTAGTCTTTGGAAAAGAAACATTTATTCAATGCCCTCTGACCGTTGACTACGGTGTTTTAAATAATCTTTTAAGCGAAGTAACAGTAGTAGAGCCAAAGTATGATGGAACAGCAATAGGCATAGCTATTGCTAATGCTGTAAATAGGTTGAGAGTAAATGACTCAAAAAGCAAAGTGATTATTCTCTTATCTGATGGAAGCAATAATGCTGGAGCTATCGATCCAATAGCGGCTGCAAAAATAGCAAAAGAGTATAATATTAGAATTTATACAATAGGAGCTGGAACTAGACAAGCAGTAACGCAAATTCCTGGTGGAAGGTACATTAGAAATGAAATTGATGAAGAATCACTTAAAGGCATAGCTTTAGAAACGGGTGGAAAATACTTTAGAGCTATAGATAAGAAAAGTTTAGCGGGTATCTATTCTGAAATTAATGAGCTAGAAAAATCTGAAGTCATCATAAGCTATTATTCAGAATTCAAAGAGGTTTATTTATGGTTTTTATATACTGGATTCATTCTACTATTATCAAGTGAGTTATTTAGAGTTATTTATTTTAGAAGGATTGTATGACATTTGAAAATCTAAATCTAGCATTTATCTCTTTATTGATTACACTTTCAATTTTATTTTTTGCACATTATAGAGGTAGATATAATAAAGTTTTTAGTTCAAATAGCTTTAATCCAAAGTTTAGAGAAAATTTATTTTCTAGAGGAAATTTACAGAGTATGAGAATAAAGACCTTATTACGATATTTTTCTTTATTTATTATTGTTTTCTCAATTGCAGGATTAAAAACTGGAACTACGGTTAAACCCGTTGAGAGAAAGGGAGTAGATATTATTTTCGCTATTGATGTATCTACCAGTATGAATGCTCAGGACATAAAACCTTCGAGAATTGATAGAGTAAAGTTTGAGATTAGCAAAATTATTGATAATCTAAAGGGCGATAGGTTAGGTATTGTAGTTTTTTCAGGATCAAATTTTTTATATCTACCACTAACCATGGACTATGATGCAGCAAAATTATTCGTCAAAAGCATAGACACTGAAATGATTTCTTCAAAAGGAACTGCTATTGGTCAGGCGATAGAAACGTCTATTGTTGCATTTGATAGCGAAAGTCCACAGCAAAAAATGATATTTCTTTTTTCAGATGGAGAAGACCATAGTTCGAACTCATTAAATGCGGTTAGCTCAGCTTTATCTGATGATATCACTATACACGTAGTTGGGATAGGTAGTATAAAAGGCTCTTTAATTCCTGATGGAAAAAAAGAAGGAGTTTTTTTAAGAAATGAATCTGGAGATCTTATTATGAGTAAATTAAATGATATGTTTTTAGGCGAACTATCACAGCTCGGAAAAGGTAGTTTTTTTAGAATTGCTAACAGTGAACCAATAAGTAAGGAGATAAATGAAGTAATAAGTGAAGGAGAAGCTTCTTTAATAAGTTCTTATGAGTTCGCAGAATATGACCATAAATATCAGTACCCTTTATTTTTTGCTATACTTTTCTTATTTACAGCATATATTTTACCTTCAGGAAAAAGAAGAAAATGAAAAGATTATTTATAAGTATTATTTCACTATCAATCTTGTCATCACAGGACATGGGATATAAAATGTATGAAAATGGAGATATCAAATCTGCTTTAGATTATTATAAACAGCTTAGCAAGATTGAAGATGAAAATATATCACAAGAAGAGCTTCTCTACAATATAGGAACTATCTATTCAAAGATGGACAGTACAAGCAAAGCAAGTTCTATATTTGAAAAAGCTTATGAAGATTCATCTGGATACTCTTCAGATTTAAGTTATAACTATGGAAATACGCTCTATAGGTCACAGCAGCTTGAAAAAAGTTTAAAAGCTTTTAGAGGGGCATTACTTAGTAATCCTGACGATTTAGATGCGCGAAAAAATTATGAATTTGTAAAAAGTGAGATTAAAAAAAATAAAAGTATGCAAAAAAAGAAGGATGAAAGTAAAAAATCAGAAGAAGAAGAAAATGATGAAAATAAAGAGAAAGAAAAAGATAGAGATAAAAAAGATGATAGCCAAAATGATGAATCCAGTAATCAACAAGATAAAAACGATTCAAAAAATAATGATGATGGTCCAACTGATAATCAAAATTCAAAATCCCCAGATCAGCAAAATGAACAAAATCGTGAGATTCAATCAAGGCAAACTGCTGAAAATATACTTAATGCAATAAAAGAGAATGAAAAAGTGAATAAAAAAAGAAAACAAACTAACTATAGTAATGAATCTGGAAAAGATTGGTGACAAGATATTTACTATTCATAACAATTTTTATTTCCTCTTTAATTTCTCAAAATATTGAGACGTTTGTAGTAAGTAAAAATATTGATATAGATCAATCATTTAATTTTACAATTAAAATCAAAGATATTGACATAGATCCTGAAGTAGATATTTCTCCAATGCTTGATAATTTTTCAGTCATTATGGGGCCTAACATGGGAAGTGAATATAAATTTATTAACGGAAAAAAGAGTATATCAAGATCTATCTCTTGGACAATCATAGCTAAAAAGCCAGGACAAATAAAGATTCCAAGACTTGAGGTAGTATTGGATGGGAAGCAATATTTAACTGAAGAGCTAACAATGAATGTTTCAAAAAAAGAAACAGATACAATTGCTACTGATATGTTTTTAAAAATAGAAGTTAGTGATAGTGATGTTAAAATTGGTGAGCAGGTTATAGTAACATATACTTTTTTTACAAGAATTGCATCGAAAGTATTGTCAACAGAATTTCCTAAGTATAAAGACTTCTGGGTTGAAAAATTATTTGATCCAGCTGGAAAACAAATTAAACCAGAGGCATGGAATGATATAGAGATTAATGGTTATAAGTATAAATCTATTAAGATTTATGAAGTCGCACTATTTCCATTATCTGAGGGAAAGTTTGATTTGAATTCTATGATTATGAAAATCGAAACTAAAGAGAAAGATCCTGGAATAAGAAGATTGTTTTGGGAGGATCCTTTCTTTGATACATTTTCTCAACGAACTAAAGCGAGAATTCTAGTTTCGGAACAAAAAACAATTAATGTGTCAAAGCTTATTAACAAACCTAAGGACTTTACTGGCGCTGTAGGTAGTTTTGATATAATGTCGTCAGTTTCTTCTGATATTGTTGAAAATGGCACTCCAATGACATTTTATTTAAAACTAATAGGAGAAGGCAATTTAAGTAATATTGGTAGGCCTATTATAAGCTTTCCAGATGACTTTGATATATTTGATGGAGAAATATTAATTGAAAGAAATATAACTGATTCTGTATCAGGGGCGATTACTTGGGAGTATAATTTAATACCCAGGAAAGAAGGAAATTATATAATCAGCGCAATTTCTATTCCATTCTTTGATACTGAAAAAGAAAGCTGGAATCTTGCAAAATCAAATCCAATTAAATTAAATATTACTAAAAGTGCTTACATAGAAAGTAATTCTAAAGATAGTCAAGTAATTGATAGTAAAGATATTCGATATATTAAACTATCTGATACTATATGGAAAACTGAGAATTCAAGCAACATTTACAATATTTCATTCTTTATAATCCTAACATCTATATTTATTTTTCTAGCACCATTGTTTATAAAGCCATTGAATAATTTTATAGAAGATCAATCTATGGTACTAAAAAACAAATCAGCTCTATCAAATGCACTTAAGTTACTAAAGTCTTCAGATAGCTTATATGTTGATTGTCCAAAGGCAATAAGATTTTATTGCAAAGACAAGCGTTTAATCGATTCTATAAACTTCGACTCTCTTTCTTTAATAGGAAAAATTAAAGGAAAAATTAAATCAAAAGATCTTGTTATTGTAGAAAGTATCTTGAATGAATGCAGTCAATACAATTATGCAGATATATCTACAAAAGACAGTATGAAAATTCAACAAAAAACAATAAAAATACTCAATAAAATTGATAGCTATGTTTAAGATTCTTAATATACTTTTATTAACGACCGGAATGGCTTTTTCACAGAGCTCAGATTTACTATTTAACGATGGAAATGAGTACTACAATAATAATCAATTTAATGATGCGATTAAAGCCTATGAAAGTATTCTTAATAAAGGATTTTATAGTGCAGACCTGTACTATAATCTAGGAAATGCTTACTATAGGTTAGATGACTTTGCAAATGCAAGATGGTCATATGAGATGGGAATTATAAAAGATCCTAGAAATAAAGATATTTTTCACAATCTTGTCTTAACAAAGCAAAAAATACCAAACACCTTAGAGATTCCAGATTCACAAATTTTAAATATGATTAACAATTTCTTAGCAAGCTTTACATATGGAGATTTTATTTTTTTTAGCTCATTAATGCTTTTATTTTACTCTATATCATTAACCTTATATAGAGTCACCTTGTCCACTTATTCAGTAGGTTTGTATTATTGTTTTATGTTTCTGTTTTTTTTAGGTACATCATGTTCGGTAATTAAATTCTTATGGGAAGAAAATAATATTTTTGGAATTATTCTCAATGATGAAACTCAGCTCTATTCGGCGCCGTTTTTAAATGATGATATTAAAATTTCTTTATTTTTTTCAGGTAATAAAGTAAAAATAGAGCAAACAACTGATAAATGGCTAGAAATATCTTCTATGGATGGAAGAAAAGGTTGGATAAGACTCGAAGATATAAGAACTTTAGAGTAATATGAGACTATTAACTATTTTACTTATCACTAGCTCTGTTTATGCGCAAAGCGATTTTATTCTACCTAGTGATTTTGTTGACAATCCACCTAATCTACCTAATGTTGTTTTGCCTTCTTTTGATGACAGTAGCGATTCTGAGGTATCTATTGATACTAATCTTATTAATTCAGTTAAAGGCTATAGAATACAAGTCGCCATATCTCAAGATGAAAAAGATTTAATAGATATCAAAGAAAAGCTTGAAGTCGTCATAAAAGAAAAAATATATATCAAGTTTGAATTGCCAAACTATAAACTCAGAGTTGGTAACTTTGATAGTAGAAAAAAGGCAGAAGCTTATCGAAATAAAGTAATTCAACTTGGATACAGATCTGCATGGGTCGTTCCAACTTTAATTGAATTGGATTATTAATGTCCGGTCATAGTAAGTGGTCAACAATCAAGAGAAAAAAAGGAGCACTTGATCAAAAAAGAGGAAAGCTTTTTTCTTCTATTGGTAGAGAAATAACTATTTCTGCAAAACTTTTTGGAGGAGATTTAGATTCAAATGCTAGGTTGCGCCAAGCTGTAAAAAAGGCAAAATCTATAAATATGCCAAATGCGAATATTGATAAAGCTATTAAAAAGGGAACAGGAAGTCTTGATAATGTCATTTACGAAGAAGCTTCTTACGAGGGATATGGTCCAAATGGCATAGCTGTATTTATTGAAACTATTACCGACAATAAAAATAGAACTGTAGGAGAAATAAGGCATGTTCTTTCAAAAGCTGGTGGATCGCTTGGACAGTCAGGTAGTGTTTCATGGAATTTTGACAGAATGGGTATTATTCTTGTTGAAGAATCTTCAATAGAAGAAGATAGGATATTTAGCATATCTATTGAGAATGATGCAAAAGATTTTAAGCTTGAAGATGGATATTATAAGTTATTTTTTGATCACAATGTGCTTTACCAAAAAATTGAACTCATTGAAAAGATTTCAGTAGAAGTTGATTCATCATTTATTGCATTTGTACCAAAGGATTTTATTAAAGTTTCTTCGTCAGATGGAGAAAGAGTTGAAAAACTAATTGATATGCTAGAAGAATTAGAGGATGTACAAAATGTTTATTCAAACTATGAAATTGAGCAATCATCATGATAGTATTAGGATTTGATCCTGGACTAACTAATACAGGATATGCAGTATTAAAGAAAGAATTAAATCAGATTTCTTTAATTGAATCAGGTTTAGTCAAACCTAAAAAAGGTAAATCGCTTTCCGCTAGATTATTTACCATTTTTTCAGAAACAAGTAAGTTAATTGAAATTTTTAGTCCTAATTTGATAGTTGTTGAAAACGTTTTTTATGGCAAAAATGTGCAATCTGCTATAAAATTAGGACAAGCAAAAGCATCAATAATGCTATCAGCAGAAAAATACAACATTGATATGGTTGATTATTCTCCTAGAGAAGTTAAGCAGTCTATCGTTGGAAATGGATCTGCCTCAAAAGAGCAAGTTGCTTTTATGGTAAAAAAGATTTTTAAACTAAAAGACGAAGCTTTAAAAAGCACAGATGTTTCAGATGCTATTGCAGTGGCTTGGTGTGGAGCGAATAGGAAGTTAAAATGATTGATTCAATTACAGGTATTATTCAAAGAAAAGAACCTACCAACCTTTTTATTGATATGAATGGAATGGTTTTTAATATATCTATCTGTTTAAAAGATTATGAAGAGCTTCCAGACTTAAATCAAGAAATTACAATCTTAACTTATTTAAATGTGAGAGAAGATTTAATGGAATTATATGGATTCTTAGAATACGAAAGAAGGCGTTTATTTACTCAGTTAATAGGTGTATCAGGTATAGGGCCTAGAACAGCTATCAATTTGCTTTCAAATATTTCAGTTGCAAATTTTAAAGAAAATATTATTGCTGAAGATGTAAAATCGTTGAGTTTAATTCCAGGTATTGGACCTAAAACTGCAAAAAGAATTATTCTTGACATAAGAGAGAAAGTAACTAAAGATAGAGCAACCACAGAAGGATTAGATACTTCAAATATTAATTTTACATATGATGATATTTATACAGCGCTCTCTTCTTTAGGCTATAGAAAAAATCAAATTGATAAAGCAATCAAACAGCTAACCAAAGAAAATAGCTTTGAGGGTAATATTGAACATGTAATTAAAAGAATATTAAATATTATAAGATGAGCGATTCCTTAAAAACAACACTATATAATTATCACGATAAACTAGGAGCAAAGTTGGTTCCTTTTGCAGGATTTTTGATGCCACTACAATATACCGGAATAATAGATGAGCATAAGCATGTAAGATCTAAGGTTGGATTATTTGATGTCAGTCACATGGGAGAATTTATTGTAAGTGGTCAAAATGCTAAAAAGTTTTTGCAACATGTAACTATTAATGACATTGAGGCTTTAAAGCCTGGAAAGGCCCAGTATAGCGCATTTTGCAATGAAAGTGGTGGAATACTTGATGATTTGTTGATATACGACCTATCGGATCATTACATGTTAGTTGTTAATGCATCAAATATTGAAAAAAACTTTAATTGGCTTGATAAGAGACTTTTAGATAATGTAGTATTAAAGGACGTATCAAATGAGATGGGTCTCTTGGCATTACAAGGTCCAATGGCAAGAGATGTACTTAAAGATTTTTTCCCTCATATTGAGTCTTTAAAATATTATGAAACTTTAATGCCAGATTCTGATGGAACTATTGTTGCTCGAACAGGATATTCAGGAGAATTAGGTTTTGAAATATATATTTCAAATGATAAAATTATCGATCTATGGAATAAATTATTAAGTTCATCTGACTTCATTAGGCCAGTCGGTTTAGGTTGTAGAGATTCTCTTAGGCTAGAAATGGGATACTGTTTATACGGCCATGAGCTAGATGAATCAATAAATCCTCTTGAGGCAGGATTATCTTGGATCACAAAATTAGATACGGGCTTTATTGGGTCTGAATCTCTATCAAATTTAAAAAAAGAAAAAACATTACTACCTCTAGTTTTGAAAGATAGGGCGATTCCTAGAGCTGACTATAAAATATTTGATGATAATGATAAAGAAATTGGATTTATCACGAGCGGTGCAATGTCTCCAAGCTTGGGTTATGGTATAGCTCTAGCATATGTGGACTTGCCTTATGCAAAAGATCTAAATTCTTTTAATGTGAAAATTCGTAATAATACTTTTACTATGGATAAGGCGAAGCTTCCGTTCTACAAAGATGGAACATATTTAAAATAATGGATAAAAAAAGAATACAAATTATAGGGTGGTTATTGGGTTTTTGCTCTCTTTTGATTTTAGGATCAATGATTGGCTATGATCCATCGGAAGAGCCTTCACTAGTTTCAAGCTCTATTAATAATCCTTTTAATATAGTAGGAGTTTATATCGGTTATTACTTCGTTAAACTAGGTTTTGGATATGCTGCTTATATAATACCGCTTATTGGACTAACTACATCTTTCTATTTGATTTCTAATTTTAGCTTTTTGATTTCAAAGTTAATTACTTACCAATTTGCACTTCTCTTTCATTCTTCTATTACCCTAGGCTTAGTCCAGAACTATAACTCATTTCCTTCTCAAATTAGTTATGAATATTCAGGATTATTGGGTGGTTTAGCGCTCAGTTTATCACATGATTGGATTGGATTAATTGGTACTATGAGTTTGATAGGTGTATTATGGATTTTACTTTTTGTAGGTTTTTTTAATTTAGATCTTTATAAAATATTTCAACTTACTGTATCTTTTATTCAAACTAAAATTTCTTCATTAAGTAAAATTAATTTGCAAGCTTATTTTAAAAGTGAAGATAAGCATTTAGAAAAAGAAGTTAAGAAGATTATTGATGATGAATCTTTCTTAGAAGAGGTGATTAAAGAAGAAGCAAAAGATAGTATTCCGATTAATAAATCAGAAGAAATAATTGAAAAAGAACTATTAGCTGATAAAGAAATTAATAATCTTGAAAGTGGCATGGAAACTGTATCTGAGCTTTCTATTGAAAAGGGTATCATTGAAAAAGAAGTTGATATTGATGAAAAAAGATCGAACTCTATTATCAGAAAAGATTGGAAGTTTCCATCTACAGATTTATTAGAATTCATATCTGACGATTCGGAAGAATTAAGTTCTGATTATTTAAAAGATAGAGCAGAATTTCTTCGTAACTCTATATCAACATTTGGTGTTCAAGGTCAAACTGGATCAATTAAAACTGGTCCAATTATTACATTATTTGAGATTGAGCCAGCAGAAGGAGTAAGAGTAAATAAATTTGTTCAACTTTCAGATGATATTGCAAGAGTAATGGAGGCGGATAGAGTAAGAGTTCTAGCACCTATACCTGGAACATCCCTAGTTGGTGTTGAAATTCCGAATGATAACCCCCAGACTATTTATTTAAAATCAGTGATTAATTCTGAAAAATATTTAAAATCTAAAGCAAAACTAAAACTAGCTATTGGAAAAGGTATACTTGGAGATATTGCTATTCTTGATTTAGTGGAAATGCCCCATCTTTTAATTGCTGGAACAACAGGTTCTGGAAAGTCTGTATCATTAAATACTATCATTGTTAGTCTTTTATACCAACTTAAACCAGATGAAGTCAAATTTGTTATTATTGATCCCAAGAAAGTAGAGATGTCTTTATATAAAGGTCTTGAAGACCACTACTTACTAAAATTTGATGGAATAGATGAATCAATTATTACTAAAAAAGATAATGCGATCCTAGCATTAAGATCGCTAGAAAAAGAAATGGATGCTAGATACGACTTACTTGCTGAGGCGGGAAAAAGAAATATTTCTGAGTATAACGGTATGATGAAAAAATCTAAAAAAGATTTAATGCCATACATTGTATTAATGGTCGATGAATTAGCCGATTTAATGATGTACAGTCCGAGAGATGTTGAAGCACCTATAGCTAGGTTAGCTCAGCTAGCAAGAGCTGTTGGTATTCATTTAGTTATTGCAACCCAAAGACCTTCTGTTGATGTAATCACTGGCGTTATTAAAGCAAACTTTCCTGCTAGAATAGCATTTCAAGTTGCTACTAAGATAGATTCTCGAACAATTCTAGATGTTAACGGAGCTGATAAATTAATTGGAAAAGGAGACATGTTATATGTTAAGCCAGGCTCATCATCTCCCGTAAGAATGCATGGGGCTTTTGTTACATTGAAAGAAATTGAAGATTTAGTAGAGTATATATCAAAGCAACCAAAACCAACTGAGGTTATACTTGAAACTGTGAGAGATAATACCAGTACTTTAGGTGGAAATGAAAATGGAATTGAGGATGAGCTGCTTGAGCAGGCAATTGAGATTGTAGTTATGAGTAAGCAAGGATCTATTTCACTTTTACAAAGAAGATTATCTGTAGGATATTCTAGAGCTGCTAGACTTATAGATGAGATGGAAAGGTTAAAAATTGTAGGATCTTTTACTGGTAGTAAAGCACGTGAAGTTCTTGTTGATGAATCTTATCTAGAGACAATCAAAGATGATCAAGCTGTATAGTTTAATTTTATTATTTAGCATATCATTTACTCAGAATATTATTGAAGATGAGATCACTTCTTTCATTGAAAGTCTTGATGATAAAACTTTGACATTGACCATTCAAAAAGATGATATTGATAGCGATGCAACACTATCAATATTAAATGAAAAAATCTTTTTTGATACATTAATTGAAGATGGAACAATTGCTATTATTGATAGTGTAAGTATCACAACGTATGACTTTAACGATAAAATCATTATTATGGAAACAGTCGATAATACTTTTTTAGATATTTTTAATAGAAATAATTTATCAAAATACAGTGTAGTGAAAAAAAACATAGCTTATAGGATAAGTATTGTTGACTATAAATTTAAATCACTACTTACAACAATTGAATTTGATATGAGTTCAAAAGAAATCATATCAATTGAGGTAAAAGATAATGATATGACATTGTTTAAAGCTCGCATAGATAGTATTTCAACATTTAATTCATATATTGATGGAAAAAACTTTGATTCATGGAAGGTATTAGATTGGAGGGAAAATGAGTAAGCAATTAGATGCAATAATTTTAGATAGAGATGGGACAATCAGTC
>JAQXAG010000059.1 GCA_029253045.1 Fidelibacterota bacterium | reverse complement strand
ATAATTGAGGACATCTATCTTCTCTTTCATCCTCTATGGAATAAGGATACCATCCATCATTATAAATAAGTCTAGTAGCTTCTCTACAATCAACTACTTTAACTTCAACATCATTTGTAATTCTTAACTGTTCTCCTCTTCTACATTGAGCATCAAGGGATGCGGAGAATAAAATACCTAAACCAATTATAGTCCATAAATAATTTCTCATTTTGTCACCTAATTTTTATATTTTTCTTCTTTTAACGAACCATAAATCACCAATACTTACCCCTACATTAAATGATTGTACAGTCTCACTTCCTATGGTATATATATTATCTCTATTTACAATATTATATCCAAAATCAATTTGATTTCTATAAAGACCAAATTCAATACCTAAGCCTAAACCTAAGCCAACCTCTTTAACATTATCAAGATTTTTAATATCATAATCACTAAATGATAATCCTGCTCTGAAATTAAGCCTATCTCTTGAATATGGTTTAGCAAACTTTAAAAAACTAATATTAACCTTGCTCTTTCCTTTGATATAGCCAGGATAAACAGAGCTAGTTAAAGCATTTTTTCCACTATTACTCCATGCTTGCATTTCTATTTGAGCGTGATATCTTTCAGCAAATTCATAATCAACCCCCGCCTTAAACTCGCTTATTGAAATTTCATTTTTGAATACAGTATTGGTAGGCATTAATGCCGCAGCAACATTTGGATAATCCTGGGAGTCATGATAATTATTTGAATTTAGATCTAAAAATGCCTGATATGACTCATTTTCTACATCTATGTCATTTAATGAAAAATTATAATTTAAAGATAAAATTAATGGATTTTCATTAAATGAAAATCGACTCGTAGTATAGTAGAGCTCAAGCAACGATCCTGAAAAATAATCTCTTGATTGAAGTAAGTGATTTTCAGAATCAATAATAAGATTTTGTGTTGATCTCGATGAACCAAATACAACATCTAGCCCTACTCCAATATCATCAGTATCTGTAAGTTTATAACCTACAGCAAATTGAGCCATTGACGAGCCTCCACCTGTAGTATTTGAGCGAGAATAGTCTAACGTATCGGAATTAGTAAATATAAATTCATTAAACGTACTATCTACAATTGTTATTTCTCTAGAAAAAAGTGGATTAAATGTTAACCCAAATGACAATTTTTGCTTAGCTGGAATAATTAATCTTGCGGAAGCCAAACCTGAATGAGTGCTTGTGCTAGAGCTGAACTCATTATTTTGACCTACAAATGAAGTGCTTAAATATGTCACAGGCAATTTATGCCATGTTGATGGATTCGATAATGAAACACCGGTCTTAAAACTAGGCAGTAAACCTACAGATTCTGAGCCTAATGCAGATGCATCACTCTTATTAGCAAACATACCATAGCCATATCCATTCATGGTTGATTGACCAAACAGTGTGCTTATAAATAGCAATAAAATAAAATTACGGCTTAACATATAACACCTCTACTGAATCCATATCTAATCTAACCTTATCAAATGGACTATTTACTGGACCACTATAAAGCATTAAACCGTGATTGCTAATAAGATCATTTTTATATGATTGAAGAAAAGCTTGTATAGGAATTTCAATCTTTCCATCCTCAATCTTTCTTGATATAATGAAATTTGGATCTGCCGCATAAACTGAATCGCTCAATGATTCATCATCTGATAAAAATGTGGTAAAGTCCCAATTTGCTACGGAATCTGCAAGTGCTGCAACTACTATATAAAACTCATCATCTTCTTCAAGATTTGAAGATTCTACATTTAGCACGAGATTTGCATTTTTTACAATTGAATTTCTTTCTAAGCCGTTAATGATATCTAAATCATATCTTAATAGCGATTGAAGTCCTGAACCAGAATTAATTGTTATGTAATCCTTATCTTCTTCTTCTACTTCTGGTGGAGAAAAAATACTTAATCCTCTATCTCCGAAGAAAAGAATAGAGGTGTCTATCATTGTAGTATCATTTACAGTCGCCTTGTACCATACTCTCATTCTAGGTTGGTAACTACTTTCATCACTTTCAATAGTAAACAATTCATCTAATCCATCATCTTTTAACATCAAAGTTCGTGCTGGATACGTTGTGGTATCAAAGTAGAATTCTTTTAATAATTCAAGATTTTCGTCTTTAAATAAGAAATTTAAGGTATCATACCCTGCGCTATCAGGTTCAATATTAACCAAGGGAATTTGATGCAATAACGTAGAATTGTTTTCAAAGTCTAAATAGTTATCTAATGTATAGTAGCTAGTAGAATCTTCGGAAAAAATACTATCTTCGGTTGCAAGAATTGAATATAACGATAAGTTTGATGTTGAATTTAAGGAATCAGCAGTTTGCATATATACCAGGGCGCTATCCACTTGAATGGAATCTGCTAATAAGTCAAATAATGAAGTTGGAGGCAACGATCCTGAGAATAAAGTAAGGCTAAATAAAGTAAATAGATTTTCTGAACCCTTAACATCTCCAAAGTAAAATTTTCCTCCCCCTCCAAGTGCAGTTGGACTTACTTGAAATACTTTATTTTGATCCAAAGGAAGCGTTAATGTATTAATGGTATAATTTGGATTTTCTATTTCGCTATAGACGATAGTTTCTTCTGAGCATGCAGTAAAAAACAGACATACAATACCTGTATTTAGTAGCCATTTTTTCGAAAAATAATTATGCATTTCTTATATTTTTTTTATTGCAAGTTCAATAGCATCTAATAAAGGAGAATAATCTGTGTTATCTCCATAATCAAGATCTACAATAGAACAATTCTTAGCATCTTTAAAAACTTTTAACTTCATCAGCTTTGATGATACTTTTTCTGCACCATTAACAATAATAGTTTTATCTGCATACATACATCCAACCTGATTAAAGTTCAACGACTTGAATGACGAAAAAGTTTCCTTCTTAAATCCAAGATTACTAGGATCAAAAACAATATCTTCATTTAAAGAGCTTGCTACATATACTGTCTTAATTTTTGATAAATCTTTATCATCTTGTGCTAATATTTTAACTAGCATAGGTATTAATGCGGATGTCCATCCACTACAAATAATAACATTGGGGTACCAAAATAAGTTTGGTAACATTTTGATTGCTGCTAAGCAATAGAAGGCAAATCTCTTATCGTTATCATTTAAATATCTTCCATTTTTTGCTTTATATAAAAGATTATTTAATTCTCCAAAAATATCTTCATGCTCTAAAAAGTATACTTGCAATCTTGATTTTGGTAAAAAAGCACTCTTTGCTGAACAGGCGTAATCGGTCTCATCAAAATCAAATAAGATCTCTTTCAAGCGAATGACTTCTCTTAAAATGTATTTTCTTTCACTTATAAATCCATACTTCGGCATTAAACATCTAACGTCGTTACCCTTCTCTTGTAAACCTAAAGGTACCTTGACAGAGAGGTCGGATAAAGGAGAAACCGATGCAAAGGGATCCATTTCACTTGTTATATAAAAGAGTTTTTTTGTCATGATAAATGAGTAACAAGAAAGTAACGATATACAGCTAGAATTTCAACTCCCAATAATAATTATTATTTTTGGTTTTTAGATCTAAATCTCATGGGAGAAATATCATTTATTTTCCTATGTTTAGTCTTTCTTCCTTTTGTTCTTTTTCTCCAAATTCTGAAAGATTTGTTTTTCAATGTAGATCGCATGATCTTTATAACTTCATCCTGATTAATATCAAATTGAATTTTAATAGCTTCAAAAGAAGTTCTATCTTCCCATGCCATTTCAATAATTCTATCTAATTGCTTTTCAGTAAACTCTTTCATTTATTTAACTTATTTAATTGAATATTTAACTCAGTTTTTTGAAAAATTAATTACTAAACCAATCATGATAAAACAAGAGAGTAAAAACGACCCTCCAGCTGAAATAAATGGTATAGGAAGGCCCTTAACAGGCATTAGACCTATTGTCATTGCAGAGTTGATAAATATATGAGAAAGAAGAATCGAAGCTAGTCCTACTATAACCAAGCTAGCAAAATAGTCTGATGAGCGAAATGCAATATCTAAAAGTGTTTTAATTAACAAGAAGCAAAGGAGCATCACGCAAGAAATACCAAAGAACCCAAACTCTTCTGCAATTACAGATAAGATAAAATCAGATTCTTGAACAGGTAAAAATTTTAATTGTGTTTGAGATCCTGCGCCCCACCCTTTTCCAAAAAGACCTCCTGAACCAATTGCTGTAATACTTTGAATGATATGATAAGCCGAACCCATTGGATCGAGATCTGGGTTTAAAAATGTTAAAATACGCTGCTTTTGATAATCTGCTAAATTATTCCATAAAAATGGGGTCAGCAAACCTGTAAAAATATTAGCAAAGTATAATATAGTCTTGTTTACAACACTTGCTTGAAAAGTCAGAAAAAAACAAAACATTATAAATGCCCATACAGTAAAAAAAATGATATTTGATGCGGCTAAAATTGTAATAATAGGTGCGATCATGAGAAAGATTGTAAAGTTACTTACTCCAGCCCATAGTAGCATAGGTAGTAATGGAGCAAAGATAATAACTGCCGTTCCTAAATCTGGCTGATTCAATACTATAGAAGCAGATAATAAAGTCAATAAACATGGTATTATAATAATGGAATTATCTTTGACTTCCAGTTGATGGTTCGATAAATATTTTGCAACTACAACGACAGTAGCGCACTTTAAATACTCTGATGGTTGGATATAAAAAAATCCAAGATCAATCCATCTATAAGTATATTCTACTCTCGGTAAAAAAAATGGTATTATACAAAGAATGAGGGTGCCAATAAATATTAAAGTCGAGTTATCATGAATTATTTTGATAGGTATATTCTTAACAACAAAAAAAACTATCGAAGAAAAGATAAGAAAAATACATTGCCTATAAAATGAACTATTAAAACTTAATGGATCATCAGAAATACTGTATAAGGTAACTAAGCTAAAAAATATTAATCCTGCAATTATAAAAAACAACCTTATTACAGAATCTTTTGTTGTACCTGATGCAAATTGATCTAAGAACATAATTTTTAATTCTCCGCTAAAAATTTTGAAGAATTGATATAATATTCAACAATATCGCCTGCAATTGGAGAGGCTACAGCTCCTCCTCCTCCTCCATTTTCTACCATCACAACAATAGAATATGTAGTATCTTGAGCATCAAAAAATCCAATAAACCATGCATGAGGCTCTCCGTGCGGATTCTCAGCAGTGCTAGTTTTTCCGAAAAGTTTGATATCTGAGCTATCTAATCGAGCTCTCCATCCACTTCCTAGGTCTGCATTAACAACATCGTACATCCCATCCCAAATATGATCCCATATTTTTTCTGGATATTCAATTTTTTCATAATAGGATATTTCTTTAGAGAGATTTAACCTTAATTGTGGTGTTACTCCTCTTGAAGCAATGTGATTGATAAACCTTAGTGCTTGAATTGGCGTAATCAGAATATCTCCTTGACCCAATGTTAGGTTTAACAGAACACCTCTTTCAGACCAACCCCATCTTCCATAATTTTTTACATAGAAGTCTTTATCTGGAATTAATCCATCTTTTTCATTAGGCAAATCAACATTTGTTGGTTCATTGAAGCCAAACTTTTTAGCGGTATCTGTCCAATCTTTCAAACTAATCAATTGGACTGTTTCATAAAAATAAATATTGCAAGATTGTGCAATAGCTTTATTCAAATCAACAAGACCATGACCTTCTTCTTGCCAACATCGGAATTCATTTGTACTGCCAGGCGGTATGTAAACACCAGTACACATTAAGCTATCAGATGGATCTACTAAGCTGTTTGCAATCAAATCAATAACTGTAATTAATTTCAACTTCGACCCAGCAGGATAAAGGCCAGCTATAGATCTATTTAATAACGGATTGTCTTTATTCTTTAATAAGTCATTCCACTCATTTTCAGAAGTTGTTCCTCTATAAACGCTCAAGTCATAAGAAGGACTGCTAACCATGCTTAATATTTCCCCTGTATCAACATTAGAAACTAGTACAGACCCCTTCTTTCCTTCAAGAATACTTCTTGAGAATCTCTGCAAATTGGCATCGATTGTTAAAGAAAGATCTTTTCCTGGAAATGCGGGAATATTATTATCACTTAGCCTAAAAATCTCGCGACCATAAGTGTCAACCTCTATGTAGTCTACACCCTTAGAGAATCGCAATTCTTTTTCATATTCCTTTTCAATTCCTTGCCATCCAATTAATTCTCCCGCTCTATAAAGAAGGGTTTTGTCAAGCTTTGGAACTGTATCTCTATCAACTTCCCTCAAATAACCTAGAAAATGAGCATCATTTAGTATGGGGGAGTATATTCTTTCATCGGATCGTTCATATTGAACGCCAGGAAACTCTAATCTCATTTCTTCAATTTGAGAAATTTGTTGGAATGTTAAATTTTTTGCAATAGTAGTTGGAAGAAATCGTCCTCTATAATACTTTTTATATCTTCTATTCAACTCTTCTAGGTCAATATCAATAATTGATGATAATTTTTCAAATTCTATATCTCTATCTTCAAGGTCATGGGGTGTCACTGTTAATATATAAGTTGGATAATTATCGACAAGTATTTCTCCATGACGATCTAAAATTAGACCTCTTGGAGCATAGGTCGTAAGCGCTTTAACGCTATTGACTTGAGATTTAGAAAAGTGTCTTTCAAAGTCAATTACTTGTAAATAAAAATATCGTCCCAAAAGGGAAAAAAGGGAGAAGCATAGTATAAAAAGCAAAGCTCTATAATGAAAAATATCTGCTTTATTTTCTATTTTAAGCATCTTGTAATACCAATTGTTTTACTCTAAATATTCTAGTAACAAGAAACCCTACAAAAGAAGTATATAAGGATACAAAAAACCAATTTTTTATGAAGAATAAAATATCGTTAAAAAAGAAAAAATCGTATCTAAAAAATGAATATAGGGCAGTACCTAATAATACTAAACTCAACCAGTATAAATCAAAATTTCTATATGCAAAATTAAAACTTACTTGAGAAGCAAAATAAGCACATACTGAAAATATAAGACTTGATAAGCCCAAGTAGAATCCATTGAATAATACCAAATCTGAAAAAAATCCAATTAAGAATCCAATAATTGTGGCACGAGACGTGCTCTCAATTGGTATTGAAGACAAAATAACAAATAGTAGCATAATATTTGGCTGAAATCCACCAAACGTCAATAGCTCTGCAAAAATTAACTGTAATATAATTGCAATGAAAAGATATCTGCTAAAGCTAAAATTCATACTCTACTTATCCTCGCCAACAATAAATAATTGATTTAATGTAGCTAAGTCAGCAAAGAGCTTCATACGAATGACCTTATTTGAACTACTAGACTTCTTATATACGCTAATCACTTCACCTACTGGTAAATTAGGGGGAAAATATATGCTGAGATTAGAAGTTAAAACAACGTCACCGATTTGAACATCTGATGTTGTTTGAATCTCTGCAACCTCACATATATCACTTTTAATCCAACGCATGATACCCTCTGTTTCAGAGGGAATTATTTTTACGCTTAATCTAAAGTCTACGTCGCTTACTAGCTGTACACCTGAATGATTATTTGATACAAAAATTACCTTACCCACTACGCCCCTCGAAGACAATACTGCGCTATTTTTTTTTATTCCATCAACCAAACCTCGATCTAGTAATACAGAAGACATATTGGAATTAACACCCTTAGATAAGATATCAGCTCCAACAAGATTTAACTCATTTCGTTTTCTAAATTTCAAAAGATCTCTCAATCTTTCATTTTCTACTTTATTAGATGCTAAAATCTGATTTTCAAGATTTAATTTTAAATTTTCATGAGATAGAACTTCTAATTTTCTAGTTAAGAATAATTGATCATCTAACCAGTCAAAAGGTTTATACAGAAAAGAAAATGTATCTAATGTAGTAGAACGAAATTTTTGAATTTTTTGATTATTATTACTGAAGATTAATGAAAATGAGGCCAAAATACAGATAAATAAAACTGAACTATCTAAATTCTTTTTTAAAAATAAGTCAGTCTTAGCCATTCTTAAAGAAGAACATGCTTAAATTTTTCTAAATCTTCTATTACCGCTCCACAGCCCTTAACGATTGCTAAGTGTGGTTCGTCAGCAACATTTACAGGTACTCCTGTTTTTTCACGCAATACTTGGTCTAAACCTCTTAATTGGGAGCCTCCTCCAGCAAGAACAATACCTCTGTCAATAATATCTGATGATAATTCAGCAGGTGTTGCTTCTAATGCATCTTTAATTACGTCTAATATTCTTTTTACAGGATCTTTCAAGGCTTGTCTGATTTCGTCCGATCTAATATCAATAGTTTTAGGTATACCTGATACCAAATCTCTACCCTTTACTAAAATATTCTTAGATCGCGATCTCATAGCTGAGCCAACTGTAATCTTGATCTGCTCCGCTGTCTGTGCTCCAATTTCTAATTTATGTTCGTTTCTAAACCAGTGCTGTATGGCGTCATCCATTTCATCTCCGGCAACCCTAATTGCCTTCTTAGTTACCACTCCATTTAATGATATTACAGCTACTTCTGTAGTCCCCCCACCAATATCTACAATAATATTTCCGACAGGCTTACTGATATCTAGTCCGATACCAATCGCTGCCGCAACAGGCTCATCTACAAGAAATACTTCTCTAGCTGCTTGTTTTTCTCCAGAATCTTTTACAGCTCTTCGTTCTACCTCGGTTACACCAGACGGGACACAAATAACCATTCTTGGCCTAGTTAAACGATTTAAATTTACTTTTCTAATAAAACCTTGCAGCATTTCATCTACTGCAGTGTAGTCAGCTATTACACCATCTCTTAGCGGACGAATAGTTTCAATGCCTTCATGAGTCTTACCCAACATTTGCTTAGCATCTTCACCAACAGCAATAACAGCTCCGGTTTTTGTAGATCTTGCAATAATAGATGGCTCATTAATGATAATTCCTTTACCAGCTAACCATATTAATGTATTAGCTGTTCCAAGGTCAATTGCAATATCTCCACTAACCCAATTAAAGCTATCGCTAAATCCATTTTTTATCTTATTTAAGAAATTCATAGTCTATAAGTTATAAAATTTTATTCTCATTCCTTAGTTTTTTTTATTTAGTAAGACCTTCTTTGCTCAAAAGATCTGCTTCTGTATTTTTTTCTCTCATAACATGAGACACAGACCAATTTCCTAAAATTGAGCATAAATCTATAGTTCTGGCGTGTAATTTAATCATTCTTTCGTTCTTGACTTTATAGTCTCCATTAACCTGTCTTACAATTAATTCACTATCACAAAAAATATTTATATCTAGTATTTTTTTCTCTAAACAAAGCTCAATACCTCTTATCAAGGCTAAATATTCTGCTTCATTATTTGTGCAGTCTCCTACATTTTCAGCAAAAGAAAAGATTGTTTCCTCGCCACTCCTAAGCAATCCTCCAATTCCTGCATTATTCTTGTCAAGCTGAGATGCGCCATCTGTAAATAATGAATAAGTGGATTCACTATTATTCCATAGATTTTTGGCGCTATTTCCTGATTCAAACATGTTGTCAATTAAATCGATTTCTTTTTGTGACAACTTATTTCTAAATCGTTCTAAAATTTTGATTAATTTTTTTTCGTTTTTCATCAAATTCAATATAGTAAAGGCGTTCTAAGCCTATAATCTCCGAAGCCATATTCATCAATAAAAGTAAATTCTTCATTAATTTGAAAGTAATACCACGTCTCATAATTATAACTACCCTGCATATTCATCGAACGAACCATATCATCTGGCTTACCAAATAAAATATAAACCATTCCCATGTCTGATTTCCAACCTCCGGAAGTTCCTCTGGAAAAGCTCTCTTCTGCAAAACCAACTCTAGTGTAATACTCTTCCATAAGTTCATTAATTTTTGTTTCAACGACAGGATCTCTTTTAGCCCAAACTTTTCTAAAGAATTTCTCTTTTTCTGATTGCTTAAGATTTTTTAACTCTTTCTTTTCTTCGGATGTCAAGATATAACTCATTTGAAGTAGCGCAGTATCAATATTATCAATACCATCAAAGATCATAGTATTCTTTATCTTGAATGGAAATGACTTTGATGAGGTATTATTATTTTGACTCACCACCACTTTTATACTTAAATCTTTCTTACTGATATCTTTTATAGGAATATTCACTAAATGTCCAATAACATCATTATCTGCAAATGCCTTAATAGAATCTTCCCATTGAACTTTTTTATCTGAAATAACACTCATTGTAACACTGTATTCACCTGGATTTAATACAATATATTGATAAAATGAAATAGTATCGTTTGTTGGTATTACCCTCCTACTATCAATAGGAAATTTATTTAAACCAAAACCCCATGAACCTTTTTCATTCTTTACAAATATTGGATCATATATTTTAAATGAATTACTACCCATTAAACTCTTTAAGTCAATTTTTTGATCTTTTTTTCCAGAAAGCTTTATATCTAAATCTTTCAAGCTCGATGTTACAGTATAGCTGTCAACTGGTAAAACAAATGCTGATGTTATTATCTTTCTCTTTACTTTAGATGTTGTATCGGAAAATTTTCTAGTAGTAATCTTATCGGAAAATAGCTCAGAAGACTGTTTTTCACTTTCTTTATCCAGAATAGCAATACTTACTTCATATTGAGCTTCAAATACACCATCTTTTTTTAAAAACTGTAGTGCATTATTTGATACCTCAAGAAAGGATAAAACTTCTATAGAGTCTTTAGCCACTGGTCGAACAAAAGAATTAATCTTGAACTGATCAATATTTTGATTCAAGTTTTGGGCATAGACTACACTAAGCAAGAGTAAGCAGCTGGTTATAAAATGTTTCATAAATTGAAGTTAAACTTAATTAATCCTTTGCTTGTTAGTAACACTAAATATTCTGAAATATATTTCATTTGATAAATATTTCTTAAAAAAGAAAAATCATAGTAATTGATAAGCTCTTTTGTTTCCATATCTATAATAGCTAAACCTCTCGATGTTGATAAAAATAAGAGATAGTTATCGACTATAACTAGATCGGTTACTTTGTAATTGAAATAAAGACTAGAAGGTACAATCATAG
>JAQXAG010000004.1 GCA_029253045.1 Fidelibacterota bacterium | reverse complement strand
GGATTATAAGCCCTTCCAAATAGAATGGAACGAGTCAATGTCCGATACTCAGCTATCAACTCATTGTTCCAAAAGTGTTTAAAATGTTAAAGATCAATTATTTATTTTGATTAAGTTTGTTTCTTAATTATGTATCTATTATACTACATATTTGATATAATGTCAAGCAATTTTTATATATTTGTTATTTTATTATTTGCTCTTCTATTTGTTCTTAATAGGTCTTCTTGTATTTCTTTGATATAATTGTATTTACTAGATGCTGACATACTAAGTTCTCCATTAGTTTTCTCTGTCATGTGAAGAAGATCAGAAATATGCTCATCTAATTTCGCGAGCTTAACATAAACATATTCTTTTTCAGTTAACTCTTCTCGGAGTTCTTGTTCTGTAGCGAACATCGAGGTTTTTGGGGATAGCGACTTAATCATTAAATAAAAATTCCTTTCAATCTTAATCTTGCTCGACTTGCCTCGACTCTTGCGATGCGAACTGCATCTGCTTTTTGAGATAGTTTTGTTGAATAGTAAACACTATCCTCGGCAACTGATCCATAATTTGCAAACTTACCTTGCTTGTTCGCAGGTGTGTGTTTACCACTTTTAATATCTGCCATTACTTGGCTCGCTCTCGCATTTTTCGCAATACTCATAATTTTATCTTTTTTTAGTTGTTGTTAAGTTGGACACGGACGACATTCATGCCATCTTCTTCATCAAGATCAGCAATATCACATCCATCAAACTTGCCGAATGCACTAATAACATTCTCTTCGTCAAAAGGATTAGCGACAAAGGAACATAAATCATTTCCGTAATAATCTTCAATTTGTATTTTTATCATAATTTTTTAGCAATAATTTGTTTTATGTATTCTAGTATATCAGAATGTAATATATTGTCAAGTCTTTTTTTTAAGAAATGAATCCATATGTTGGTAAATCAAATTCGTGATCGAACATTCCTACTTCGTCCCATCCATAAAGAATGAGTGCTTGGTCGAGATCGTCTTTCATTAAATCTTTTCTGTCAATCACTGCGAGTTCACTACCACTTGGTATCATGCCGTCAATATTTCTTATGTCAATCTCTTGAAATCTCATAGTACTTTTCCTCCGACTCTATAAACAGACCATTGCTCTTGTCCTTGATAAGAAATATATTGATCATCATTCTCTGCCCAATCAACTGCACCTCTAAGTGAACGAAAATAAACAGGCGATTCGCTCGGACTCGCATCATCTACTAACATATATACTCCCTCTGCGACATCGCATGGGTTGGCGTTCTTTTCTTTTTCTGCTTGAGCTTGCCACTCAAGATATTCAATTTGTTCTTCGCAATAATTCATAACCCTAAGTATATCAGATTAGGATTTGTTGTCAAGCCTCTTTTTATTGAACTTGCTTTTTCCTCCGAATGCTCCTGTTGGAGTGGCGAGTCCACCTTTGTGTCCAACCATTCCTTTTCCGCTTTTCTTTTTGCCAACTAAATATTTATTATGATTCATATTTTATTAAATTTTGTTTGCGATTAACCTATATGCTCTATCTACTGCAAGAGACATTAATGTTAAAATTGTTATTGCTCCTACGCAACTTACTATTGAATGTATTATTTCGTATATCATATTGTATAAATTATTTTGTATAATTAAGTGTTTATTTGAGTTGTATTATTTTGCTTTTTATATCAAGCAATTGTGTTGTTTATTTAGTATATTGTATTGTATAAGAGTAAATACTATATTAATGCATTTTATATCATGCAAAAATTTGTTTATTTATTTCTTAATATTTGGGCAATCAACATTAGTGTTTTATTTAAATCAGATAATTCTTTTCTTACATCATCTGTATATCCATTCGAGATAGATATTTGGTCTTTTATCTTTTGCAATTCCTTTGTTATTTCGTCCATGATTAATAGTATGGCAGAAAGTTTGGCGGTTGTCAAGCCTTATTTTATTTGCCGTAAATATTTGTGCAATTAAATTCGGGCGAGTCAGTCCACATTCCCTTGGCATATTTGCCGTTATTTGTCTTGAGATTGATTGTCTCGTATAAGTGTTTTAGCATTGCCTTGTCATCTTTGTTTTCTTTATTTGATGTTTTATTTTTTGCAATTATTTCGCTTATTTGATCTAATATATCATCTATTTCTCTTCGTGCGTGCATTATTTATATTTGTTGTTCTTTAATTTTATTAAATATTTTTTTAAATTGCAAGCTTCTATATATGCTCTGTCTATATTATCATTCTCTATGTGAAAGGATATACTATCATTACTTGTAATAACATTCTCTGTCTCATCATCATTAAAACATGAAATATTTTGTTCAATTAATTTTATTATTTCATAAGAAAATTATAATACATCATCTTCATTATATTTAATAAAATTAAAGAACAACAAA
>JAQXAG010000103.1 GCA_029253045.1 Fidelibacterota bacterium | reverse complement strand
CTACAAAATAGAAAAAATCTATAGCTATATCAGTAGCTCTATTATTAGTATTTGTTCTATTTCATGTCCCGACTATACTAAATGAAGAAAAAGTGCTTTTAAGCACCCATGATGAGTCTTATAGGGCCTATTATGAATCAACGCCACGACTTCTACCAAATCTTTTTAAATACAAAAAGACAGAATCTACAGATATGATTCAAGTAAGAATTAAAAGTATTAATAAGAGATTATGGGAAGTAATTGGCTATCTATTTTTATTTACGCTTATAGATTTTTTCTATTTTGTAGGACTGTAAGATAAAATTATTTTTCTGAGTTTTCAGAAAGTTCAATATCTTCATCTTCAAAAATATTTATTGGGCCATCTTCAATCATTTTAATACCAGGATCAACTTCTTTACCTTTTTCAAGATCTATTCCCATATCACTTAATTTTTCCAACTTAGGTTTGACCTTTACTTCTAAGGTTTTTGCTCCCTTATTAAAGGACTTAAATAAGCGCTCTGTATGCATTCCGATAGCTTTAAAATGACCATTAAAAATAGAAATTACCTTTAAGAGGTCGCGAGCAGCTGTGGTGATTTTGCGAGCATCCTCGTTTTGCTTGACATGTACGTGTCCTTGAGCGATAACTTGCATCGTAGCTAGCAAGTTTAATGGAGAGCATATATATATCTGCTTATCAATACCATCCTTAAATAAAGAGTCATCTGCTTGAAAAGCTGCATACAGTAATGCTTCTGCAGGAAGAACCATTAATACAAATGGAGCTGCATCTTCATATTGATTCCAGTAAGAGCTTTTTGCTAGCTTATCCATGTGTCCGCGAGTTTCTGCTGCATGTTTCTTATGTAAACGCTTTACTTCATTTAAGTCTTCGGTCTTAGTTGATTCTTCGAATGCGGTAAAAGGAACTTTTGCGTCAAGAATAATTTTTTTACCATCTGCGCCATTTATAACAAAATCAGGGCGATCGGTACCTAATTCAGATTTCTTATTATGAATAAAGTGAACATCCTCTTTAAATCCAGCAGCTTCTAAAATTTGACGTACACGCATTTCACCCCATTTACCTCTTGGGCCTGGCGAATTCATAACGCGACTAATATTATCAGTGCTCGATAGCATCGTACGAATTAACTCTGTTTGCTTACCTACGGATTCTTTTCTGTCTAGCTCCATCCTTGTAATCAAATCAGTCATATCTTTTGTTTTGCTGCTCATAGTATCAAATTTTTCTTTTTGGACCTTTCCAAATCCTTCTAAGATAGTATCAAGTTTATCTTCAACTTTTTTTTCTGTCACTTCCGTTTGATTTACTAACAAATCATCAGCAATCGCTTTAAAATCTTTTTCTAATTGTTCCTTATTGATACTGCTATCATCTTTTTTACGGAAAAAAGACATTCCAGCTAGTATAACGATTATGATTAATAAGATTGTATTTAGATATTCCATTGTTTCTATAGTATTTATATTAACTCTTTTTCTCTTAGCATATTTATTAATTCTTCTTCGTGATAATTTACAGGATAAATTTCATATCTGTTTTCTTTTAAATGAAAAAGGGTTTGACTACCAACATTAATACCATAATAACGCTCTAAGATATATCGATAAAATGAGAGCTGTAAAGAATAATGATTAAAATTACAGTCTTGCATATGTTTCGTAGAATTTAAAATACCTATCTTCTTTTTATATGATGTTTTATCAATACGTTTATTCGTTTTCCAGTCTACAAGATGGTATGTATCCTGTTTTTTATTATATACCAAAACATCAATTGTCCCAGCAATGCCGAGCTCTTTAGAATAGATAATAACTTCAGAAAAGAATGTATTATCAGGATCTTTCTGCTTCTCTTTAATCCACTCAGCTCCAATAATAGACATTTCGTGCTCTGGTGTGATATTTTCTTTTATGAATGCTTCTAGTTCATTATGAACAATTGTTCCTCTTATTGCACCCTTACCCCACTCTTTAATGACTTCATCAACTGTTTTACCGCTATATTTTGGATGAGTATTAATTAATTTTTGAGCAATACCGACTTGATCAAACTTTTCAAAAAAATGATGTATAAATTCAGTTACACTAGAAAAATGAAAATCAGGGCTATCTTTTAATTCATATTTATGATTTTCTTGATCTAGAGAAATGTTATTGGAAAATAATTCATTCATTATTGATTATACTATCCTTCATGCAAAACATCTTTTTTATCATTTTTTCTTAATCTATTCACTCTTCTTCTAGTAATTCTTCGTTGAGCAAACCCTAGGGTCCAACCAAAAATTAGAAGAATAGGAATAGCAACTCTCTCTGGAGTATCAGAATTGATAGTAAAATAAAGTAGCAATAATGCTGTAAGCAGCTGCAAAGAATACTGAACAGTATTAATAGCCTTTAACTTATTCATTAATTAGGCACCAATTAGATCTAAAACTAGCCTAACTACTTGTCCTGAAGCACCATCTTTTTGAATATAACTTCTATTTTCTACTCCCCAAGAAGTACCTGCGACATCAAAGTGCGTCCAAGGAATATCTTTACCTACAAAAGCTTTTAAAAATGCTGCTCCTGCTATAGTACCAGCTTGTCCAGGTGATCCTAAATTTTTCACATCTGAAATATGAGACTTTACTTGATCGCAATACTCATCCCACAATGGTAACTCCCAAACATGTTCACCTGTATTTTTAGATGATTTTTCTATGTTATTAATGAGGTCTGGATTATTACCGAGTATAGCACTTGCAATATGTCCAAATGTGACTACACAAGCTCCAGTAAGTGTTGCAAAATCTACCATAAACTCAGGGTCATAATGCTTACTTGCATAAGACAAAGCATCTGCAAGAATCAATCTGCCTTCTGCGTCAGTATTTAATATTTCAATTGTTTTGCCATTGTATGCTGTCAAAATGTCGCCAGGTAAAAAAGCAGAACCACCTAACATGTTATGAGTTGAAGGAACAATCGCTACAATATTCTTTTTTGGTTTTAATTCAGCTACTGCGCTCATAGTTCCAAGTACAATTGCTGAACCGCACATATCAAATTTCATTTCATCCATTTTTGCTCCTGGCTTTAATGAAATTCCGCCAGTATCAAATGTTAGACCTTTACCTACTAATACAACTGGCTTTTCATCCTTAGAATCTGCACCAAAATATTCCATGATAATAAACTTTGGAGGTTCATTAGTACCTTGAGCAACACCAGCAAAAGCGCCCATTCCCATTTTTGTAAACTCTTCTCTGTCAAATATCGTTACTTGCATATCACCTTTCTTACCTATTTCTTGCGCAAATTCAGCTAAACGTGAAGGTGTGCTTACATTTGGTGGGTTATTAGCTAAATTTCGAGCATCACAAACTGCATTTGCGATTGTAGCTCCTTTCTGAGATGCTTCAGTACAACATTCACCAATCATTGTAATTTTGTCAAGATGATAATCTCCTCTTTGATCTGTAAAAAAGTCTAGGAAACGATAACTTCCTAATACTAGACCTTCTGAAAATGCTTGGCAAAAATAGTTGTTATTACTATCTGATTTAGGACATTGAACTGCTATAGAAGCATATTTATTGCTAATTATAAATGCCATTACTGATCCCGCTGCTCTTCTGAAGTCTTCAGGAGTTACGCTATCGGATTTTCCTAATCCAAAATAAAGAATTTTTTGATTGTCGCTAAAGTCATAAGCAAGTTCACCAACTTTTCCTTTCATTTGGCTATTAATTAATTTTGAATCATTCTTATCTTCAAATATACCTAACGCTAAAATATCGCTATTCTTCGCATTATCCATATTTTTATCATATTCTAATTTTTTAATGTGTGCCATTATTTCTCCTCATTCAAACTTATATTGTGATTAAAACTAATTAAACTACCATTTTCATCTTTGACAACTGCAACAAAAGTAATATCAGCTGTACAAGCTAATCTTTTACCATGATCTTTACTCTGAGCATATGCTCTTACTTGCACTACCATAGATGTAGTTCCTGTTTTTACAATCTCAGATTTACATTTCACCCAATCTCCAAGAAAAACAGGTTCTTTAAATTCTACTTTATCTAATGCGCGAGTTACTGCCCCCCAAGCATCTGTATCTTCTAAAAATTCTGTTGCCGCTTTAGCAGCAGCTAGGTCTAGCCAGGCCAACATATAGCCTCCAAATAAAGTACCTGCTGTGTTAATGTGCGTTGGTTGTACTAATTCTGAATATTCTGATATATTACTCATCCTTTTAATTTAAAAAAAAAAATTACTTTAGCATCGGTTATTTATAATAAAAGAACTATTAAGAATTAAAACTGCTCTTCTTCTGTAGAGCCATCCATTGCACTAGTTGAAGACTCTCCAACAATACAATTATTGACTGCATCAAAATATCCCGTTCCAACTTCTTGTTGATGAGCGGAGAAAGTATACCCCTTGTCATGATCTGCAAATTCTTTCTCCTGAAGCTCTACATAAGCAGTCATACCATCTTTAACATATTTTTTTGTTAAATCAAACATACCATGCCACATAGAATGAATTCCTGCAAGTGTAATAAACTGAAATTTATATCCCATTGCACCTAATTCTCTTTGAAATTTAGCAATAGTTGCGTCATCTAAATTTGCTTTCCAATTAAATGAAGGAGAACAATTATAAGCTAACATCAACTCAGGGTGATCTTTCTTGATTGATTCTGCAAATTTCTTTGCTTCCTCAAGATTTGGTTTTCCTGTTTCACACCATAGTAAATCTGAATATGGGGCATATGACAGCCCTCTAGAGATTGCTTGATCAATACCAGGCTTTACACGATAAAAGCCCTCTGAAGTTCTTTCTCCAGTTACAAAACCAGCGTCTCTTTCATCAATATCTGATGTTAGTAAATCTGCTGCATTAGCATCAGTTCTTGCCACCAACAATGTTGGTACATTTGAAACATCTGCAGCCAATCTAGCTGCAACAAGTTTGTTAATAGCTTCTTGGGTAGGAACAAGTACTTTTCCGCCCATGTGACCACATTTTTTTACACTCGCTAATTGATCTTCAAAATGAACTCCAGCTGCTCCAGCTTTGATCATATTTTTCATAAGTTCAAATGCATTTAATACTCCACCAAATCCTGCTTCAGCATCTGCGACAATAGGAGTAAAAAAATCAAATTTTGGATTACCATTCGATGTCATCCATTCAATCTGATCAGCTCTTTTAAAAGAACTATTAATTCTTTTTACAAGTGATGGTACAGAGTCAACGGGATATAGTGATTGGTCCGGATACATAGCTTCTGCACTATTATTATCAGCAGCTACTTGCCAACCAGAACAATAAATAGCTTTTGCACCAGCTTTCACACCTTGAATTGCTTGACCTCCAGTTAATGTTCCTAAACAATGAACATAATCTTCTTCTTTTAACATTTTCCAAAGCTTTTCAGCTCCAACTCGTGCTAAAGTATATTCTGGCTGAAGAGATCCTCTTAGTTTCACTACTTCTTCTGCAGTATAAGGTCTTTTAACATGAGACCATCTTTTGTTCATTTCCCAGTCATTTTTTAAGTCTAAAACTTGTTTATTTAAATCCATATTATAGTTCCCCGTATGCTTTAAGTGTTAAGAAATCTTCTAAATTTTCTGATAAAGTAATCTCTTCTAATATAGTTTTGGCTCTGGTGAAATTTCCATTATAAAACCTATCATTTCCGACTTCATTTTTCACATTTTGAAATTCTTCTTCAAGACAAGAAAGGAAGAGATTTTTATCGACAATCTTACCATTGTCTAATTTATTTTTATGTTTTATCCATTGCCATATAGATGTCCTAGAGATTTCAGCGGTAGCAGCATCTTCCATCAGTCCATAAATCGCCGCACAACCAACTCCACCTATCCATGACTCTATATATTTTAAACTAATTCTAATATTTAAGCGTAAGCATTCTTCACTGCTCGCTCCTTTATATCCAGATAATAAGTCATTAGCTGTAGTACTGACTTCACTCATAAAATCTAGCTGATTAGTTTGTAAGCTTTTAAAGTTTTTATGAAAGATTTCGTTTACAAAATCAGCAAGTCCAGGATGCGCTATCCACGTTCCATCATGCCCGTTTTCAATTTCGAATAATTTATCCTTCTTTACTTTACTTAAAATCTTTCTATTTTCTTCATGATCTTTTGATGGAACAAAAGCAGCCATTCCACCCATACCAAATGCACCTCTTTTATGACATGTATTTACTAAAAGAGTAGAATAAGATGATAAAAATGGTTTATCCATTGTAATTAATTGTCTGTCAGGTAATATTTTTTCTGGAAAAGCTTGCAATGTTTTGATGTAACTAAAGATATAATCCCATCTACCGCAGTTTAATCCAACAATATGATCTTTTAAAAAATATAAAATTTCTTCCATCTGAAATACTGCTGGTAACGTCTCAATTAAGCATGTAACCCTTACCGTACCTCTATCAAGACCCAACTCATCTTCACAAAAACTAATTACCTGACTCCACAGCTCTGCTTCTTTGTAAGATTGTAATTTTGGAATATAAAAATAAGGTCCTGTGCCAAAACCTTTTAGTACTTCATGATTGTGAAATAAATACATTGCAAAGTCTACTAAAGCTCCATACATCGATGTTCCATCTAAGCTAATATGCTTCTCTTTTAAATGAAGACCTCTTACCCTGCACATTAAAGTAGCAGGATTAGAATTGAGATTGTATTTTTTCTGAGTAACTCTATGTTGAAACGATATTGTGCGATGCGCAGCATCTCTCATATTAATCATTCCATTTTGAATATTTTCCCAGGTAGGTGAAAGAGAATCTTCGAAATCTGCCATGAAAACATTTACGTTAGAATTCAAGGCATTGATTATCATTTTTCTATCTACTGGCCCAGTGATTTCTAGTCTTCTATCAAGCAAATCATCAGGTATGTCTCTAACCTTCCATACTGAATCACGTATTTCTTTAGTATCGGGGTCAAATCCCGGTAAAATTCCAGAATCAACTAAGGATTGATTTTTTTCTCTATCAATAAGCAGATTATCAATTTTTGTATTAAATTTTCGATGAAGTTTTTCAAGAAGTAATTGTGCATCACTAGAAAAAATATCCGCTCCTTGCGGTGAAATTTCTTTTATAAAATGTAGAATAACCTTTTCCCCTGTTAAGTTAAACTCAAAAAATTGTAAGCATCAACTTAGCAAAAAATATGAAAAAAAATTATAATTTTTTAGCCATGGCTTCACCTTCAGCCAGGTCTACCTTAGAAAATACATAAGCACCTAATAAAAGGAGTACAATGATTGATTGAAAACCAATGCGAGCTGCAAGCTCTTGATCTGCAATAGCATTATTTATTAATACTGTAGCAGAACCCATGATTAAAGGTCCAAATACTGCAGCAAACTTACCCCACATATTGAAAAATCCGAAAAATTCACCTGATTTATTTTCAGGGATAATACGAGAATATAAACTCCTACTGAGCGTTTGAATTCCTCCTTGAAAACAACCAATTAATACTGCTAAAATATAAAAATGCCATGCTTCTGTAACAAAGAATGCACCAAAAACAATAAATACATATGCAAAAATTGCTGTATAGATTCCATTTTTTATACCGACTTTATCTGAAAATTTGATATATAGCAATGTGGCAAAAAATGCAACAAATTGGACAAGAACGAGCGCTCCCATAATAGCAGTTTGACCAAATCCTAAATTAATACCAAAATTTGCAGCCATCCTTACTGTTGTGTCTACTCCATCTATGTAAAGCCAATAAGCTAGTAAAAAAGTAGCTACTACTTTTAAATTTCTTATTTCATTGAAAGTAGATTTAAACTGAGCTATACCTTCTCTAATTGATTCAGTAATACTCTTCGTCTCAAGCTCTTTTTCTTCTTCTACAAATAACATAATAGGTATTGAAAATATTGCCCACCATATTCCAACAGATATGAAAGACCATTGAATTGCAGCGGTACTATCTGCCAAACCAAAGGATTCAGGATAAGATAACATTAAAAAATTAATCACAATAAGTATACCACCTCCAAGATATCCTAATGAATACCCTAAAGCAGAAACATAATCTACCGTCTCTTCATTACTTACGCTTGGCAATAAAGAATCATAAAAGGTATTAGCGCCTGAAAATCCAATAGTCGCAAAGATATAAAGTAATAGAGCGACCGGCCACATACCTTGAGCAACAAATCCTAAACCTACTGTCATCACAATACCTAAAAATGCAAAAAATATTAAAAATCTTTTTTTGAAACTTCCCCTATCTGCAATTGCACCAAGAAAAGGCGCTAATAACGCAACAACAATAGATGCTAAAGAATTTCCTAATCCTAAATAAAAAGTACTAATTGATAAATTGCTTGGATCTGACCAATATTGAGAGAAGAAAATAGGAAAAAATCCTGCCATTACAGTAGTAGCAAATGCTGAATTTGCCCAGTCATATAAAGCCCAACTATAGATTTTTTTTTGATTCATTATCCCTTCCTCACAGACAACTTAATTGTTATACCATCTAAATCAAAAGATTCTCTAAGCTGATTATGTAAATATCGCTTATAAGCGACAGTAATCAACTTAGGGTAATTGCAAAAGAAAGCAAATATTGGTGGGGAGTATTGTACTTGCTCAATAAACTTTAGCTTGATTGACTTTCCCAGCGACGCTTGAGGTGGATGCTTTCTAACCGCTTTTACCAACCACTCATTCAATACTTTTGTACCAATCTTATCTCTTTGTTTTTCAAATACAGTCCAAGTTTCAGATAATATATTCGATATACGCCTTTTTGTTAAAGCAGATACAAAAAGTACAGGATAGTATTGGATTAAAGGAAACTCATGAGCCATCTCTTCTTTAAATATTTCTGCAGAAATATTTTTATTAGCTGTTAAATCCCATTTATTAACAAGAATTACCATCCTTTTTCCTCTACGAATGATCTCACTAGCAATTGTTTTCTCTTGTTTTGTAAAACCCTTTTCTGCATCCATAACAAGCAAAACAACATCTGATCTAATTAATGAATCAATCGCTCTTAATGAACTATAATATTCAATGTCATCATCAACCTTACTTCTTTTTCTCAATCCTGCAGTGTCCACAATCTTAATTGAATGTCCATGCCATTTTATATGAGTATCGATAGAATCTCTTGTTGTTCCAGCAATGTCTGAAACAATTGCCTGCTCTCTTTGAATCAAAGCGTTAAGAATAGATGACTTACCAACATTTGGCATCCCAACAATCGATATTGACATAGATTCTTCATCAATATCATCGAAATCTTGTCCTTCAAGATCTTCATGCGCAAATAAGGTATCTAATACATCTCCTACACCTGCCCCATTTAACCCTGAAATTGGTACAGGCTCCTTAAGACCTAAACTAAAAAATGGATTTATTCGATCAGTATGATCTGGCGTATCGCACTTGTTTACTGCCAGAACATAATTTTTATTAGAATGTCTAATCATTTTTGCTAAATGACTATCGTTTGGATTTAGTCCATCCTTTCCATCAACCATAAAGATGATACCATCACACTCATTTAAAGCCTCTATAATCTGCTCTTTAATTTTTTCATTAAAAATATCTTCATTTGAGCTTACAAAACCACCAGTATCGATAATATCAAATCCTTTATTAAGCCATTCACCAGAAGCATAGATTCGATCTCTTGTTACACCTTCGACTTGATCAACAATAGACGTTCTTTTTCCTGATAGTCGATTAAAAAGTGTTGATTTACCGACATTCGGTCTTCCAATTATGGCAATTCTAGATTTTTTACTCATGTTGTTGAATTATACAACTATCGTAATTGTTGTGCTATAGAATTATTTTAGCAAAAAAATAAATAATTCAATCCAAAGAACGAACGTAACAAGTAATGAATATTGAAAAGGAATTCTTCTTTTAGATATTTTCGGATTAACTGCTCTGATATAATAATGCCAAAATCTTAAAACAACATATAACCAAGCTAAAGTTAAATTAAACAAAGATACATTGTTGACAGAATATGCACATAAACAAAAAATCAAAAATACTACTGGAGCCTCAAAAAGATTTTTATACAGTTCTCTTGAAGCTTGAATATTATTTGGAATTTCTTGCCAGCCTGGCATATACTTTAACCATCGAGAATCTAGCTCTTTACTTAACACAGACTTTCTGATTTGCATTGCATTAACAATTACATGAACATGCATCATTAAAACTAAAGGAAAAATTGGAAAAAGAATTAAAGCAGGATCTAAATTACTGCCCAAGATAAACTCGCAATGGTTCACTTCTTGTTTTATGAGCTAATCTTCTGATGGCTTTTTCTTTAATTTGTCTCACTCTTTCACGTGTCAAACTAAACTGCTCTCCAATTTCATTTAATGTAAAAGATCTATCACGATTTATACCAAAGTACATTTCAATAACAGCGCGTTCTCTGTCGGTTAAAGTACTTAAAGCTGAAGCAATTTCTTCTTTCATAGATGTATCCATTACTTTATTGTCAGGATCTTTTTCTTGTTCATCTTCAATAACATTGATTAAAGAACTGTCTTCCCCTTCTGCAAATGGAGCATCTAAAGAACTATGTCTTCTTGAGTATTGTAAAGCATTAAATACTTCCTCAGTTTTAACTTCAAGCTGATGACTAATCTCTTCCACCTTTGGAGGCCTACCCATTTCAGCTTCTAGCTTCTCTGCTGCTTTAGTGATTTTGGTAATAGTACCTACTCGATTTAGAGGCAATCTAATTAAACGACCTTGTTCAGCTAGTGCCTGCAGTATTGCCTGTCTAATCCACCAAACTGCATAAGAAATAAATTTGAATCCACGAGAAGGATCAAATCGCTTTGCTGCCTTGATCAGTCCTAAATTTCCTTCATTAATGATATCTGAAAGAGACAGACCATTTCCCTGATATTTTTTAGCAACTGATACTACAAATCTAAGATTAGCTTCTACTAATTCTTTCATCGCTTGCTTGTCACCTTTTTCAATACGAACAGCTAACTCTACTTCTTTTTCAGGAGCTAATGGTTCA
>JAQXAG010000060.1 GCA_029253045.1 Fidelibacterota bacterium | reverse complement strand
TGCAGGTCGGAACTTACCCGACAAGGAATTTCGCTACCTTAGGACCGTTATAGTTACGGCCGCCGTTTACTGGGGCTTCACCTCAAAGCTTCATCCACCGAAGTAGATTGACATCTCAGTTTAACCTTCCAGCACCGGGCAGGTGTCAGTCCCTATATTTCGTCTTACGACTTAGCAGAGACCTGTGTTTTTGATAAACAGTCGCTCGCGCCTTTTCACTGCGGCCTTTTCTAGCTTGATCAGTAAATGATCTCACCTAAAAAGGCACCCCTTCTCCCGAAGTTACGGGGCCAATTTGCCTAGTTCCTTAACCTAGAATCACTCAAGCACCTTAGGATACTCTCCTCACCCACGTGTGTCCGTTTAGAGTACGGTCAGTTTATATTCTCACATAGAGGTTTTTCTCGGTAGCATGATTAGGATCAGTTTGTGGGCTAGGCCCTCCTATTCGTGTCTCGGAATTGTTCTAACGGATTTACCTATCAGAACTTCCTACGCACTTAAACCAGGACAATCAAAACCTGGCTGATCTTTCACTTCTACGTTACCACATAGTTCAAACAAATATAGACTGGTACGGGAATATTAAGCCCGTTTTCCATCGCCTACGCCTTTCGGCCTCGGCTTAGGTTCCGACTAACCCTGAGCAGATTTGCTTTACTCAGGAACCCTTGGGTTTTCGGTGACACAGAATTTCACTGTGTTTATCGCTACTCATGCCAGCATACTCACTTCTATCTCCTCCAGCTGTCCTCACGGATCAACCTTCAACGGTTAATAGAACGCTCGCCTACCACTTATTACTAAATCCAAATCTTCGGTATTATACTTTATAGTCCCGGATATTATCGGCGCCAAACCCCTTGACTAGTGAGCTATTACGCTTTCTTTAAAGGATTGCTGCTTCTAAGCCAACCTCCTAGCTGTCTGGGCGATTTGACATCCTTAAATCACTTAGTATAAATTTTGGGACCTTAGATGTTGGTCTGGGTTGTTTCCCTCTCGGCTAAGAAGCTTATCCCCCCTAGCCTCACTGCTAACGATCATGTATCCGGTATTCGGAGTTTAGTTGGGTTTGGTAAGCTTGTAGGCCCCCTAGTCCATCCAGTGCTCTACCCCCGGTACACTACATTAACGCTGTCCCTAAAGACATTTCGGCGAGAACCAGATATCTCCGAGTTTGATTAGCCTTTCACTCCAATCCACAGTTCATCCCCTAAATTTTCAACTTTAGTGGGTTCGGTCCTCCATTTCATGTTACTGAAATTTCAACCTGACCATGGATAGATCACTCGGTTTCGGGTCTAGCGCATGATACTCATTCGCCCTATTCAGACTTGGTTTCCCTACGGCTCCGTATTTAACAATACTTAACCTAGCAACATACGACTAACTCGCTGGCTCATTATGCAAAAGGCACGCCATCGTTCAGCATAAAGCCGAACTCTGACCGCTTGTAAACACACAGTTTCAGGTTCTATTTCACTCTCCTTTCGGAGTACTTTTCACCTTTCCCTCACGGTACTAGTTCACTATCGGTTACATGGAAGTATTTAGCCTTGCCAAGTGGTCTTGGCAGATTCAAACAGGATTTCACGTGTCCCGCCCTACTTGGGAATTATTAAGACAAGATATAACATTTTCACATACAGGACTATCACCTTCTATGGTAAATCTTTCCAGATTTTTTTGTTAACATTATATTTTTTGACTTGTCAACCTAACTGCAATTAGATTAATAATAACCCCTCAACCCCAACATTGCAAGATTTGCAGACTTGACACAATATTGGTTTAGGCTATTCCCCTTTCGTTCGCCACTACTAAGGGAATCACTATTGTTTTCTTTTCCTAAGGTTACTTAGATGTATCAGTTCACCTCGTTCGCTCTTTCTATCCTATATATTCAGATAGAAGTGTTTTGATATAACTCAAAACGGGTTGCCCCATTCGGAAATCTCCGGATTAACAGTTGTGTGCACCTACCCGAAGCTTATCGCAGCTTACCACGTCCTTCATCGCCTCCATGTACCAAGGCATCCTCCGTGTGCTCTTAGTAGCTTTTTTCAAGTTCTTATATGACTTGAGTGTTTTAATGATTCAGCATTAATTAGAATAATTGAAAACTATTCTAATTAATACAAATATTGATCAAAAAATGGGTTGCCCCATTCGGAATTAGAATTTGATCAATACAATTGATTTGCATCACAGCTACAGGATTAAAATCATAAATAGCTATGACACAGTTGTTTGTAGCAGAGTTATTAAAATATAAAGCATAACTCTGTTACCCGCGTTAAATTTCCAAATTGTCAAATATCTAAAATCTAAATTTTGTGGAGCTGACAGGGATTGAACCTGCGACCTATTCCGTGCAAGGGAATTGCTCTCCCAACTGAGCTACAGCCCCAATGTTTTAATTGGTGGGCCTACGTGGACTCGAACCACGGACCTCATCCTTATCAGAGATGCGCTCTAACCAGCTGAGCTATAAGCCCCTTTTATAAACTCTAAATAAAACACTATGTAGAACCTGTCTATTAATTCTATAGTTAAAAATCTAAATCATAGATTTAGACTTCGACCATATCTTACTTTATTAAAAAATAAAGAAGATTACTCCTTGAAAGGAGGTGATCCAGCCGCACCTTCCGGTACGGCTACCTTGTTACGACTTAGTCCCAGTTACCTGCCTTACCTTAAACAGCTCCCTCCTTGCGGTTAGGATACCATCTTTGGGTACTGCAGACTTCCATGACTTGACGGGCGGTGTGTACAAGACCCGGGAACGTATTCACCGTAGTGTGCTGACCTACGATTACTAGCGATTCCTGCTTCATGAAGTCGAATTTCAGACTTCAATCTGAACTGGGGATAGTTTTAAAGATTGGCTCCTCCTCGCGGAATTGCTACTTTTTGTACTATCCATTGTAACACGTGTGTAGCCCTGGGTATAAGGGACATACTGACTTGACATCATCCCCACCTTCCTCCCGGTTATTCCGGGCAGTCTATTTAGAGTCCCCACCATTATGTGCTGGCAACTAAATATAGGGGTTGCGCTCGTTGCAGGACTTAACCTAACATCTCACGACACGAGCTGACGACAGCCATGCATCACCTGTGACAGAGTTTAATAATAAATTATTAAAGGGTTCTCCTTTCGGAAAACTTTCTCTGACATGTCAAACCCAGGTAAGGTTCTTCGCGTATCATCGAATTAAACCACATGTTCCACCGCTTGTGCGGGTCCCCGTCAATTCCTTTGAGTTTCAATCTTGCGATCGTAGTCCCCAGGCGGAGTATTTATCGCGTTAGCTACGGCACTGAAAGGGTCGAATCCCCCAGCACCAAATACTCATCGTTTACGGCGTGGACTACCAGGGTATCTAATCCTGTTCGCTCCCCACGCTTTCGTACCTCAGCGTCAGTTTTGAGCCAGAAGGCTGCCTTCGCATTTGACTTTCCTCATGATATCTACGCATGTCACCGCTCCACCATGAATTCTGCGTTCCTCTCTCAAACTCTATCTTAACAGTTTTGTATGCACTTTCTTAGTTAAGCTAAGATATTTAACATACAACTTATTAAAACGCCTACGTACCCTTTACGCCCAGTAAATCCGGACAACGCTAGGACCCCTCGTATTACCGCGGCTGCTGGCACGAAGTTAGCCGGTCCTTTCTTGTAAGGTACCGTCAGTAACAGATGGTATTAACATCCGAAACATTTCTTCCCTTACGACAGATTTTTACATTCCTAAAAACTTCATCAATCACGCGGTGTTGCTGCATCAGGCTTTCGCCCATTGTGCAAAATTCCTCACTGCTGCCTCCCGTAGGAGTCTGGACCGTATCTCAATTCCAGTGTGGCTGATCATCCTCTCAGACCAGCTACCGATCTCGGTCTTGGTAGGCTATTACCCTACCAACTAACTAATCGGACGCAAATCTATCTTGAAGTGTAAGCCGAAGCCTACTTTAACAACTATGCCCCGAAGGGCCCGCTGCATTATTTGGTATTAGCACTGGTTTCCCAATGTTGTCCCAATCTCCAAGGCAAGTTATTTACGCGTTACTCACCCGTTCGCCACTTTACTATTATCCGAAGATAAATTCTCGTTGACTTGCATGTGTTAAGCACACCGCCAGCGTTCGTCCTGAGCCAGGATCAAACTCTCAATTGTATTGTTTAAGTTTGTTCGTATATCGACTACAGGATTAAAAGACAAAGGTTCTACATAGTAAATTTTCAAATAACTAAAAAAATTCTTTTGCATTTTTCTGACACAAAAGCCACGCAAATTATAACGGTTTATACAGATAACCTACTAAAATATTAAAAAATATTATTTATTTTTAATGTCTAGATTAAAAGGCCGGCAATTGTAGCAGTTAGCCACGACGCTAATGCTCCACCAAACATAGCTTTTGTAACTAATTTTGCTAGATCTTTTTTACGATTTGAAGCCATTGCTCCAATACCACCTAGTTGAATTCCAATAGAACCAAAGTTAGAAAAACCACATAGAGCATAGGTAGCTATAATAACTGTGCGATCAGATATCATTCCATCCGCTATTATTCTTTGCAAATCTCCATAGGCAATTAATTCTGTCAAAACAATCTTCTTACCCATTAACATACCTACCATTTGTGCTTCATTCCAAGGCACACCCATTGTCCATGCTAAAGGTCTAAATATAAATCCAAAAATAGCTTCCATCGATGTACCTAAAAATGCAAGAAAAAAATTGATCATTGCTACAAATGATATAAATGCAATTAACATTGCTGCAATATTAGCTGCCAACTTTAATCCATCAGTAGCTCCTGTACTCAACGCTTCCATACCATTTGTATGAGATTGTTTAATTTCTATATTAAGATCGCCCATCGTATCAGAAACCTCTGTTTCAGGATAAATAATCTTAGCTATAACAAGTGCAGCGGGTGCTGACATAACAGAAGCTGCTAATAGATGACCTGCAATCCCTGGAATATCTGATAGCCATGATACATAAATTGCTAAGACTCCCCCAGATACGGTCGCAAATCCGCCTGTCATTACTGCCATTAATTCCGATTTGGTCATCTTATCAATGAACGGTCTTACCATCAGTGGAGATTCTGTTTGTCCTAAAAAAATATTACCAGCTACGCTTAATGTTTCAGAACCACTCGTACCCATTGTTTTTTGCATAGAACGTGCTATAAATTTTACCATTATCTGTATAACTCCAAAATGATATAACACTGAAACTAAACTAGAAAAGAAGATGATAGTTGGAAGAGTTTTAAAAGCGAAGTTAACTAGGCCTGGATGAAAACCTACTCCATCTATATATGATGTAAATAAAAAGTTAGCGCCAGAATCAGAAAAACTAATTAAGGTTGTAATAGCTTGATCTAAAAAACTAAAAATAGGCGCTCCGAAAGGAGTTTTTAAAATAAAAATAGCAAAAATAAATTGTAGTGCAAGACCAAGAGAAACTGTTTTTATATTAATACTTTTTTTATTCTCAGATAATAAAAATGCAATAAAGAGTAATGTAAAAATTCCTATAAGACCACTAAAATGTCCCATGATGATTATGGATTATTGTGCCCAGCTTGAAGATCCGCTGTATTAGTATCTTTCTCTTTAACTTTTGAATGCTCTTTTAACATATCTAGTATTTTTTGATCAAGTAAGTCATCAGACAACTTCGATTTATTAGATTCTTTTTTATAAAATCTTTCAATTTCAGCTTTTTGACTTACGTTTTTATCAATAGCTTCTTTTATAAATTCCTCTACTGCCTTTTCATCGATAGAAATATCTAAATCTTTAATCATAGCTTTTCTTAGTAAATACCATTTCAAATTATTCTCAGCAAACAACTTATATTCTTCTTTTATTTTTTCATCATCCATATTTTGCATATTTTGATTATTTGTCTTCACTTCATTGACAATATTTGCAAGGTATGAGTCAAGCATCGATAATGGCAGAACTGGATCAACAAGCTTTATAAACTGATCAATAATAGCTGAATTGAAAAGTTCTTCTGATTTTTTTTCATATTCTAATGCAATACTTTTTTTAATATTAGACTTCCAATCTTCTACGCTTTTACAATTTGGATCCATTGTTTTTACAAATTCTTCATCTAATGTTGGTGGAACTCTTCTTTGCATTGACTCAACTAAAATACTGTAATCTTTTTCACCCGATCCTAAATCAATAGTCATTTTAATCGTATCACCAACCTTTTTATCAATTAAAAGTTCTTTATTATTATTAATAAATGGTTCTTGACCAATAGCAATATACTTCTTCTCTTTTTTTCCTATAATAGCGATGCCAGACTCATCAACCTCTTGAAAATCTGCAATCATGAAGTCTCCTTCTGCAGAACCTTCTTCAATTTTGTCAGTTTTGCTTTGAGAGTTCAATATATTAGTAACTGTATCTTCTACTTCTTTATCATTGGATATAAAATTTGTTTTCTCTACAGTTACCATATTCTTTTTAAGCTTTGGAACTGATAATGGTGGCTCTATTTCGAATTCAGACTTAAAAGAAAAATCTTTTTCATATGCAAAGTCTATGTCTTTTAATGCAGCTTGATTAATAGGATTAAGCTCTTCTTTTTGTAAAGCTAGGATGTAATATTTTTCGGAAAAATCTTGAACAAAATTCATCTCAATTTGTCCTAAATATTGTGTCATCAATATATTATCTGGAATTTTACCTTTACGGAATCCTGCTACCTTAATATCTTTTGCTACCTTCTTTTTGCATAGCTGAAAATCTGATTCAATATCTTTCCATGCGGCAACAATAGATAGCTCATATGTGAATTCATTAATTTTTTTAGATTTGATTTTTAAGTTCATTTTATTGTTTTAACCTGTAAATACAGCCTTCTATAGTTTTAATAAATGTGTCTAATTGATTTTGTGTACAAATTAAATCTTCTATTTCTTCATAGGAGTCAGATGGATAAGATTCTTGGTCATATTGTCTCAAAAAATTTGATTCAAACTTAACAATCATGTCTTCTAATATCTGCTTGTGAAGATTTTTACCTCTTAAAAAATTTAGCTGAAGATTAATTTTTCCATTTGAGGAGAGTCGAAAGAGAGGTAAAACTCCGTAATCTGAATTACATCTAAATGTCATTGTACCACAACCATCTCCAGTGCCCCATGTTATTTCGTCAGAATTTTTTTCAGAAAAATCTATCAATTGCAAGCAGTTAACCGCTACATCGTTCTCGCAACTTTGATTGATGTGATCAATGAATGTTTTTTTAGACCATTTTGCCATTTTTTCTCTCCAAATTAATCATATTCTTTTAATAGAATATGGTGAGGAATTTACGGCTATCAGCTCTGTTTTAAAAAGAAAATTTTATTTATCTGTTAGAAAAATAAAAGGTATTTTTAATTTCTTAAAGGTTTTCCTGTCTTTAAAAAATGAGCAATACGAGCTTGTGTTTTAGGTTCTCCAGCTAGAGACATAAAGCATTCTCTTTCGATGTCTAATACATGCTGTTCATCTACTTTAGACATTAAGCCACCTTTATCACCCCCACTTAAAACATACGCTGATTTTGAATTTACTAATTCATCATGATCAGATATCTTTCCTTGAGCTTTCATTGCTTTAGCTCCAACTGATGCCATTGTTCTCAATGTCATTCCTGGTAATGTTAAATCATCTCTATATTTTGGTGGTTCATATCCCGCGTCACTCATTTCCAGAACTTTACTTTTACCAATAGCTAATAAATGCTCAGAATTCATTGCAATTGTATCGCTTTTACGTAGCCAACCTTTTTTCAAAGCATCCGTTGCGCTTCTTGATACTGTCAATGGATTAATAAGCTGAATAGCTTGACGACCAATATTCATATTTACATTTTTTGCATCATTATTTTCTAACAGATTAAGCAATACTCTTAAATGACCACCTGCGCCTGGAATTAAGCCCTGAATAGCTTCTACTAATCCAGCATATAACTCGCCAGAAGCAACTGTATGAGAAGAGCAAGCATAAAACTCAAACCCTCCACCCAAAGCTAAGTTAAAGGGGCATGTAACAACAGGATACTTTGAGTGCCTGATTCGCTGTGTAACATCTTGCATCTCTTTAACACCTGCATCCATTACTTGTAAATTTCCTGAATCAATTGCCATTTTAAAATCATTCACGTTAGCTCCAGCACACCAGTTTTTTCCCTGGTGACCAACAACTAACCCTTTATATTTACCAGTTTCTAACAAGTCTAACGCATGTTTCATGATATCGTTCATAGATCTGTCAAGAGGATTAAATGCGGGAACAAAAATAGAATGAAACTCTACATTTAAAACACCGTCACCAATGTCATGTATGCTTGCACTCCAGTCACGCTTTATAGTATTTTTTGTATTTTTATACAAATTAAGATTAAGAACCTTCTTATTTTGTTTATATACAACGGGCTTTTTATTTACTGGGCACCAATATGTCATTTCTCCGTTTTTAATTTCATAAAATGACTTTCTTCCAGTTGCTAACATTTGTTCAACCCATGCAGGAACTTTTCTATTTTCTTCTTTCATTTTATTAACAGACTTCTCAACGCCAATTGCATCCCATGCATCGAAAATACCGACTTCTCTTGCGAATCCCCATCTCATAGCATTATCAATCTCAACAATACTATCAGCAATTTCAGGAATTAGCTCTGCTGTATAAGTAAACATTGGAGCATTACATTCCCATAGAAATTTTGCTCCAATATCATCTAAATATGTAATTGCAGCTAATCTCTTCTTAAGATCTTTAATAGGTTTTCCAACTCGAATAGTATCAAACATTCTTTTCTTAGTTGGAGTATATTCCATCGTATCTAAATCAAGTGATAAGATTTCCTTACCTTCTTTTTTATACCAACCAGATCCACTTTTTTGACCAAGTCTTCCGTCTTTCACAAGCTTAACTAGCATGTCAGGAGCTTTAAACTTCTGTCTTTCTTCTTCTGATTCTGTAGTAACCCTATCAAACATATTATTTTGAACATTCAATGCAGTATCTAAACCAACAACATCTTGGGTTCTAAAATAGGCACTCTTCGCATTTCCAACCAGTGTACCAGAAAGAGCATCTACATCTTCAATAGTAAGTCCCATTTCTACAGCTTTATGATATGTTAAAGGTCCGCCTGCATTGATAAGTCTATTACCAATAAATCCAGGAGTATCTTTTGCATGTACAATACCCTTACCTAATGTAGTTTCACCAAATTCAGTCATTGTTTCATAAACTTCATCTGATGTCTTTTCCCCTTTTACCAACTCTAATAACTTTAAATATCTTGGAGGGTTAAAAAAGTGTGCAATTAAGAAACTTTTTTGAACATCCTCCGGAAGAACTTCTACTAAATTTGCTAATGGTATCCCCGATGTATTTGATGCAAGGATAGCATCTTGTTTTAAGTGCGGTAGTAGATTCTTATATACCGTATGCTTAATTTCGATTTTTTCTGCAACTGCCTCGATAATCAAATCACAATCATTTAATTTTTCCATATCATTATCGTATGTACATGGTGTCACAAGAGATGCATTACTACTTGAAAAAAGAGGTGCTGGCTTTAATTTTGACAACCCATCCACTCCTTTTTGTGCAAGCTCTTCATTCATATCAAACAATAAGGATGGTATCCCTGCATTTGCTATATGTCCTGCAATTTGTGCTCCCATTACTCCTGCACCAAGTACGGCACATTTTTTAATTTCAATACTCATCCGTTTTATCCCCTTTTAATAATAGTTGTGATTCCTTGTCCTGTTCCTACGCACATTGTTGCAAGTCCGACAGATTTTTCTTGTTGCTCCATTACGTTGAGAAGAGTAGTAATTATTCTTGTACCTGATATCCCAAGAGGATGACCTAATGCAATAGCACCACCATTTAAATTGACTTTATCTAAATCCCAATTTGCTTCCTTTACACAATACAAAGCTTGTGCAGCGAATGCTTCGTTTATTTCCATAACATCAATATCTTCTATTGACATTCCTGTATTTTTCAATGCTTTAGCTGTAGCAGGAACTGGTCCCGATCCAAACATTTTCCAATTAACGCCCGCTACTGCCCTACCTTCTATATAAGCTCTAATCTTAAGACCATGCTCTTTTGCATAAGCTTCGCTCGTTATAAGCATTGCAGATGCTCCAATAGAAAATGGACTACTCGTTGCAGCAGTAACTGTACCATCAGCTTTAAATGCAGGATTTAAAGATTCAATTTTTTCCTTATTAGGCACCCTAGGACCGCTATCTTTATCAAATACTGTTCCATTTTCAAGAGTTATTGGAATAATTTCATTATCAAACTTTCCTTCTTCTTGTGCAGCGACTGCTCTGTTGTGAGAATTATAACAAAATTCTTCTTGTTCCTTTCTCGAGATATCCAACTTGTCAGCTAACAATTCAGCTCCTTCACCCATAGAAATATAGTAGTCTTCTTCTGCTAATTGCACATTGAAATCAGGAGCAAAACCTCCCTGAGGAATGCTAAACATATCTTCTACTCCACCTGCAATGCCAACTTCGATATCTCCTGCTTCAATAGCAGAACTAATCATATGAAGTGAAGTCATAGCTGAACCACAATATCTATTAATAACGTTTGCCGCAGCAGTTTCTGGGATACCGGCTAGAAGAGCAGCTCCTCTTGCTACCAACATACCAGTTGGCCCTTCTGGAAATGCACACCCCAATGACACATCTTCAATTGCATTTATATCTAACTCTTTATTACGATCCAAAAGACCCTTAATAACTTGACCAGCTATTTCATCTGGTCTCATTCCTACTAAAGCACTTCCTTTTGTACCAATCGGAGATCTAACTCCGTCAATAATTACAGCTTTATTACTCATTTTTCCTCCTTAGAAGCTTTGAACTGGATAGCCACCAGATTCAATAACTTTTTCTCCAATTATTTTCTTCAAACCAATTGTATCGGTTGATAAAGAAAGTCTTTCTTTCAAAACATCAAGCTTAGCATTTAGATCTGCTGGAATATCACTATTATAAATATTATTTAATATTTTGTATGCATATTCCATGACTCTAGTACCTTGCTCAGCAGTGTATACCTTTGCACACATTTCAGGTACAATTTGATTTTTAGATACATAAAAATCCTTGTGCTGCATCACTCTTGATAAAGTTGAATCAGCCACATAACAATAGATTAGAATATTAGCCAGATTTTCAATAATTACTTGCTCAATTCCAATATCCTGACCATGCTTGCTTAAAGATTCATTCAAACAAATTGCATAGATACCTTTAGCAGCTTCAATACATTCAACTTCATCCTTGTATGCACCTTCATATCCGCTATCAAGATCATCTTTACAAAACCCATCAACCTTTTCTAAATATTCTTTAAATCCTATTTCTCCACTTAAAGCTTTTGTAATCATAGCTCTTCCACAAAGCATTTTGTTGATTTCATTTGTTCCTTCCCAAATTTTATTTATCCTATTATCTCTATATGCTTGGGCAATAGGATATTCTTCAATGAATCCATATCCACCAAAAATTTGAAAACAATGATCAATTAATTGTTCTGCTGACTCACTACCATATACCTTTACAATAGAATTTTCAGCAATATATTTTTCTGTAGTATTTCCCTGCTTTATATAATACTCAGGATCGTTTTTATCTAACTCATTAATTGCTTCGGTTTGCTTTCCAATTACTGAATAGCATGTACTATCAAGTGTATATGTTAGAATAGTTGCAGTGGCTAATTTTTCTTGAATTGAGCCAAAATCGGAGATGTATTGTCCAAAAGCCTTTCTCTCTTTTGCATATTCTACAGCATGCTTCATTCCTAACATCATTCCACCTATAGCTGAGGCACCAAGCTTAAATCTACCAATATTTAGACCACAAAATGCAGGTCCTGCACCTTCTCCTACATTACCAAGTAAATTTTCAACTGGAACTTTGCAGTCAGTAAAATATAAAGGAACAGTTGATGAGCCTTCCATTCCCATTTTCTTTTCTTCTTTTCCAATCTCAAATCCTGGAGTACCTTTTTCAACAACGATCGAGGAGAATTTTCCATCAATTTTCAATGCAACTATGACAGTATCAGCCCATGCACCATTTGAAATAAAAATTTTCTGACCATTTAATATATAGTGTTTTCCATCGTCCGAAAGCACGCCCGTAGTTTTAGAATTTGTTGCATCTGAACCAGCTTCAGGTTCTGTTAAACCAAATGCTGTAATTTTTTCTCCTGAACAAATACCCGGCAACCATTTTTTCTTCTGTTCGTCATTTCCATACCATATGATTCCCAAAGAACCGATAGAAGTTTGAACATTCCAAACAGTGCAAAAAGATGGGCTACCACAGAATGAAATACCTTCTGCTAAAATACACATACCAGTTTTGGTCATTTCAGATCCACCATATTTCTCAGGAACATCAATTCCTAGGAAACCTAATTCACCCATTTGTTCAACAAGTTTTCTTATTAATTTTTCATCTTTTTTATTTAGTTCATTTTGAGATAATGGTAACAATTCATTTGTTGCAAAATCACGCATTGCTTCATAGATCATTTTTTCTTCTTCTGAAAATAGTTCTTTACAAAAAACTTTTTCAGAGCCGACTACATTAGTTAAAAATGTTCCGCCGGTTTTAATCTTGCTAAAGTCAATTACTCCATCTTTTGATGAATCTGTTGTATTATCATTTTGTTGTTTATCGGACATTATTATTTCCCCTCTTTTAACGTATAAGCATTTAAAATATAATCTGAAACTTGATCTATATAGTTTTCCGCATCTAGTTCTTTTGATTCAAATAAGGTGAACCAAAAAACTCCTTCAATATTAAGTATTAGTGAAAGAGCAGAAATCCTAGGATCTAAAATGCTCTTAAATTCCTTCTTCTTAATTCCGTCAACTATTATTAATTCTATAAATTTTTGAAAGCGATTATACATATTTTGTATCGCTTTTCTGAAATCTTCATCATGTCTGGATATTGACCAGAATGTTGAAAAAGATTTAAAAAACGTGGGATCTTTTTCTAACTGACTACCAACAATGGTGAATAAACTTTTTAATTTTCTTTTATTAGTATCTTCTGTATTTACCTACGCAAAGACTTGTGTATACTTATATTCTAAAGATTCAATAACACCTAAATAGACTTCTTTTTTGGACTTATAATAATGATAAATAGCACCTTTACTCATTTTTGAATCTAGTACAATGTCGTCCATTGTAC
>JAQXAG010000055.1 GCA_029253045.1 Fidelibacterota bacterium | reverse complement strand
GAATCATAATGATATCGTAGGGTGGGAAAATAAGTTAATTGATAAAAGCCTTTTTTCTTTGATTTGGGTTGATATTACTTGGCCTGCTAATATAAAAAGAATGAATGTTACAAATAAGGTATTAAAACATAAAACTTCTTCAAATATTCATATTCAAATCCCAGCTGATTTGAGAAATGATTTAAGCGGACTTTTTTATTTAATTAATTATCTTGATTGGTTGAGTTATTGGTGTGGCTATTTAAATAGTGTTGATATTGATGCAATTGAATCAATCGACATTCTTAAAAAAGAATTAGCTTAAAATTTCTTTAAAGCTAAAACAGAATTATGTCCACCAAACCCAAAAGAATTACTAATAGTAACATTTAAATCCATTTCAATACTCTTATTTGGGACATAGTTTAAATCACATTCTGGATCAGGTGTCTCATAGTTGATAGTAGGAGGGATTATTCCATTATTCATAGCATGTATGCAGCTAATTGCTTCAATTGCGCCTGTAGCGCCTAACATATGACCTGTCATTGATTTTGTAGAGCTTACTGGTAAGTTTTTTGCATTATCACCAAAGACTTGTTTAATCGCTTGAGTTTCAAGCATATCATTGTAATATGTCGATGTTCCATGCGCATTAATATAATTTACTTCGTCTTTATTGATTTCTCCATCTCGTAAAGCCAAATCGATTGCACTTGTAGCACCCTTGCTTTCATTGTGAGGTTGAGTAATATGATAAGCATCATTTGTAATTCCATAACCTATAATTTCTGCTAAAATGTTAGCACCTCTTTTTTTGGCACTTTCAAATGATTCTAAAACCAACATCGCTGATCCTTCAGACATAATAAATCCATCTCTATTTTTATCAAAAGGCTTAGATGCGCTTTGTGGATTTTCATTGTTCTTTGATAATGCTTTCATGTTTGAAAATCCGGATAATGTTAAAGGAGTTATTCCTCCTTCTGACCCTCCACACACCATTGCATGTATTTGATTAGATTGAATTAATCTATATGCCATTCCTATAGCATCGCTAGCAGAAGAACAAGCAGTAGAAAGAGAAAAGTTTGGTCCATTAAATCCATGTTTAATAGCAATTTGACCACCAGCAATATTTGGAATCATTTTTGGTATAAAATGAGGAGATACACCTCTTTGACCTTTATTTAATAATTTGGTTTGTTCTTGTTCTAATGTGTGCATACCGCCTACACCAGTACCTAAAATAACACCTACATTTGAAGAATCAATTCCTGAGCTTTTAATAGCTTGATCTGCAGCTATCATAGCAAACATGGTATAACGGTCTAGCTTTCTAGATTCTTTATGGTCAAAAAACACTAAAGGATCAAAATCTGTAATCTCTCCAGCAATCTTTACATTGAATTGTTCAGTATCAAAATTTTGAATTAGCTTGACGCCCGATTTACCATGAATAAGATTATTCCAAAGTTCTTTGGATGATAATCCTAGAGGAGAAATACTACCTTCTCCAGTGATAACAACTCTATTTGACAAGATTATTTAGCGTGATTGTTAATGTATTCAAATGCAGCACCTACTGTGGTGATTTTTTCTGCATCTTCATCTGGAATTTCTAGATCAAACTCTTCTTCAAATTCCATAATCAATTCTACGGTATCTAATGAGTCTGCACCCAAGTCATCAAGGAAGCTTGCTTCAGCTACAACTCTTGATTCATCAACACCTAATTTATCAATAATAATATTTTTTACTTTATCATTCGATGACATAGTTCCTACTCCTATCTAGTTTAGTGATATTCCACCATCAATATAAAATGTTTGCCCAGTAATATAACTGGCTTCATCCGAAGATAAAAACAAAATCATTTTCCCAATATCTTCTGGTTTTCCAAATTTTTTCAATGGTATTCTATCTAAGTAATTCTTTTTTACAGTATCTGTCAAATGGGCAATCATGTCTGTTTCAATTACTCCTGGAGCAATACAATTAACTGTAATATTTCTGCGACCTACTTCTTTGGCAAGCGACTTTGTAAATGCAAGTAAACCTCCCTTAGATGCGGAGTAATTACTTTGTCCTTTATTTCCATCGGTACCTGAAATAGAAGAAATATTGATAATTCTCCCACTTTTGCTTTTGATCATATCTTTTAATAATATTCTTGTTAAATAAAATGGTCCATTCAAATTAACATCTAAAACTTTTTGCCATTCATTTGTTTTCATTCTTAATAAGATATTATCCATGTGGATTCCAGCATTGTTTACTAGGATATCAATCGAATCGAAGTGTTCTTTTGAAAAATTATATAATTGTTCTACAGATTTTTCATTTGATATGTCGCAACAAAAAGGAATAATATTGTCGATATTCTGAATTGATTTAAGAGATTCATCTGATGTTGCTACGCCGATAACTTTTATGCCATTATCTGCAAGCATCATTGAAATTGTTTTTCCAATACCTCTTGATGCTCCCGTAACTAACGCTGTTTTACTTGAATGATTAAACATTTAAATATTCCTCTACATCATTATAGCTATTAAAACTAGAAATATGAAACAATTCATCTATTTTTTTGATTATTCCTGATAATATTTTTTTTGGTCCTATCTCAATAAAATCATTATTTATTTCACCTAATGCTTTAACACTATCGAGCCATAAAACAGGATTATCAATTTGTTCAATTAAAGCTTTTTTAATGTCATCTGGATTTGATCGTAGTGTTGCATCGAAATTTGATACAATAGGAACGGTTGGCTCATTAAATGTTGAATTTGAAATAATTTTTTTTAGTTCAGGCTTTGCATCTGACATTAGTTTTGAATGAAATGCACCGCTTACAGGAAGGGCAATAATACGTTTTGCTCCATTAGTTTTTAATTTTTCAGATACGGATTGAATAGATTCTGCTGACCCTGAAATAACAATTTGTTGATTTGAATTAATATTAGCTATTTGAGTATCTGTTCCATTACAAATATCTATAATTTTATCTTTGCTCATTCCTAGTACAGCGCTCATTTTTCCTTCATTATTTTTTTCGCATCTATGCATTGCTTTAGCGCGAATATCTACAATTTTAAGACCTGTTTCAAATGTATAGGTATTATTGGCATATAGAGCAGAGAATTCACCAAGACTATGCCCTGCGACTGCTGTAGGTATATGATTAGTATTTTTAATAATATCAAAAATAATACAAGAATGAATGTAGATTGCTACCTGGGCATAGTTAGTCTGCCTGAGAATAGCTTCATTGTCGTCGAACATAATATTAGATATTATTAAAGATACTAATCATATACC
>JAQXAG010000025.1 GCA_029253045.1 Fidelibacterota bacterium | reverse complement strand
AGATTGCTACCTGGGCATAGTTAGTCTGCCTGAGAATAGCTTCGTTGTCATTGAACATAATATCAGATATATCATATCCAAGAATTTGATTAGATAAATGAATTTTATCTTTAGCTATTGTAGAGTGCTGATAAAGTTTTAAACCCATTCCAGGACGATGAGAACCTTGTCCTGAAAAAATAAAGCAATCACCCATTAGTTCTGATCGACTGGTTTTCCTTTATGATACAGGATTCCGTCATGATAGTATGCATGATGCGGTAGATGCTCTTCGCCAGTGTTTTTACAGGTAACTGTATGCACTAGGGAAGAAGTATAATGAGTTCTTCTCTTTTTTGATCGTGTTTTGGACTGTCTTTTTTTAGGTAACATTTTCTTTCCTTAACTAGCGTCAATATAAACAAATAAATCTTTGAAATAAAATAATTTTTATAATTCTATTTTGTCCACCCAGCAATCATATCCTAGCTCATTTTTAATATCTTTTGCCGTCATAGAAGCATCTTCTCTTGATAAAAAACTACCATACCTAACGCGATACTTTAATTTTTCATTTGAATCATTTTTTTGTATAAAAGCTTCAAAATTATAATTATTTAATATTTTTACAACTTCTTCTGCATCTGCAAAAGTAGCTTTAGCTGCTACTTGTATGGTGAAGTAAGTATTTTTTTGTTGTTCTACTGGTTGATTTGATATTTCTATAGTGTTTACTTCTACTATTTCTGGTGTACTTTTTTCTATAGTGGTATTTAGCCACTCATCATTTAATTCCTGAGAAAATAGATTAGAAGATAAGCCAATTATTAATAAGGCATATTTAGTCATTGAAAAAGAATTCAATTTCTTTATGTGCATTATCATTGCTATCCGATCCATGAGTAGCGTTCATAGAAATATCAGTACCATATTTTTGCCTAATAGTCCCAGCATCAGCTTTCTGAGAATCTGTTGCGCCCATTAGATTTCTCCATTCAACTACAGCGTCATCTTTTTCTAGTTTCATCACATGACATTCATATGAAGTCATAAATTCAACAAGCTCATCAAAGAAAGGCTTATCTTGATGAATGTCATAAAAAGAACAAGCTTGTTCATTTGAAAGATTTAAAGTTTTTTCTTCTACGATATCAAATCCATTGTCCAAGATATCTTTTCTAATATCTTCAAGATGACCTTTTTTCATTGCGTCTGGTTTAATAATTGCGAGTGTATTTTTCATATTTTTATCCTATTAATGTTTTCATTGTAACGCCAATTTCAGAAACAGTATTTGCTACTGAAATTCCGCATTCTTTAAGTATTTTAATTTTAGCCTCAGCTGTTTCAGATCCTTCAGATATTATTGCTCCAGCATGGCCCATTCTTTTTCCTTTAGGTGCAGTTTGTCCTGCTATGAAGGAAACTACAGGTTTACTCAAATTCTCTTTTACCCATCTGGCAGCATCATTTTCCATATTTCCACCTATTTCACCAATCATAACAATCCCTTTTGTATCGTCATCATTTTGAAAATGTTTTAATATATCTATCATACTTGATCCTATAACGGGATCTCCTCCGATACCGACTGCAGTTGTAATGCCTAACCCAACATTGACTACTTGATCGATAGCCTCATAGGTCAATGTTCCAGATCTTGACAGTATACCTACAGATCCTTTTTTGCATATAAATCCCGGTGTAATACCAATTTTTGATTCCTCTGCTGTTATTAATCCAGGACAATTTGGCCCTATAAGAGTGCTAGAAGATTTATCTAGCATATTCTTAACTGTAACCATGTCTCTAGCAGGAATACCTTCAGATATACAAACTATTAATTCAACCCTTGCTTCAATAGCTTCTATTATTGCTTTTGCTGCAAATCTTGGAGGTACAAAAATAACAGTAGCATCAATTTGAAATTCTTTCTTTGCTTCATCAATCGAGTTGAATACAGGCAGTTTTTTTATTGTTGCAGTATGGCCACCTTTTCCCGGAGTGACTCCACAGACAACTTTTGAGCCATATTCCATCATTTGTTCTGCATGAAATGATCCTTCAGATCCAGTAATTCCTTGAACTAGTATATTTGTATTCTTATTTAATAGAATTGACATATTATTTGATCATCTCCACAGCTTTTGTTGCAGCTTCATTAATAGTTTCTGCACTGATTAATTCAATATCTGATTCATCAAGAATTTTTTTAGCTAATTTTGCGTTGGTACCTTGTAATCTTACAACCACTACAACATCTAGATCTAATTCTTTTACAGCTTGTATAACGCCGTTAGCTACTCTATCACATCGAACAATTCCACCAAATATATTGATTAGAATGGACTTCACGTTTTTGTCAGACAAAATAATTTTAAAACCATTTTTAATAGTTTCTACATTAGCAGCTCCACCTACATCTAAGAAATTTGCAGGTTCACCACCACAATGTTTTACTATATCCATTGTAGCCATTGCTAATCCTGCTCCATTTACCATACAACCTACATTTCCGTCAAGTTTGATATAATTTAATCCATATTCAGCAGCTTTAAGTTCTAGTGGATCTTCTTCTGATTTATCATGGTAAGCGGCAATTTCAGGATGTCTAAAGAGAGAATTAGAATCAATATCTACTTTTGCATCTAAAGCTATAATCTCATTACTAGTCGTTGATACTAGAGGATTTATTTCTAGTAGGGAACAATCTGATTCAAGGTAACATTTGTATAGGTCTTTGAACATTTGTTCTACATTTTCAAATTCTTCAAGTGATAAAGATGTAATAATTTCTTTTACTGCGCTTTCTAGAGCGTTAGGAGAGTCATCAATCCACGCTTTAATAATTTGATCAGGATTATTTTCTGCAACTTCTTCAATATCAACACCGCCTTCACTTGAAACTATAAACACGTCAGAATTTTTAGATCTATCAAATGTAATAGCAAAATAATATTCTTTTTCAATATCTAAGGCCTCCGTAATAAGGATTTTATTGACCATTTTTCCTTCTGGACCTGTTTGATGAGTAATCAAGTTCATCCCTAGAATTGTATTAGCAGCACCTTGAGCATCTTCAAAAGTAGGGCAGTACTTAACTCCACCACCTTTTCCTCGACCTCCAGCATGAATCTGAGCTTTGACAATTACAGCTTCGCAGTTAAAATCAGCTTGTACTTTTTTAATAGTACTATCAATATCTGCGCTATTTTCAATGGCATAACCTTCCTGAATAGGAATATTATACTTTTTAAGGATTTCTTTAGCTTGGTATTCGTGAATTTTCATATTAATCCATATAAGGGTAACGATAGTCCTTTGGTGGTTCGAATGTTTCTTTAATTGTTCTAGGTGAGGTCCATCTTAATAGATTAAGCATAGAACCGCCCTTATCGTTTGTTCCAGAAGCTCTACTTCCTCCAAATGGTTGTTGACCTACAACAGCACCGGTTGGTTTGTCATTAATATAAAAATTACCTGCTGAAAATCTTAAAGTAGAGCGTACTTCTTCTACAATATCTCTATCTTCAGAGAATACACATCCAGTTAATGCATAAGGTGATGTTGAATCAATTAACGTTAAAGTTTCTGACCATTGAGCTGTATCATATACATAGATAGTTAATACAGGACCAAAAATTTCTTCTTCTAACGTTTTAAAATGAGGGTCACTAGTTACTATTACGGTTGGTTGAACAAAATAACCTTTTGATTTGTCATATGTACCGCCACACAAAACTTCACAATCATTTGATGCATTTGCATAATCTATATAGGAAGATATTTTATCAAACGCTGTTTCATCAATAACTGCATTTACAAAGTTTTTAAAATCTTCAGGAGGTCCAACTTCTATCGTGTCAATTTGTGCTACTAGCTTTTCTTTAATAATATCCCATTTAGTAGCAGGAAGGTAAGCTCTAGACATAGCAGAGCACTTTTGTCCTTGATATTCGAATGCTCCTCTTACCATAGCAGTTACAAGGCCATCAATATTAGCAGATTCATGGGCGATACAGAAGTCTTTACCTCCAGTTTCACCAACAACTTTTGGATAGCTTTTATATGTATCTAAGTTATTAGATACACCTTTCCATAAATGCTTAAATGTTTTAGTTGATCCAGTAAAGTGTACTCCAGCTAAGTCTCTATGAGCAAGTACTTGATCACCAATTTTAGGACCATCGCCTGGAATAAAATTAATTACTCCATCAGGAAGTCCTGCTTCTTTATAAAGCTCCATAATTATATGAGATGAATAAACAGCGCTTGGTGCTGGTTTCCATAATACTGTATTACCTACAATAGCAGGAGCGATAGCTAAATTTCCTCCAATACTAAAGAAGTTGAATGGAGCAATAGCGAAAACAAATCCTTCGAGAGGTCTGAATTCTAAGGCATTGTGCATTCCTTCCGGAGAAATAGGGGTAAATGTGTCTTGCATTTTGTAAGCAAACTCAATACTAAAATTTAAAAAGTCTATAAGTTCACATGATGCATCAACCTCAGCTTGGAAAACGCTTTTTCCAATATCGAGCATTGCCGCTGCATTAATTTTATATCTATATGGGCCATCAATTAAATCAGCAACTTTTTTAAAAATTGAAGCTCTGTATTCAAGAGAGGTATTTGACCAAGTTTTCCATGCTTCAAGAGAAGAATCTATGGCCATTTGAATCTCTTTTTCTCCAGCTTCATGATATGTTCCTAGAATATGCTGATGATCATGAGGTTTTGTGCATGTTTGAATATTACCTGTAAAATATTCTTTACCATGAATAATTACCGGAACTTCTTTTTGCCTGTTGGATTGTCTTTCAATCTCTTTTATTAATTCTTCTCTATGCTTTGAACCAGGTTCAAAATCTAGTATTGGTGCATTTACTGCCTTAAAATTTTTGTCCATAATTTTTCCTTTTGTTTTTAGTGCCTAATATTAGATAAAATATCTTTCATTTCAGAATAATTCTTTACTAAAACTAATTTTTTTCGCAATCCAGAAGCATGCTTAAAACCTTTGAAGTACCAACCAAAGTGTTTTCTCATATTATTTGTTCCAACAACTTCTCCATGTGTTTGAACAAGAAGGTCTAGATGTTTATTGCAAACATCCAACCTTTCATTCAAGCTTATCTCGTTAAAATCCTCATTTTTCATATACTTTTTAATTTGGGTAAAAAACCAAGGGTTACCAAGTGCGGCTCTACCAATCATAATTCCATCACATTTTGTTAATGAGAACATTTTTTCAATATCCTCAATTGTTTGTATATCACCGTTACCAATTACGGGAATCTTTACATTTTCTTTTAATTCTTTAATAAGAGACCAATCAGCTTTTCCTCTATACATTTGAACAGTTGTTCTTGGATGTAATGTGATAGCTTTAATACCAATTTTTTCTAGTTTTACACCTGCATCTGTACTTACAATATTTTCAGAATTCCATCCTGCTCTCATTTTAACAGTCACAGGGACTTCTTTAACAGATTCAACAACTGCAGCGGTTATGTCTTCCATCAGACATAAATCTTTTAAAGCTGCAGATCCAGCACCTTTTTTGGTTACTTTTGGAACAGGACAGCCATAGTTGATATCAATAAGGTCCGGCTTAAACTGATCGTATACTAAGCGAGCTGCTTTTTCCATTACCTCCGGAGTATCTCCAAATATTTGAATACCAATTGGTCTTTCAAAGTTTGAGAATTCAATCATTTTTAAGGTTTTTTCATTTTTTCTTATAATTCCATGCGCTGATACAAATTCAGAATAGACTATACCTGCGCCAAATTCTTTTGCGATGACTCTGTAAGCATAGTCAGTAACTCCTGCCATCGGAGCTAGAAAGAAAGGGAAGTCTAATGTTAAAGATCCAATCTCTATTTTTTTATTTAAATCAATCATAATTCTTTTTGTTTGTTCGGTTCAATTATTGGTTTAAATTTGCCGGAGTTTAATTAAACTTAAACATAAAAGGTTAAAAAATGTCAAGAGTTTGTGAAGTAACAGGTAAGAAAGTAATGTATGGCAATAACGTAAGTCATGCAAATAACAAAACTAGAAGAAGATTCGATGTAAACCTACAAAAGAAAACCTTCTGGGTTGAAAGTCTGAAAAAATCTGTTACACTTAAAGTTTCAGCAAAAGGTCTTAAAATTATTGATAAAAAAGGTATTGATTCGGTAATTAGAGAAATGGCTGCTAACGGAAGAAAATTTTAAGATTTATTAAGTTTATTATTCAATTCTTGAATAATAATTTTATGACTTATTTTTCCCTTTGATTCCTTCATTACTTTACCCATAAAATAGCTTAATAGTTTCTCTTCTCCATTTCTAAATCGGTCAACTTCATTTGGATTCTGATCTAAAACCTTATTAACAATATCCACTATAGTATTGTCAGCATTATCAAAATAGCTATCATCATTGAGAATAGAATCTACTGATTTATCGGAAATGAATAATTTTCTTAAGATTTCCTTTGCAGAATTTGCAGTAATTTTCTCTGAATCGCTTAGAGAAATAACTTTTGCTAAATCTTTTGCTAAAACTCTATCTTTATCAAAAGGTATATTTATTTCGTTGAATAGTCGAAATAATTCACCGGTAATCCATTTACTTGCATTTTTAGGAGTAACATCGTATCTAATTATTTCTTCAAAGTAAGAAGCAATATGTATTGTACTAGCAAGAGTTGTTGCTTCGTCTGGTTTAAAATCATATTTATCTATCCACTTATTTTCAAATTCAAATGGTAAAATAGGTAAATCTTGCTTGATTGAATCTATTTTAGATTCTGAAATTGTAACTGGAGGTAAATCAGGATCTGGAAAATATCTATAATCATCAGCATTCTCTTTAACTCGCATGATTTCTGCAGTATTTTTTTCATTATTCCAAGTAAGGCTTGCTTGGACTACTTCTTTTCCATTTTCTAAGAGGTAATGCTGTCTTTTAATCTCAGATTCAATTGCCTTTTGTACATTTCTAAATGAATTAATGTTTTTAATCTCTGTTTTAGTGCCAAATTTTTTGACACCTTTTTTCTTAAGTGATATATTAGCATCACATCTTAATTTCCCTTGCTCCATTTCGGCATTAGAAATTGCTATATAGTTAACAATCTGCTTTATCCTTTGAATAAATATCTTTGCTTGAATTGGGTGTGTTAAAACTGGCTCAGTGACAATTTCTATTAAAGGAGCACCACTTCTATTAAAATCTACCTGACTATTATTTTTTGAAGAATTATGAGTCGATTTACCAGCATCTTCCTCTAAGTGAGCTCTGGTTAGTTCAATATCATATTTTTTATTATCCCACCAAATAGGAACAATTCCACCCGTAACTATAGGTTTATCAAACTGAGATATTTGATATCCTTTTGGTAAATCTGGATAGAAGTAATGCTTTCTAGCAAAAGAGAAAGAAGGATGTACTGTAGCATTTACTGCACCTCCAAATTTAATAGCAAAATCTATAGCTTTTTGATTGATTGAAGGTAATGCTCCAGGCAATCCAATTGAAGTAGGGCAGGTAAGTGTATTTGGGCTTTGATCATAGGTGTATTCACAAGTACTAAACATTTTTGATTTTGTTTCTAATTGCACATGTACTTCTATTCCAATTACAAAATCCCACTCTTTATTAATTTTTTCTATGGTATTCAATTTACTTGATCTGCGATTAAGTTTAGAGCAGATCCAGCTTTAAACCATGAAATTTGATTTTCTGAAAATGTATGAATGGTTTTAATGATATAAGTTGAGCCATCAGGTTTCTGTAGGCTTAAATTAATATTATTTTGTGGACCAAACTCATTTAGGTTTAGAGTTGATATGGTATCGAAGACTTCAATTTTATCATAATCTGATTTATTTTCAAATATTAAAGGTAAAATACCTTGTTTCTTTAAGTTTGTTTGAGCAATCCTTGCAAAGCTCTTAGCTAAAACAATTTTACAACCCATAAATCTAGGTTCCATTGCAGCATGCTCTCTACTAGATCCTTCACCATAATTCTCATCAGCAACTGCTATCCAATCAATAGCATTTGAGCTATAATACTTTGCAACTTCATAGATATCACCTTTTTCTTTTGTATCGGTGTTTATTGCTTCACCGGTAGATTGAGTATATGCATTCAATGCACCTGAATACATATTTTGAGATATATTTTCAAGATGCCCTCTATACTTTAGCCAAGGTCCAGCTGGCGATACATGATCAGTGGTGCATTTTCCTTCAGCTTTTAATAAAATCCTTAAACCTTGAATATCTTTTTTGTTCCATTCTTTAAAAGGCTCTAACTTTTGTAAGCGCTTACTATCTTGATCAATAATAATTTCAGCAGATGGATTCAATTTACCTGCTAGAAAGTCACTACTATCTATCTCTTCAAAACCATCGGAGGGTAGTTCTGAACCAATAGGAGCATCAAACATAAATTTATTACCATCTTTTAAAGTGATAGCGTCTTTTGAAGGATTAAAGCTTAGTCTTCCTGAAATAGCAAGTGCAGTAACAATCTCAGGGCTTGCTACAAAAGATTCAGTAGCCGCATTTCCATCATTCCTCTTCGCAAAATTCCTATTAAATGATGTTATTATAGTATTTTTCTCCCCATCTTCAACACCAGATCTTTTCCATTGTCCAATACATGGCCCGCAAGCATTCGCAAGAACTTTACCACCTAATTTCTGAAAAATTTCTGTGTAGCCGTCGCGTTCCATAGTAGCTTTAATTTGGTTAGATCCTGGTGTAATATAAAATTCTGACTTAGCTGTTAAACCTTTATCTAATGCTTGTTTTGCAACATGGGCAGCTTTTTCAATATCTTCATAGGAAGAATTAGTACAACTTCCAATCAAGCCAACTTTTAAATCATCATCATAATTATTTTTCTTAATAGCCAATGGCATATCCGATACTTTTCTAGAAAGGTCGGGACTATATGGCCCAACAATATGAGGTTCTAATTCAGATAAATTAATTTCAATTACCTCATCATAGTATTTTTCAGGATTTTCAGCTACTTCATCATCTGCTTTTAGATGATTTTTTAACTCTTCAGCTAATGATGCAACATCAGATCTTGAAGTCGCCACTAAATATTCAAACATTTTCTGATCATATGGAAATAATGAGGTAGTTGCCCCAACTTCAGCACCCATATTAGTTATGGTTGCTTTACCTGTACAACTTATTGTTTTTGTTCCTTCCCCGAAATATTCAATAATTTTTCCTGTACCACCTTTAACTGTTAAAATACCAGCTAATTTTAATATGATATCTTTAGGAGAAGCCCAATCTTTTAGCTCACCAACTAGTTTTACGCCTATAACACCAGGCCAATTTACTTCCCATGGTGAATCGGTCATTACATCTACAGCATCGGCTCCACCTACACCAATTGCAATCATGCCTAAGCCTCCGGCATTTGGAGTATGTGAATCAGTTCCAATCATTAAAGATCCAGGAAATGCATAATTTTCTAGAATAGTTTGATGGATAATTCCTGCACCTGGCTTCCAAAAACCAATTCCATACTTCTCACAAACAGATATTAAAAAATTATAAACTTCTTTGTTCGTAATAAGCGCATTGTCTAAATCATCTTTTGCTCCACTAATAGCGGTAATCAAATGATCGCAATGTACAGTGCTGGGAACGGCTGTTGTTTTCATTCCAGCATTAATAAACTGAAGTAATGCCATTTGAGCTGTTGCATCTTGCATAGCTACTCTATCTGGTTTTATACAACAAAATGTTTTTGTTCTTTCTGGAATAGATTCTAGCGGTTCACTTAAATGTGAGAAAAGAATTTTTTCGGTATAAGTTAGTGGTCGATTGAAGAAATCTCTAGCAATGGGAAGAGACTTCATATACTGTGAATATGTTTTTTTAACTATTTTAGTTTGGTCCATTATTTATCCTCCCTAAATTATTTAAATTTAACTACAAAAAAAATAACTAAAACAATGGGTTTAATATTAGCATCAAGTTCTCCAAGACGAAAGAGAATTCTCGAAGATTTAGGTTATAATTTCGAGTGTATATCGCCAAATATAGATGAATCAAATAGCAGTAATCTAAAACCAATTGATTATGTAGTTGACGTATCTGAAAGAAAGGGATCGCATGTTTGGAATAATAACCAAGGCAGTCATGTAATATCAGGAGATACTATTATTGATTTTAATGGCAAAATAATAGGCAAGCCATCATCAAACGACGCAGCATTTAAGATTATTCAAAAACTTTCCAATCATACCCATTCGGTAATTAGCGGTTTAAGTCTTTTTTATGATAATAAAGTTATTACTATATTTGATAAAACTGATGTCACCTTCAAGGACTTATCTGAAAATACCATACAAAACTATATTGAGTCGTTTGATGTTTTAGATAAAGCTGGTGCCTACAATATTGAAGATGCTGAAAATATTTTAATTAAACATATTGACGGATGTTACAATAATATCGTAGGTTTTCCCTTAAAGAAATTCAAAATGAGTAAGATGAAAACAATACTAGAATATCTATGATTTTTTACTCTAGATATAAAAAATTTAGATTAGAGAATAAAATATCCCTTGAGGATATCCAACGAAGAACTAAAATAGATCTTATTAGTCTTAAGGCCATTGAAGCAGGTAAGTTTTCTGAAATTTCAAATGTATATGTACGATTATTTTTTAAAGCATACCTCAAAGAAATAGGTATAGATATTGACGAAGGAATAGAAGAATTAGATGAATTTCTTAATCAAAAAAATCCTAAAAAGAAAGTAAGAGTTAAAAAGAATAAAAAAGAAGATAATGACAAAAGTTTAAAGTTTGTAGATATCATCAACACCGATACTGTATTTAATCCAAATATTTTAATAGGCTCAGTGATTTTTATAGTTTTAATTTTATTAAGTTTTGCGCTTAACAATTCTTCCACTATTTCCGATACAGATAAAGAAAACGAACTTAGAATATCTAAATCTGACATAGAAAGTATTTATGCTATAAGAACTCAGGAGATTTTGAGTGAAGAAAATTTTTCTTTTCCTATAACCATACGATTTAAATCAAATAATGAAAATTATATTGAATATTCAGATACAGAATCAGGAAAAGAATATTTTATATTCGAAGACAAAAATACTGTACAATCCAATTCATTTTCTGAAATTTGGAATGGGGATAATAAAACTTTCCTCATTGCAAATACGGTTGACTTTGAATTGATTTTGTACTCAGAAGATACTTTTAGCGATCTTTCAGATAGTATCGTAAATGATTTTCCAGTTAAGGTAGATCTAATAGCAGACCCTTTATCAGTCTCTATTACCAAATATATCCCAAAGAAAAGATAGTTTTAGAAAACTTTCTGGTATCCAATTATTTCTTTATCATTTTTTTATCCAATTTATAACAAATTTATTGACATAGATGCTACATATACATTAAGATAAGTGGTGAATTGTGGGTTAAAATCCCTTAATTCCCGTTTATTATGCGTAGCCAATATACATTTACAGGACAATATGATTTCGTTATTGATTCAAAAAATCGAATCAATATTCCATCAATATTTCGCAAACAGCTTCCTAAATCAGATAAAAATACTTTTGTAATAACTAGAGGAATTGATCGTTGTATTTGGATTTATGCTCTTGGCGAATGGGAAAAGATTGAAAGAGAATTAAGCCAGCTATCCTCTCTTTCTAAAACAAATCGTATTTTTCTGAGAAATCATTTAAGGCATGCTAAAATAGTATCTTCAGATGAACAAGGAAGATTGATTTTAACAAAAAATTTAATTCAATACGCAAATATTTTAAAAGACATAACAATCATAGGCGTTTTAAATAAAATTGAAATATGGGATAATGCTACTTTGGAGAAATCCGATAGTAAGCAGATTATTGATGAAGATTCCTATGAAGAGCTTTCAAAGAGAGTCAATATCTGATGACTTCGATTTCGTCAGAAAGCTATAGCCATTACCCAGTTATGCTGACGGAATCAATTAATAATCTAAATATAAAACATAATGGATATTATGTAGATGGTACGGTAGGTCTTGGCGGTCATTCAATTAAAATCCTTGAGCATGTTAAAAAAGGTTTTCTAATAGGATTTGATAGAGATTCAAACTCAATAAAAATTGCACAAAAGAGACTCCAAGAATTTAATAATTTTCAATTAATCCATTCTAGCTATACTCAATTGGAGGATACTTGTAATAAGTTAAAGATTAAGCAAGTTGATGGAATACTTTTAGATTTAGGACTTTCTTCTTTTCAGCTAGAAGACAATCAAAGAGGATTTTCGCATCGATATGATTCGTCTTTAGATATGAGGTTTGATGATACAGACGACGGGTTAACAGCTGGAGAGATTATTGAAAATTCATCTATACGAGATCTAACTAATATATTTAATGAATTTGGAGAAGAAAGAAATTCGTTTAGAATTGCTAGAGCGATCAAAGAATCAAATGAAGAGATAAATGCTGATACACTTGTTAGTATTATAAGTAGAAAAACAGCCTATAAATATCGAATTAAAACATATTCACGAATTTTTCAAGCACTTAGAATCAAAACAAATAATGAATTAGATCATTTGGAATTATTTTTGAATGACTTTATGAATTTTCTTAAGCCTGAAGGTAGAATTGTTATTATTAGTTATCATTCTATGGAAGATCGAATGGTAAAACATAAGTTTAAAGATCTTAAGCTAAGTAAAGAGTTAAAAGTTCTAACAAAGAAACCTCTAATACCTACAGAAGAGGAGATATTTGACAACAAGAGATCTAGAAGCGCAAAAATGAGAGTAGGGGAAAAAATTGGCTAGAAAAAAAAGGTTAACTAAAGCGCAGATTGCAAAAAGAGAAAATATTAAATGGACCGTTATGTTCGTAATGACTATTACTACGATCTCCTTGTATTTAGCTGCATTCATAGAAATAGATAAAACACAAGCTACCATCGATTTTAATCGTAAGACTTTAGCTCAATTAAATGAAAACCTTACTTTGAAAATTAATTCTGTAGAAAAAATGAAAAGAGCAGATGTTATATCAAAGAAGGCAAAAAAAATTGGATTGGTAGCAAGTAAACCCGAAACACTTATTGTAAAAATTAGCAATGACTAAAAACTATTTAAAATTTAAACGTAGGATAAGAGTGGTAAGCACACTAGTAATGTGTGTTTGGTTGGTATTTATTTACAAGTTGTTTACAATTCAGATCATTGATAGGGTTGATAATCCTCAAGGAATGAAAGTAGAAATGATCAAAGGTAAGAGAGGAAATATTTTTGATGTAAAAGGGAGTAATATTACTCAAAATTTAACTTTCTACAACATTGGAGTACATCCAAAAAAAATTACTAACAAAGAATTTTTTTTAAGAGATTTGTCAAATTGTACAGGTACTGATTTAGAAATTTATAATTCAAAATTTAATATAGCAAAATCTTACATACAGCTTGAGAAAAAAACTATAAGAAATTGTGAAGAATTAAAGTCAAGTTATGGTCGTGCAATAGTAATCAATCAAGACTATAAGCGCTATTATCCAGAAGAAAATTTATTTGGCCAAATTGTTGGTTTTACAAATGTAGATGATGTAGGAATTGTTGGATTAGAATCTCAATATAACAAATATTTAGAGCCTAAAACTGGATCAAGGGTTTTTAAAAGAAATGGATTTGGTAAGCGTATTGCTGATCCAACATTAGCTTATGATGCACCTGAAGATGGCTCTGATATTTTTCTAACTATGAATAAAGAATATCAGGCAATTTTAAGAGAAGAATTAATTGATCAAGTAGAAAAAACTGAAGCATCTTCTGCTATGGGAATAATATTAAATCCTCAGACAGGAGAAATAGTATCCATGGTAAGCGTACCAGACTTCAATCCTAATAATCCAAAAGATTTTGAAGTAGAATATCAGAAGAATAGATTGCTTCTAGATACGATAGAACCTGGCTCAACTTTCAAGGTAGTTACAATCGCCGCTGCCCTTAAAAGTGATATTAATCCAATGAAAGAGTATAATGTTGAGGGTCCATATAATTTTCATAATATCAAAATGATAGAAGATTCTGAACCACATTCTGTATTAACTGTGAAAGAAATTTTAGCTTATTCTAGCAACATAGGCACAATAAAAATTGCCGAATCACTAGGAAAAGATAAGATTTATAATCAAGCAAAAGAATTTGGTTTTGGTTCTAAAACCGGCCTTAATCCCGCAAGCGAAGAAAATGGTATAGTTTATGAAACTAAGAAGTGGAGTAAGTCATCAATGCATAGTTTTCCTCTAGGTTATGAATTGACTGCAACTCCAATACAAATTGCTATGGCTTATGCAGCAATTGCAAATGGAGGTTTTTTATTGAAACCATATATGGTAGATCAAGTTAGAAAAAGTGACAACACAGTTTTAAAAAATGAAAAAAGATTTAGAAAAAGGATTTTATCTCAATCAGATGCAGAGATATTAAAGGACATGTTAGCTTATACTGTTGAAAATGGTAGTGGAAAAAAAGCAAAGCTGGCTGGATGGGATGTATCTGGAAAGACAGGTACATCTAAAAAAATTATTAATGGCGAATATTCAGAATCGGAATTTATATCTAGTTTTGTAGGATTCTTTCCAAAAGAAGATCCTCAATTACTAGCATTAATTATCATTGACGGTGCATCAGCCTCAAGTAATTATCATTGGGGTTCAATGTCTGCAGCTCCAGTATTTAAATCTGTTATGAAGCGTATTATTAATATTGACTCAGATATAACTAACAAAAAATCTAAAAATAAGTTAAAAACCAAGAATTCTGATCCAATCCTTATTCAGAAAAATATTAAAAAATCTCAAAATATTGAAATGGTTGATATGCCTAATGTGATAGGTAAGAATGTTAATAGCGCATTTATGACCTTAGCAAAGAAAGGATTAAATCCAAAGATAGTATCTGGTATGGGAGTAATAATTTCTCAATCTATTAATCCTGGACAAAAAATTGAAAAAGGGACTAGAATAGAATTAAAGGCAGAAATTAAATGATGAATATAGATAAAAAAAATATCGGTATTCTTGGACTGGGAATTAGTGGCTATTGGGCTGCCAAATTAGCTAAATCTATGGGTGCTAATGTCTTTATTTCAGATAGTAAATTTGATATAAATAAAAAATATGCTAAAGAATTAATAGATCTAGGTATTGATGTAGAGTTAGGGTCTCATTCTAAAAAAATTCTTAATTCAGATTTAGTTATAAAATCACCTGGAATATCGAGCGATATTCATATTATTCAAGATTTATCTTCAAGTAACATTGAAATAATTAGTGAAATTGAATTTGCCTACAGGTTATCAAATTTAAAAATTATAGCTGTAACAGGTACTAACGGAAAAACAACTACAGTTACATGCTTATATGAGGTATTAAAGAAAAAATTTAATGTTGTGAAAAGCGGAAATATAGGAACTCCATTTTCAGAAATTATTTACAATGAGAATAGAGAGAAAAACCTAAAAACTGATTTTTGTATACTCGAGTTATCCAGTTTTCAAATTGATGATATTGATACGTTTAAACCTGATATAGCAATGATTTTAAACATTTCACGCGATCATTTAGATAGATATGAAGATTTCCTAGATTATTGTAAATCAAAAATTAATCTTTTCAAAAACATGAACGATAATGATTTAATAATTTATAATCGTGATGATGATATATTATATACTGAAATAAAAAAAATAGACAAAAAATGTAGAGAATATTCTTTAGATAACAAATTCAGCTCATTCTATCTAAAAAATAAAAAAATTGAATCATCTACCAGCAATCATTCATTAGATATAAATGATTGTAAACTATCAGGAATTCATAATATATCTAACTTTATAGGTGTAGCTACAGTCGCTTCACAGCTAGGATTGAAAGATAGAGAAATTTTTGAAACATTAAAAATATTTGAAGGCTTAGAGCATAGATTTGAAATGTTTAAAGAGATTGAGAATATAAAGTTCATCAATGATTCAAAATCAACAAACATTGCATCAGTTAAAGTTGCAGTAGAGTCTATTGATAAAAATATTATTCTAATAATGGGAGGGCTCCCAAAAGAATCAGATTTTTCAGCAATTATGGATTATTCTCAATCTATAAAATCAATAATTGCATATGGTGAAGGTTCAAATGATATATATAATTCATTATCTGATTCTTATGAAGTAATTAAAATTAACAAATTTGAAAAAGCAATTAGTTCTGCGATACAATTGGCAGAAAGGGGAGACTCTGTACTAATGTCTCCAGGTTGTGCTAGCTACGATCAGTTCAATAATTTTGAAGAAAGAGGAGACTGCTTCAAAGATATAGTTGAAAGGCATTATTCATGAATATAAAAGAAAGAAATCAAGATAAGTGGTTGTTATGGACAGTTGTATTATTAGTTATTTTTGGTTTATCAATTTTATTTAGTGCAAGTTGGATTAAATCTCTTGAAATAACGGATGGTGCCTCCAGAATGTATTTCTTGCAAAACCAATTATATAAATTTATTCCAGGGATAATAGTCTTTTTTCTTGCCTCACATTTCAATTATAGAAAGCTACAATATTTAGCTCCTGTTTTAATGGTTGGATCTTTCTTACTTCTAGTATATACACGAGTTCAAGGCTGTGATGGAGATTCCTGTAGATGGCTTTCAATTGGTCCAATCTCTTTTCAAACATCTGATTTAGCAAGATTCTCAGTTATCCTTTTCTTAGCTGACTATATAGATAGAAATTATAAATATATGCACCAGTTTGTTAAGGGAATCTTAATTCCACTATGCTGGATATTGCCAATTTGCTTAATGATTATTATGCAGCCAGATAACTCAACAACAATAATTTTACTTACAATTGTATTTGCTTTACTATTTATTGGAGGAGTATCATTGCCTCAAATAGGAACTATAGGTGTTCTATCAGCTGGAGCAATTGTTATTTTTATTTTAAATAATAAAAACTATGCCTTAAGTAGAATACTTTCATTTCTCGATCCTAATGCAGCAGGAAATGTAGGATATCAATCTAGTCAGGCTTTAATCGGTCTAAGACAGGGAGGTATCACAGGTATGGGTATTGGAGAAAGTATTCAAAAGCATTCATATTTACCTGAAACACATACCGATTTTATATTTGCCATCATCGGCGAAGAGTTAGGCTTTATAGTAGGTGTTGTAGTAATGCTAGCTTATATAGTCATTTTATTTAGAGCTATTCAAATTTCTAAAAAATCCAATGATATTTTTGGGATCATTCTTTCTATAGGCTTTGGTTTAAGTATAACCTTCTATGCGCTAATAAACATTGGTGTAGTGATTGGTATTATACCAGTTACAGGAGTACCACTTCCATTCATAAGCTATGGTGGATCTTCATTGATTATTAATCTACTCATGATAGCAATTTTGTTGAATATCAGCAAGGCTCAGCGAAAATTCAAAGTTAAAAAATGGAGACTCCGAGTTGATGGATAAGTATAATATTATTTTTTGTGGAGGAGGAACTGGTGGACATTACTATCCTTTAATGTCTATCAAAAATGAAATTTCAAAAAAAGTAGATAATAGAAATTTATACTATATCGGGTCAAAATATGGGATCGAATCAAAGAAAATTAATACAGAAAATATTAAAAGTTTATTGATTCCTATAAAAGGAATTAACAGATCTTTTTCTTTGTATGCAATTGCAAGAAATTGCTTAGTTTTTTTTGAATTATTTTTTGGTTTAATTAGAGTAAGTCTATTTTTTATCAAGAAAAAACCTAGCTTGATAATTGCAACAGGAGGATATGCTTCATTTATACCTCTTCAGATAGCAAAGGTATTTAATGTGCCCTACTTTTTACATGAACAAAATTCATTCCCTGGATTAGTAACCAGAATGTTTGGATCTAAGGCAGAAAAAGTGTTCCTTGGTTTTGAAAATGCTAAGAATTATTTAAAGAACAGCGATATCTTGTTTACAGGTAATCCAATTTACGGTCATACTCAAAAAGATATCTCCATATCATTAGATCATAAAAAAAGAACCTTAATGATATTGGGAGGGAGCCAAGGCTCAG
>JAQXAG010000018.1 GCA_029253045.1 Fidelibacterota bacterium | reverse complement strand
GACTATGCAGTAGGATTTGGTATAGGAATCGCTATTATAATTGTAATGAAGCTTTCAGTAAATAAGACTTGATAGAAGCCAAGCCTTAGAAAAAGCCTCTTTATAGAGGCTTTTTTGTTTTGTAGATTGAGTTATGACATTTCTTAATAATATTATCGACAATGATAAAAAGATTGAGCTCTACAAATTTGAAGGAGATAATTTTATCAATCTTCCAAAAGATTATCATAATGATGATGCTGTAATGGTTTGTTTTTTAGATCTTGAAACTACTGGCCTTCAAAAAGATTGTAAGATTATAGAATTTGCAGGCAAAGTAACCGCAATTGATAAAAATACTGGAGAACTACTAGGTATAGTGGATGAGTATGAATCCTTCAATGATCCTGAACAAGCACTTGATCCAGTAATAACAAGAATTACCGGCCTAACTGATGATGTCATAGCTGGACATTCTATTGATTGGGAGGCTGTATCCCGCGTTTTAAATCAATCAGATATCATTGTAGCTCATAATGCTTTCTTTGATAGAGGGGTTATGGACCGTCACTTACCATTATCAAAAGAAAAAGTATGGGCATGCTCTTTTAATGATATTAATTGGGCGCAACGAGGGTTTAATGCTGGTGGCCAAGAAATACTATGTATATGGCATGGATTTTATTATGAATCACATCGCGCTATGTACGACGTAGATGCACTTATTCACTTAGTTACTCACAATACCGACAGCATAGATAATGCAGTTTTAGAGTTATTAGTGAATGCAGCTATGCCGATTTATAGAATTGCAGCAATTGGAAGCCCTTTTCATACAAAAGATCTATTACGATTAAGAAGATACCGATGGGATCCAGAAAATAAATACTGGTGGAAAAATGTTTCATTAAACGAAATTGAGATTGAAAAAGAATGGATGTCCGATGCTATTTATAATGGAATTTTTCAAGGGAAAGTAGATGAAATTTCAGTCACGGATAAATACAAATCTTAACGCTTTTATTATTTTAGTATAAGCTCTATTATTGCTTCATGTTAACCTCTCAATTTTTAATCGATGAAAAAGTATGCTGTGGTCGAGGATGTAGGATGTGTCCATACGAACCAAAGCATGTTAAAGGGAACACAAAGTTGCAAAAAAGGTGGGATATATCACAAAAATTATCGTATAATGTTGCTATGAATAAGATTGGCATACCGATGATTGGACTTGGTACTTGGCTCATCCCAAACGATGAAGTAGAACAAATTTCTACTAGTGCTTTAGAGCTAGGGTATGAACATATTGATACTGCTGAAGTCTATCGTAATGAAGAAGGTATTGGTAAAGCGCTAGCAGCATCATCAACTCCAAGAGATAAAATTTTTATTACAACAAAAATGTGGCCAGGAATGTTTGGTCAAGAAGAACCATTTCAAAATTTTAAAGGTGCAATCAGTGCTTGTGATAAGAGTCTAAAATTGCTCCAACTTGATGAAATTGATTTATATTTAATTCATAACCCTTTTGCTAAAGATAATCGATTAGAGCAATGGGAAGCGATGATAGAATTAAAAAAACAAGGCAAAGTAAAGAATATTGGAGTATCAAATTACAACGTAAAACATATTGAAGAGATTGAAACAGCGGGGCTTGAAATGCCTTCAACAAATCAAATCGAAATACATCCATGGCATGTTGTGCAAACAGAATTAGCTCAATATATGGACAAGCAGGAGATACTACCAATTGCATATTCAACATTAGCTCCAATTCCAAATTGGAGAGAAGGTTCTCAATGGAATGGAAAGCCTGAAGATATGAAAAGCGGTGCAATTCCTTGTCAAAATATTGCTGATCAATATGGAGTAACCGTTCCACAGTTATTTTTAAAATGGGCTATACAGCTTGGGTATCCAGTATTACCTAAATCTGTAC
>JAQXAG010000002.1 GCA_029253045.1 Fidelibacterota bacterium | reverse complement strand
ATGCCACTTTATACAGAGCGCACTATGCTCTGATCAGAAATCCACTAACAAATACTGCTGGTACACCGACAAGTGCCGTCTTTGGATTTGCCAATCAAGTATTTCAATTAATTGAAGATGAAAAGCCAGATTATCTTGTCGCAGCTTTTGATTCTAAAGGTAAAAACTTTAGACATGAACTCTACACAGACTATAAGGCAAATCGATCTGCAATGCCCGATGAGATACAAACACAACTTCCATATTTATGGGAACTTCTAGGCGCAATGAATATTCCAATATTGAGAGTGGGTGGAGTAGAGGCGGATGATATTATCGGAACGGTTGCAAAGATGTGTGATAAAGAAAATCTTCAGTGCAATATTGTAAGTGGTGACAAAGATTTTATGCAACTAATTAATGATAAAACATTCTTATATGCTCCTCAAGCAAGAAAGCGTGCAAAAGAAATTTTTGATAAGAAAAAAGTGTTAGAAAAGTGGGGAGTTGGTCCTGAGCACATCATTGATTTATTAGGTTTGATGGGAGATAGTTCAGATAATGTTCCCGGTGTTCAAGGAGTAGGTCCTAAAACTGCTCAAAAATTAATTCAAGATTTTGGATCTATTGAAAATATTTATGAAGAGATCGATAATATTAGCAATGAAAAAATGAGAGAAAAACTATTAAATAGTAAAGACAATGCTTTATTAAGTAAGCAATTAGTAACTATTCTAACAGATGTAAAAATTGATGCTACTATCAATGATTTCGAGAAGAAAGAAATGAATTCTAGTAAGCTGGAAGATATTTTTAAAGAATTAGAATTCTCAGGATTGCTCAAAAAAATTGGTTCAAATGAATCAATAAATATTGAGTCGGTAAAACGAGAAAAAAGCTATAGTAATCTTATAACTATAGATCAATTGACATCGTTTGTTAGTTCTGTAAAAGAAAACGAATGGCTATCTGTTGATCTTGAAACTACATCAATTAATCCTATGGTTGCAGAAATTGTAGGATTTAGTTTTTCTATGAAAAAAGATACAGGAGTATATGTTCCAATACGCTTCAAAGATAAGAAAGATAATTTATTTGGTGATGATGACCTTCAGATTGCTATTGATATCCTAAAGCCTATATTAGAAAATCCAAATATCCCTAAGACAGGTCAAAACATTAAATATGATGCACTAATAATGAAGCGATATGGTATCAATCTAGATGGCATTGCTTTTGATACAATGATTGCAGCACATTTGATTAGCCCAAATTCTAGATCATATAAGTTAGATAATCTGTCTATCTCTCATTTAAACTATAAGATGGTACCTATAAAAGATTTAATTGGGTCAGGTAAAAATCAGATAACAATGGACCAAGTTACCTTAGAAGATATTTCCTTTTATGCTGCTGAAGACGCCGATGTCGTTATAGAATTAACTGAAATTTTTCTCAAAGAATTAAAAAATCAAAAATTATATAATTATTTCATGGCGATTGAAATTGATTTGCTACCTGTTTTAATTAATATGCAGTTTAATGGAATTTTCGTTGACAAAGACTACCTTGCAATACGTTCTGATGAAATTGGTATAAAAATTGAAGCACTTCATAATGAGATTACGAAATTAGCAGACCAAGATTTTAATGTGAATTCTTCTCAGCAACTTGCCCAGATACTCTTTGACAAATTAGAATTACCCATGATTAAAAAACGATCTACAGCAGAGGCAGTTTTATCAGAGCTTAAACATAAGCATGAGCTTCCAAAATTAGTTTTGGAGTATAGAAAGTTATTTAAATTAAAAAATACGTATCTTGATCCAATCCCCACCAACATTAATCCAATATCTAATCGAGTACACTCTTCATTTAATCAAACTATGACAGCTACTGGTAGGCTTTCTTCAAGTAGTCCAAATTTTCAGAATATTCCTATAAGGACAGAAGATGGAAAAGATGTGCGGAAAGCTATTAGAGCTCAATCATCAGATTACCAAATTTTCTCTGCAGACTATTCCCAAGTTGAATTACGAGTCATGGCACATTTGAGTCAAGATGAAGCACTCATTCAGGCTTTAAACAACGGGGAAGATATTCATACATTTACAGCAAAGAATATTTTTAACATTGATAGGGATGAAGATATTTTGCCTGAGATGCGACGTACTGCCAAAATAGTAAATTTTGGAATTATGTATGGTGCAGGTCCATTTCGACTAAGTCAGGAGCTAGATGTTCCATTTGGGGAAGCTAAGAAAATAAAAGATGCTTACTTTAATAAATATAAAGGCATTGAGGATTATATTGCAAAATCTAAACTACTTATTAAATCAGAGAAGTCTGTGCAAACACTCTTAGGAAGAAAGAGAGCTGTCTGGGATTCTGATAGTCAAAATAAGATTAGAAGAGATGCTGCAGAGCGAATGGCTATCAATATGCCCATTCAAGGAACGGCAGCTGAAATGATTAAGATTGCAATGATTAAAATATATAAGGATTTGAAAGATAATAATTTAAAATCAAAATTGATTTTACAAGTTCACGATGAATTGCTTTTAGAGGTTCATAAAGATGAAGTAGATTATATATCAGAAATGGTAATAAAAAATATGAAAAAAGCAATTGAGCTAGACGTCCCCATCGAAATTGACTATGGCTTTGGTCCATCTTGGTATGAGGCGCATTAATGAATTATATTGGACCAAAAGTACATATTGATTTAACGCAACTAGTGAAAAATTATCATCTTTTGAGTAATGAAGTCGGCAATATTCCTATTATGGCTACAGTAAAAGCTAATGCTTATGGTCATGGTTCTGTCGAAGTATCGAAAGCTTTAGAAAAAGAAGGGGTTAGATACTTAGCGGTGTTTACAATTGAAGAAGGTATAGAATTAAGAGAGGCTGGAGTCAAATCAGATATTTTACTTTATTCAAAGCTAAATCCTCACGGTATAGATAGCGCTATAAAACATAAACTTACTTTAAACATCTCTTCTTTTGATGATCTAGAAATTTTAAAACAATATAATGTGCAAGAACATATACTTAAGGTGCATTTAAAGATAGATACTGGAATGACAAGATTAGGCGTAGCTCATAATCAAGCAGAAGATTTTCTTAGACAAGCACGAGATATAGATCATATAGAAATTGAGGGACTATATTCTCATTTTGCAACCGCAGATGAGGGAGATTTAACATATGCAAAATCTCAATTAGACAAGTTTAATGCAGTATTAACAATTGCAGAAGAATTAGATATTAATCCCGCATTAATTCATTGCAGTAACAGTGGAGCAATTTTAAACCTCCCAGAATCACGATTTAATCTAATACGTACAGGCATGCTACTATATGGAGGATTTCCATCAGATGAAGTACCTCAAGACCTATCTATTAAGCCAGTAATGACATTTACTGCACCCGTTGTAGAAATAAGAGATGTTAAAGCAGGAACTCATATTAGCTATGGTGGAGTATATACTACAAAAGAAAATACCAGAATTGCAGTAGTACAAGCAGGATTTGCTGATGGAGTGCCGCGCCCTTGGTATGTAGATGGATTTGTAAAATTTAAGGATGAAGATTTGAAGATTACTGGAAGGATTTGTATGGATCAGTTAATGATTGATATTGGATCAACAGATATTAAATATGGAGACGAAGTTTTAATTTTCGGTTCCAATCAACATGGGACTATTCCAGTGAATAAAATTGCTAAAGCCATTAATTCTACATCGTATGTCCTAGTAACTGCAATTGGAATTCGTCCAAAAAAAATATATATTGATATTATGTCGAATGATTTAAAAGGGCATTAAAAAAGAGTTATCAAGTGTTGTAGAGCATGAAAGAAAATAAAAAAATAAAAATTGGATGTGCCTCAGCTTTTTGGGGAGATACAAATGATGCAGCTGCACAGCTTGTGAATAGTAATGAGCTCAATTATCTAGTTTTTGATTATCTGGCCGAAGTTACAATGTCAATTTTAGCTGCCTCACAAATGAAAAACCCAGACTTAGGATATGCTACGGACTTTATTAGTCAAACTGGACCCTTATTAACCGAAATAAAAGCACAGGGAATAAAAGTTATAAGTAATGCAGGTGGAATAAATCCGATTGCCTGCAGAGAAGCTTTAATTAAAGAAGCTGATAAACAAGGACTTAACTTTAAAATTGCTATTGTTGAAGGTGATAATTTATTTCATCAAAAAGATAATTTCCTTAAAAAAAGAGTTTTAGACATAGATACAAACAGTGATATGCCAAAATCAGTTACAAGTATTAATGCATACTTAGGCGCTGAACCAATTAGGAGAGCTCTTGATGAGGGTGCAGACATCATTATTACCGGAAGATGTGTTGATAGTGCTGTGACTTTAGGTCCGTTAATGTATGAGTTTGGATGGAAATCAACAGACTATGATCTGCTCGCTGCTGGTAGTTTGGCTGGTCACATTATTGAATGTGGAGCTCAATGTAACGGAGGTAATTTTACAGATTGGCATTTAGTTAAAGATTTTGATAACATTGGATTTCCAATAATTGAAGTAGTGTCAAATGGAGATTTTACAGTTTCCAAACCTGAAAATACTGGTGGCCTTATATCATTTGGGACAGTAGCAGAACAGTTTTTATATGAAATTGGAGACCCAGGGTCATACATTTTACCTGATGTTGTTTGTGACTTCAGAGATGTAACAATTAAAGAAATTGAGAAAGATAAAGTTTTTATTAGTGGAGCTATAGGTAAACCACCAACAGAAACATATAAAGTTTCAGCAACATATCTTAATGGATATAGAACTCAAGCATCTGTTGTAATAGGTGGAATCAATGCAACTCAAAAAGCAAAAATAACCGCTGATGCAATTCTTAAGAAAGTATCAAGGATGTTAAAAGATGGCGGCATGCAAGATTTTACAGATAAAAAAGTATCAATAATTGGTACTGAAGCAATGTATGGAAATAATTCTCAAGAACTAAATACTAGAGAAGTTTTATTGAGAATAATAGCAACTCATCCACAAAAAGAGGCATTAGCCTTGCTATCTAAAGAAATTGCTCAAGGTTCAACTGGAATGACTCCAGGGTTTATAAATATGCTTGGAGGTAGACCTTCAGTATCTCCATCAATAAAATTATTTTCATTTCTTGTACCGAAGAAAGATGTAAACATATCAATTGAAATTGATAATAATAATATGGAAATACTTATTGATAATAATTATGACGATCATCTTCAATTAACAAAGGAAATTGTTCATAGTTCATTAGACAATATATCACTTACAAATGAGGTGCCTTTATATAAACTCGCCTTTGCAAGAAGTGGAGACAAGGGTGATCATAGTAATATTGGAGTTATTTCAAGAAAGCCTGAATATTTTTCATTTATAAAAAATCATTTAACACGCCAGGTTGTTAAAAATTATTTTTCTCATGTTGCAAAAGGCGATGTGCATTGCTGGGAAGTTCCAGGAATCTGTGGACTTAATTTTTTATTGAAGCACTCACTGGGAGGGGGAGGTATGGCTAGCCTTAACATTGATTCACAAGGAAAGGCATATGCTCAGCAACTTCTTGATATAAAGGTTCCAGTGCCAACAGAAATACATAATGAATTATTAAATAGGGGATAGCATGTCAAAAGAATTTAAATCTAAAATTGATGTTCAATCAGAAAGTTTTTTAAAAAATCGTGCAGAGATGCTTGAAAAAATTAAAAAAATGAAAAATTTAGAAAAAAGAAGCTTCAATGCATCTGAAAGTAAAAGAAAAAAATTTGAAGATAGAAATCAACTTACTCCCAGGGAAAGATTGAATGCTCTAATTGACCCCGATTCAGAATTTATAGAGCTATATAATATGGCTGGATTTTTAGTTGAAGATAGTAATCCTGAAACCAGTATTCCAGGTGCAAGCGTAATAGGAGGAATAGGATTTATTAAGGGTGTTCGATGCATGATTATGGTTGATGACAGTGGAATCAATGCAGGTGCAGCGACTAGTACAACAGTAGATAAATGTGTCGGGTGTTTGGAAATTTCTCTTAAAAAGAAACTACCATTTGTTCACTTAGTTGAAAGTGCCGGTATTAATCTCATGAATTATAAAGTTGAAATTTGGGCAAGAGCAGGAGGAATGTTTGCAGGTTTAGCGAAGTTAAGTGCAGCTGGAGTACCTACAATTACCATTTTACATGGTCTTTCTACTGCAGGTGGAGCTTATAATGTTGGTATGAGTGACTATGTAATTGGAGTTAAGAAAAATGGAATGGCTGCTTTAGCAGGCCCAGCTTTATTAAAGGCTGCAACAAATGAAGTTGCATCTAATGAAGAGTTAGGTGGTTCTCAAATGCACGCTACAGTGTCTGGATTAGTTGAATATCTTGCAGAAGATGATTCAGATGCTATTGATATCGCGAGAAATGTTGTTAACGCCTTAGATTGGAATTCTGGGTTTTCAACAATAAAAGATAATGAGTATTTAGAACCGAAGTATGACATCAAAGAAATAGCTGGTATAGTGAATTTAGATTATAAAAAACCATATGATGCGAGAGAGATAATCTTAAGATTAGTTGACGATTCAAGCTTTATAGAATTTAAACCGAGATATGGTGTTACAACTCTTTGTTTTCAGGCGAATATAAATGGAAATTCTTGTGGAATTATTGCTAATAATGGACCTATTGATACAGATGGTGCAACTAAATCAGCGCAATTTTTTCAGTTATGCGACAAATCTGATTTACCTATAATTTTTTTGAATAATGTTACAGGTTTTATGGTAGGAAAAAAATATGAACAGGCAGGCATGATCAAACATGGTTCAAAGATGATACAAGCTGTTACAAATATTACCGTACCTAAGATATCGCTTTATATAGGTGCAAGTTTTGGTGCAGGTAATTATGGAATGTGTGGCTATGCTTACAATCCAGATTTTTTATTATCATGGCCAAATGCAGTCACGGGAGTAATGGGAGGCCAGCAGGCTGCATCTACAATGGCACAAGTTATGGTCGCAGCTGCTAAAAAGCGCGGGGATAACTTTGATCAAGAACAAATTGATCAAAAACAAAAAGATATTTCAGAGCATTTTGATAATCAATCTAGCGCATTCTACACTTCAGGGAGATTGTTAGACATGGGAATAATTGATCCAAGAGAGACCAGGAAGGTTTTAGCCTTTTTACTTCAAACTTGTAAAGAGTCAAAAGCTAGAAAATTAAAGTCTAATACTTTTGGTATTGCGAGAATGTAAAATGGAAGTAGATAAAAAATTTAATAATATCAGTATTTTTAATTTTAATGAATCTTGGGTGAATGTCGAATTTGATGATCCTTCCTCTAAAAATGCATTATCAGAAAACATGATTAATGAATTAAATAATTTTCTTGATCAAATAGAACGTAATGATAAAATAAGAGGTATATCCTTTAAAGGATCAAATGCAATGTTTTGTTCGGGAGCAAACTTGAAAGAGATTAATGAAATCTTTGAAGCAAGTGACCCTAAAGTTAAAGCCCATGACATTTCAACAAGTATTGGAAAGCTTTTAAAAAGAATTCAGTCCCTACCCCAGGTAACAATAATGATAGTTGAAGGCGCAGCTATGGCTGGTGGTTTCGGAATTATGTGTGCAGGAGATATTTCAATAGTTCATTCTAAAGCCAAATTTTCTTTAACAGAAACCATGATAGGTTTAACTCCAGCACAAATATCCCCTTATGTTATTAAAAAAGCAGGTTTTGCTAATGCAAAAAAATTAATGATAACAGCTGAAAGATTTACTGGAGTTGAGGCAAAAGAGTATAAACTTGCTGATTATTTATTTAATTCAATGGAAGAGTTAAATGAAATTGAAAAAAAATTGAAAAAACAAATTCTTCATTGTGCGCCAAGAGCAATCACCGAAACAAAAAAAATTCTTGATTTAGCATTTGAAAGGATTAATCAAGATTTTATTGATTACGCAAGTAAAAACTTTGTTGATCAGATTGTCGACGGTGAAGGAAGAGAAGGAATATTATCTTTTGTTGAAAAAAGAAAACCTAATTGGAAAAAGTAGAATTAATTAAGGAGATAAAATGAAATTTACTGATGAGCACCACGCACTTTATAAAACTGTTAAAGAATTTGGTGAAAAAGAAATTAAACCATTCAATGAAGAATGGGAAAAAGCTGGTATTTATCCTGCTAAGGAACTTTTTAAAAAAATGGCAGATTTAAATTTACTTGGTATAACAAAAAATCCTAATTACGGTGGAATGGGATTAGATTATTCTTATTCAATAGTATTTGCTGAAGCATTAGGGCATTCATGTAATGCATCCGTTGTTATGGGTATTGGCGTTCAAACAGATATGGCCACTCCAGCAATAGATAGATATGGTTCAGATTTAATTAAAAAAGAATTTTTAGCACCATCCATTTCAGGTGATTATGTTGCATCGGTTGCTGTAAGCGAACCAAATAGCGGTTCGGATGTAGCATCAATTAAAACTTCTGCAAAAAAAGATGGAGATGACTACATAATCAATGGACAAAAGATGTGGATTACAAATTCCACACAAGCTGACTATTTTTGTACATTGGTAAATACAAGCAATGATCAACCTCATAAAAATAAATCATTAATTGTTATACCTGCTGATACTCCGGGTGTAAGTGTTGGAGAAAAAATTGATAAGATTGGAATGAGATCTTCAGATACAGCTCCTGTATACTTTGATAATGTACGGGTGCCTCAATCGTTTAGGGTTGGTGAGGAAGGATCAGGATTTACCATGCAAATGCAACAGTTTCAGGAAGAAAGATTATTTATTGCTGCTTCAACATTAATTGCAACAGAAAATTGTATTACAGATACAATTGAATACTGTAAAGAAAGAAAAGCTTTTGGTAAACCCCTTTTGGATAACCAGGTTATACACTTTAAGCTAGCGGAACATCAAACAGAGCTAGAATCTTTAAGGGCATTGGTCTACAAAGCTTGTGATAGGTTTGTAGATGGTAAAGATGTCACAATGCTTGCATCTATGGCAAAATTAAAAAGTGGGAGATTGATTAGAGAAGTTTCAGACTCCTGCCTACAATTTTGGGGTGGTATGGGATATACGATGGAAAATCCAGTATCTCAGCAATTTAGAGATGGTAGATTACATTCTATTGGGGGTGGCTCTGATGAAGTAATGTTACAAATTATTTCAAAGTACATGAACACTCTTCCTAAAAAAAGCTGAGGAGCAAACTAAAACCTAACCAAGGGTAAATGAAAGGAAATAAGAGGTAATTTTCAAATTTTAATCTGCTCCTCATTATAGTAAATGTTTTCTTTAAAAAAAGGTTCCCCCTTTTTCTTTTTTTACTTATTATACAAACATGATCGCGGGATGGAGCAGCTTGGTAGCTCGTCGGGCTCATAACCCGGAGGTCGTAGGTTCAAATCCTACTCCCGCTACTAAAAAACATAACGGCTAATACTTTTGTAAAGTATAGCCGTTTTTTTGTTGGCTAATGAAATAGCTACCTACTTTTTTGTCAAAGAGATAATTTGTACAGAGCATATTAAATCGGTAAGTTCTTTAAACAAAAGGACGTAAAGTATGAAACTATCAAAAATCATTCTTATTCTTATTTCAACATTAATCTTAACTAATTGTACTGATAACGAGGAATTATTGATGAAAAGAGCAAATGAACTAGCCCAAAAATTTATTATTACTGATGGTCATATAGATACACCATGGAGAATGCACAAAGGTGGATATGAAGATATTTCTGTAAGAACTCCAGGTGGTGACTTTGATTATGTAAGAGCAAAACAAGGTGGATTAGATGTTCCATTTATGTCGATTTATGTGCCGGCAACTTATCAGGTAACTGGTGGAGCTAAAGAGAAAGCTGAGGAGTTGATTGGTATTGTTGAAAGAATTGTATCAGATCATCCTGATAAATTTGAAATCGCTCATAATGTTGCAGATGCTGAAAGAATAGTAGGAGAAGGAAAAATAGCATTACCTATGGGAATGGAAAATGGAGCACCTCTAGAAGGGGACCTATCAAACGTTGAATATTTTCATGGCAGAGGAATAAGCTATATAACACTAACTCATTCGAAAGATAATGCTATATGTGATTCTTCCTATAATCTTGGAGAGAGAACTCATAATGGATTGAGTGCTTATGGAAGAGATGTGGTTAAAGAAATGAATCGTATTGGAATCATGGTAGATATTTCTCATGTATCTGATGACGCATTCTATCAAGTTATGGATGTTACAGAAGTTCCTGCTATAGCTTCCCACTCATCTTGCAGGCACTTTACTCCAGATTGGGAGAGAAATATGGATGATGCAATGATTAAAAGACTTGCTGAAAATGGTGGGGTAGTTCAAATTAATTTTGCATCATATTTTATTGATCAAGATTCTAAAGATACTAAAGCTCCTATTGACGCTGATGTCGCAAAGTATATTTCTGATAACAATCTTGACCCAAATGACTATGAGTCTTATGACGAATATAGAAAAGAACAATATGATAAAAGATTTTTATATGTTGGAACTGAAAGAGTTGTTGATCACATAGATCATGTAGTGAATTTAGTGGGTATTGATCATGTAGGTTTTGGTTCTGACTTTGATGGAGTCGGTTATACATTGCCAACTGATCTTAAAGGACCTGAAGGATTTCCAATTGTTATTTATCATCTTCTAAAAAGAGGTTATTCAGATGAAGATATTGCAAAAATCTGTTATAAGAATGTTTGGAGAGTTTGGAAAGCTACAGAAGAATTTGCTAAGTTAAATTGAAACTTGTCTTAATCTTTCAAAAACGATAGCACTTACAGCAGAAGAAACATTAAGAGAGTTCATTTGATTTGACATAGGTATTGTAGCAGTAAAATCAGAATTCTTTAGTACCTGTTTACTAACACCATTGCCTTCTCCGCCAAAAATTAATATTGAACGACCTTTCAAATCTATTTTATACCAATCCTTTGCATCTATATTGTTTTCAAAACTTGTAATCCAGAAATCATCTTTTTTGAAATGTGTAATAGCTTGATTGATATTTGTTACAGAGAAAAGAGGAATTTTTGCAAAACCTCCTTGGCTTACTTGAGCTACAGCGCTAGTCATAGATACGCTATTCCTTTCAGTAATAATAACTCCGTCAATACTTCCTCCAGCACAAATACGTAATATTTGACCTAAATTATGAGGATCTTGTACTTGATCTAGAATGACATAACATGAGTTAATGTTCTCTGTTTTTGGAAGAGATGAAAAGGTAGATGCTTGCGCTTTTATTAATATTCCCTGAGATCTATTAGTATCAATTTTATCTCTAAACTTATTTCCCTCTAATATATTTACCCTATCTTGAGGCATCTTTTCACATAACTTTTTCACGTTATTATGATTATATGCAGGAGAATCCTTTTCAACGTAAACTTGTGTAACTTCAACTAGATTAGATTCCATGGCGTCGTGACAGCCATTAATGCCATATACTGAAATACGATGTTTTGTAATTTTGTCCATAAATTTTGCTTAAATTTAGGAAAAAAATTGATGATAAAAATTAAAGAATCAGAATTACGTCTTTCTTTTATAAGATCTCGAGGTCCTGGAGGTCAAAATGTAAATAAAGTTTCTACCGCCGTCCAATTAAAGTATAATATTATTAATGCTGAGATTCCTGACGGAATTAAAAAAAGATTTTGTGAACAGTACAAAAATAAAATTTCAAAAAATGGTGACATCATTATTGTTGCACAGTCCTATAGAACGCAAAATAAAAATAAAATAGATGCTATCAATAGGCTAGAAAGTTTATTTTCTGATATAAAAATTCCTATAAAACGAATTCCTACGAAACCTTCTTGGAGTTCTCAAGTTAAAAGAGTGCAAAGTAAAAAAAAGAGATCAGTATTGAAGAGAAATAGAAAAAAGGTTATGCTAGATGAATAAGTATATTATTATTGTATTTATTTCATCTTTTTTAATAGCTCAAGATGAGATTGAAAAAAAAGTACTTTCTATTCCACCTTTGCTTGAAGATGAAATGACAGATCTTGAATTGATGTTAGTTGCAAATATAAATACAAACGAAATTCTAAGTGAATTTTTAAAACTAAATGTAATTGCTAACTCAATGAAATTAAATGCACCAAAATATGATCGTTTTGCTCGCAAAAATAATATTGGAATGTTACTTCCGGTTAATACTTCATCTTCCCTTTATCTTGATGCAGGTATTGAAGGGTGGGTTGAAGCAAATAAGTACATTCAAGAAAATAATGATAGCTATTCTGTTGGATTTTTTGGAAGCGCTGGAGAAAAATTTAGTTATTATAATTCAAGAAAAGGATATGTAGATACTGATAATTATTTTAAAGATTCTTGGGATAAAAGATCTACCGATGATTATATCCGCTATATGCATATTTCGCCGTATATGCGCCATTCAGAAATAAACACTATATATGACCCAAATAGAACTCAATAAAGCCCTAGACGGGATAAGCGATTGCAGTGATTCACTATCTGGTGAGCAAGTATTGGGAGTTAGTACAAATTCTAAGGAAATTATTCCTGGCTTTATATTTGTAGCTATTAAGGGAACTAAGTTCGATGGTAATGATTTCATAGATGAAGCTTTAGATAGAGGAGCTATCTGTGTTATTAGCGACTCAAAAGATATAAAAGATACAAATCAGATAATTAAGGTCAAAAATTGTAGAAAGGTTATTGGAAAAATTTCAGCCAATTTATACGATCATCCACAAAAAAAAATTAAAATTATTGGTGTAACAGGTACTAATGGCAAAACATCAACGACACTTATATTAAAAAGTATCCTTG
>JAQXAG010000019.1 GCA_029253045.1 Fidelibacterota bacterium | reverse complement strand
TGGAACTGTATTTGTCCATTTGTAATCTCCAAATGCAATCAAATAGAATGGTTTCATTAATTCATTTAAAATAAGTGTAAATCCAAGGATTTTTTCAAACTGAGAAAGAGAGTCAAGTCTATACTTACTTCGCAGAAAAAAAGGCACTCCAAGTGAGATTGCAAAGATGATTGAGAGGGTTAATAAATGAGTAGTACCAAATAAAATAAATTCATTCATGATGAAAGAATCTAATAAAAGTTAGGTTATAATTTCATCAATTATTAATAGCATTCTCATTGACCAAAGAAAAGTTCTTATCCAGTTAGTATTCACTAATTTTTCAATCAGTTTTTTATCTTTTTTCTGAGATAAAATACTATGAATTGGAACCTGGATAAAAAATGTTGAACACCATATCAGTACAACGATTAAAAGATTTAAAGCAAAAACTATGCTTGACATATTATTAATATAAAGAGCAGTAGATGTGGTTAGCTCTATGAGCATTAATGGCATAACAATAATAGCTATTCTACGTTCATGAAAATGATGAAAATTTGTAAAAGACATCTTATCGATATAGTGAAATGATGGATAATGAACTATTTGAATAGTCCATATTACGCCAGTTAAAAGAAAAGCCGAAATAACATTTAAAAAGAAAAGAAGGTCCATTTAATGACAGCTGGCATTATATTTTTTTAATCTCCAATAATTATAAGGCCAAGGAGTAAGAAAACCTGCTAATAACATTATAGGCATAGCCCACCAAGTAAGCAAAGCTCCGCCAGTCAATAATACATCGGTGACATTCATAGCAGTTTCCATTGCTACCATTGAAATAAAGCTCATACCAATAGCTGTTTTAAAGGCTAAGCGTAATGTCATTTGTCTACTCAAAATAAAAGTTTCTAATGCTATACTTGTAAGCAAACCGTTTATAATTGCAAGTGACATTACTTGCAACACAGACCAACTATGTTCCATCATTTGAAATACAAATATTGTACCAAAATCTCCAATTGAACATCCCAGCAAGCACCATGCAGTATTGACTGCAGATTTTTTCCATGTATGTTTACATTTCCAACTAATCATAATAGTGTTAATTTAATGGACTTATATGAAAAAAAAATTAATTCTATTTCTTTTAATATGCTTTCCAATTCTTTGGTATTTATCTATTCCAAAAGAAAAAGAGTTTGTACTTCCTATTTTTACGCCATCAGATTTACGCTCTAATTTAGTTCATCCATCTTTAGTAGGAAAAACAGAGCATATCGTTCCAAATTTTTCTTTTATAGACCAAAGTGGAAATACAGTGACAGAGAAGACAGTTGATAATAAAATTTATATAGTTGATTTCTTTTTTACATCATGTCCCTCTATCTGCATAGATTTAACTAATAATCTTAAAGAAGTTCAAAGTGCATTTCTTGACAATGATAACGTTTTGATTTTATCTCATAGCGTTGATCCTAAAATAGATAATATAGAACGACTACAAAAATATGCCTCTATCAATAATATTAAAAATGAAAAATGGTTTTTACTCACAGGCCCAATAGAAGAAACTATAAGAATGGCACAAATGGGTTATTTTGCAATTGCTTCTATTCCAAATCATGATGAGAATAGCTTAATCCATACAGAAAATATTATACTTATTGATAGAAATCGACAAATTCGAGGGATTTATAATGGCACTTCTCCATTGGAGACAAAATATCTTATTGATGATATAAATAAACTTTTATCTTATTAAAATTCTCTAGCCTAGATCTTGAATGAATTATTTTTCATGTAATTCATTCCCATTAAGAATACTAATCCAGCGAACAAGTGATATACTGCTATATTTAATTTATCAATATGTAAAATTGCGAGCACAATACTTCCACTAAAAAAAATAAACTGCAGAGCAAATAATAGCTTAGTATATCTATTAAGTTCCGGTAAAAAAAATCTTAAAAACATTAGCCACTTCATTATACTATTCTTCATTTTTTTACTAGCTTTCTTATGTTTGCAAGCCAACCATCGTAGTCAAGAGCTTTTCCTTGAATATATTGCAGTACTTGCGGGTGTGGTAAGATTAAAAAATCTTCTTTCTTCAGACCTTCTACTGTATCATCAGCTACTTGATTTGGACTTAATAATCCATCCCTCATTAGTGGATGATTTTTATCTAGCACTCCAGTTGAAGTCACCATATCTGTTTCAACGAGCTGTGGGCATAGCACTGAAACCTTTACACCCTTACCACCATACATAATAGATAAATTTTCTGCTAATCCTAATGCTGCATGCTTAGTAGTAGCATAGGACATTGCTCCGGGCATATTCAATAAGCCTGCTGCAGAGACGGTAATTAAAAAGTAACCATCTTTATTTTCAATCATATGTGGAATTAGTACACGTGCAGCATAAATATGAGACATAACATTAACTTGCCATGTTTTATGCCACGCATCATCTGTGGTGCTTAACGTTCCAAATTCTTGAATTCCTGCATTTGAACAAAATAAATCAACTGTACCAATTTGATTAATGATATCATTGAGGGTTGATTCTAGTTTATTGGGATTGGATACATCTACAATATATCCTTTGACTCCCATTAATTCTGCCACATGAATAACATTAGGATTAATGTCGATCAGGTGGACAGAATTAGGGGATTCGTTTAGAAATCGTTCTGCTAGTGCTTTACCGATACCATCGGCTCCACCAGTAATAACTATATTTTTATTTTTCAGATTCATTTGATTACGTACCCCAGGAAGGACTCGAACCTACAACCAATGGCTTAAGAGGCCACTGCTCTACCATTGAGCTACTGAGGCATTTCTCTTAAAGCTTTAATAAATATATTATGTAATTACAAACTAACTATATACTACTAAACTGCTGTTACTTTGACTGCTTTATCACCTCTATCATCGGACTCTACTTCAAACTCAACCGCTTGGTCTTGTTTTAGAGTCTTAAAATCATTATCTGATTCGATGCTAGAGAAATGAACAAAAACGTCGTTTCCATCTTCTTTAGTGATGAAACCGTAACCTTTTTTTTCATTAAAGAACTTTACAGTACCTTTTTCTCTGTCACTCATATTTCTCTCTTTGTTAGTTAATAATTAAAATAATATTCGGGGCAATATAAAGAGTTATTTGTGTAATGCCAATTAAATTTAAAATTTAAAATTATCTGGCTTTAGCTCAGATTCTTTGCTTTTTGCAATATAGCATCCTTTGAAAATGCTAAACTATAGCTGTAAAATAAGACTGCCGAGTATACTAAGTCTCCTAATATTGTTCCTCCAAAAAATGGAATTGCTAGTGAATAACATTGAATTAAGCCAACAAATGACTTGGCATACATCGCACTCATTATCCAGACTCCAAAATTAGATACTAGAAAAAATATTACTGACCCCGCAATACTGGATAGACCAATTTTTTTAGGATTAATTTTTTTAAGAGAAAATCTTCCAATCAAAGAAATGCATGCTATTGACCCATAAATCCAGAATATTCCAGGAGAAAATATTTTAAAGCTATCATAGTATCCCGCATAAACAAAATTATTAATAATTAAATCACTGATCCAAAAAGATACTAAAGGTAGTAGTACGGCAATCCACTTATTTTTGAAGGCATGTGCAGATAATAAAGCTATAGCAGTTATTGGAGTAAAATTATAAGGATGAGGAATAACTCTACCAATAATACCAATTGCTATTAGAGCGACAATTAAAATAATATTTTTTTTCATATCAGGGAAAAAAATTAGTTAAAGTATTCCTGATAAACAAAAGCAAAATCTTCTTTTATCTTTTTTTCGGTAAATCCAAAATCTCTAATTGTTTTATTTTGATGCTTTTTAATATGCTTTATAGATGATTTTTCAGACAATAAAATTTCAAATTCTTTATTCATAGTTTGACCAATAAATTTAAAGGATTTCTCAACCGATCCATATAGATCTGCTTTCAAATCATCATATCTTAATACAAGAATATCCTTCTTATCTAGAAATTTTTTTGCATTTTCTGTCTCTTTGTACCAATCTATAATCTCTTTGTAGGCTTCAATGCGATATAAGTCTAGCTCTTCTTTTGTCATCATGTTTCCATACTTTATTCGTTCTTGCATGGAGAAAAAAGATGTAATTGTTTCTATTGGATCTCTGACAATAAATAAAATTTTTGCATCTGGGAATACTCTTTTTATTGATTTTAAACGGAAAACAAATGGGTTAGACTTTGAAAGGAGTTGCTTGCGATCATGTTTAAGAGTTTGCCTTTTCCAAAACTGATTTATAAATCGCATTGAATCTATATTCCTTTTTTCATTGCTTTTACTATCAATACATAATTGCCTAGTAAATGATTTGAATTTTTTATCATATTTCATCCAAGGAATAAGATTATTTGAAATCCATTTAGAGTCTAGCTTATGTAGAAATATTAACATTTCATCTTCTTCAATATCATTTAAACCTACCTTGTGACCCTTTTCCTTTGTCTCTAATTCATGGAGATTTAACATTGAAAGAATTGGACGAATAAACCACAAAAGCTTTTTCAATGATATTGATGGAACTATGAAATCCCATGTTGTAGATGTTGTGAATTGTTTTGATTTTGACAGTAAGTGATGAAAAAAAGTTGTTCCGCTCCTATTAAAACCCATAATAAGTATTGGCTTTTTTATTTCTTCTTTGTCAAAATGTGAAAATAGTATATGATCTAAAAAAAGAAATAACCTATTAGTAATGATATACAGTGGAAATAGAATAAAGAAGAGGATAAGAAAAATGTATCTCTTATGGCTAAATAAAACTTGAAGGCAAACAATAAAAACCCCGAAGGTAGTGTTTGAACCCATCATTTATACCTATTATGAATCCTTATCAGTCTTTTTAGCTACTTTTTTCTTTGCTGCCGGCTTCTTTGCTGCTGGCTTCTTTGCTGCTGGCTTCTTTGCTGCTGTTTTCTTTACGACTACCTTTTTAGTGGCTGGCTTTTTTGCTTCGACTTTAGGTGAAGCAACTTTTTTATTCTTTAAAAGTGCTGCCTGTTTTGCTTTTAATCTAAGACGGGACTTCTTTTGTTTTCTCTTTGCTAATTTTTGTTTTTTATTCATTTTGATTTATCTCCTTTAAAAATCATGATATACAGTCCAATATGAGCTGCAACAAATACAATAAAGAAAAACAAAGGAAATATTAAATCATGCCAAAAATTACTCATAAAAATCCTTTCAAATTATCTGTTACATTCTTTGTAGAAGAACTGAACTTCTTTGGTTCGGCCCTCCGTAAATTGCGAACCACATTCAACAAAATCAAACTTTTTATGAAATCTTATTGAACCTGGATTTGGGGGCATAATATTTACTTCGCATAGTATAATATCATATCCATTTTCTATCGAGAAATACCCCAAATCCGTATATAAAGCTGTTCCTATTTTTGCATTTTGAAATTTTTCAATTACTGATATGCGATCGATATACATGAAGTTTGAATATCTTTCTGAAACCCACTTATAATTTAAACTACCGTAATCAACATCTTGGGGTAAGCATAGTAGAAATCCTGCCGGCTCATCATTGTAAAATGCAACTTTACAGTAATTACTTTGATTTAATAATGACTGTAATTTTTCTTTATTTAAAAAACCCACCTGTGGTTCATTTAAGCTATTTGATGAAAGAATAAAATCAAAAAAGTCGTCTTTATAGTCTTGTAGAACAATCAATTCAATACCTCAAGTTCATTTCCGCCATTACAAATTACAGAGCCTTGAATTCCATATTTTCGTCCATTGTCATAGATATATTTATACATTAGTTCTCCATCTTTATCCCAAGATTTTTGTTCGCCGTGCTCAATGCCTGTTTTAAAATTTTTTAATGTAAATAATTCTCCATTTGAATGCCATTGCTTGTGGGTGCCGAAACTTTGGTCTTCTTTGAAATAGTATAGATACTTTTTATTCCCATTGGGCCACCAACCTTGATGTTCGCCATTCTTTTTTCCATTTGAATACTTTCTGATAGATTTAATAGTGGTACCATCATTGTAGTAAGTATTAATGTATCCAGAATATTGCTGCTGTCTTATGAACTGTGAAACGGTAGATCCATTAATGAGGTCAGACTCTTTAACGGTGGTTGTATTAGAGCAAGAAATAAAAATAATGCAACAGAAGCAAACTAATAAAAATTTAGTTTGTGTAGTAACCGCCGCCACCGGAAGATCCTACTTGTCCTCTAAATCCACCAATCAAATAAGGTACAGTTGCTGTAGCATGATAATGATAAGAACCATCTGGATATTCCTCTGTAACGTGAGTATGTCCGTTTATTTCATCAAGATCTGTTGGATACTGCCCGTCAGATTGATTTGTAGGTCCATAGATTGGAAACCCATCTAATGAGTATCCTACTAAAATTGAACTATCTTCAGAGGTTAAGTATAATGGTTCCCAGTGATAATGATATTCACCAGATTGTTGAGGATGTCCATAGTAATTATCAAATGAAGCTATTTCATTATCAAGCGGCTGATTATTTGGGCCGCCATATTGGTTAAAAAATGGCACTCCACTCAATGATACTCCAATTGATCCCAGTGGCGTACTAGAAACTGAACTAGCCACTGTTGGAGATAATGGAATATAAAATTTAAAATTTTGAGCAGTAATTATATTTGGATTTACATTCATTCCAGACTGAGGTGAAGAATAATTTGGATGACCAGCTCCCCAATAAGGACTACTATGATTTGGTACTCCGGTTGTTTCTACAATAACATAATCTCCAGAAACATACACATCAGTATAAGCATCTATAAATTTTGCAAACCCCGCAGGTAGATCTGTATTATTACCACCTGAGTTACCACCGCCATTATTATTACCGCCTGTTCCAGTACCATCTGAATTATTATTAGTACCAGATGTTCCCATGGTAGTTGAAGTATCACAAGCCATTAAAGCCATAATACATAAAATTAAAATATATTTTTTCATATTAATCTTTATCCCCATTATAAATTTCTGCTCATATTATAAAAATATTTGATCACAACTTAAAGTAGAATCTCTAAACACCCATCAACGGCGCCGTTGGTGCTATAGCACTCTCAGCAACTCCAACAAAGAAGGACGTGAATAAAATAAATAAAGACAGTGCAATTAACATCACTACATTAGCTACAATACAAACTCCCACAGCTCTTACTGTTGAAGTAAAATCTAATGCCTGTCTCACTGCCACTGTCATTGCAGCTAGCTGCAGAATAACTACTAGTGGATCTATAAAAACTCCAATAATAGGCAGGAACTTAAATACGATTAGTAATCCTGGTGCATATGCAAAACCTAAAGTACGCAATAACTCTCCAGTATCAGATTCTGTTTCAGGTTCTGGTAGTATTCTTGTACCAACAAATGCAATAAAGAATGCCCATATAAACCATCTAATAATACTTCCCAGTACACCTTGAGCTAAGGCAATAGGTGCAATTCCAGCAACTACAAATCCTTGTACAACAGAAACTAATGCCACTGTCATCATCGCTTGCCTTGTTAAAGACTTATCAGCTTCAACGGATTCATAGAATTCGACATTGAGCGTAATAGCTTTATATAATCTTTCAGCATAACTCATTTTTTCTTCTCCTTATAAAATAAAATAAATGTTAATGCGGTTGATATAAATATTAACCATCCAAAAATAATATGTTCTAAGAAAGGTTTATTATTTTCATTCATAGGTAAATCATAATATAGATAATCGTTCATAACAAACATTCCAATTCCAATTACACACAATCCTAATAAGATATTTTTAAGGTGTTTCATGATATGATTTTAAAGTGTTCCCTCTATACAGGTCGTATCAAATCCACCTCTTGTGTTATAAATAGTAGTGATTTTTATTTTTGATGTCTCTAGAAGTCTACTAAGATCATCATATATACGTTTAGTAGCTGCTTCTTGATAAATACCGACATTTCTAAAACTCACGAAATAATATTTTAATGATTTTAATTCTACACATTTTCCACCCTCTGGAAAATATTCAATTATAACATCGGCTAAATCTGGAAGGCCGCTAAAAGGACATACCGCACTAAACTCTCTAGTCTTGGTTACAATATATTGTTTTTTGCTTTCAAAAGGGAATGTTTCAAGAAAACTAGAGTTGATATGATCTTCACCATCAAACGTAAATTCTTTTCCTTGTGCTTTTGCCATAATTATGCTCCTCTATATGTACATGAATAGCTAGGACCTTCACTAACAGTGACTCCAGTTAATCCAGATAGGTTTGGTTGTATTCTGTTCCAAATCCATTTCGCAATATGCTCTGTGGTTGGATTAGAAAGTTCTTCTATATCATTTAAATACTTATGATCTAATAATGTATGAATTTGATCTTTATAAATTTTATCTATCTCATAAAAATCGATAACCCATCCCTTGGATGCATCTATCTCTCCAGATAATTCAAGCAGTACAGAAAAAGTATGTCCATGTAATTGAGAGCATGGGTGATCAACATCTAGCATTGGTAACTTACGCGCAGCATGAAATTCATATTTTCTTGTTAATTCAAACATATTATTTTATTCCTATTATTTTATGTGTTTGCAAACTTAATCTCCATAGCGGATTTTCGACACAATATGCTACACATTCCAAGATATTTTTTTGTAAATCTTTTCCATCCATAGGCTGTACGTAAAAATGCTTGAAATCTAACTCTTCAAATTGTTCTGGTGGAAAATTAGTTTGAGGACAAACTAGCTTTAATTCATCTCCTTCAAGTAGAACCAGTTTTGCATTCTTTTTTGGACTTACACAAATCCAATCAATATTATTTGGAGGTAACATCGTTCCATTTGTTTCTATTGCAATTTTAAATCCTTTTTTATGAAGCTCATCAATCAATAATTGATCTAATTGTAGTAAAGGTTCTCCGCCAGTGAATACTACAAATTTTTCATCTATTTCTTTTGGCCAACATTCTTCAATTTTTGTAATCAAATCATGGCATGATGGATATTTTCCTCCATTTTCTCCATCAGTTCCAAAAAAATCAGTATCACAAAAAGTACAAGTTGCCTTGCTGCGATCCTGCTCTCTTCCTGTCCATAAATTACATCCAGAAAAACGGCAGAATACCGCATTTTTACCTGTCTGGAACCCTTCTCCTTGAACGGTAAAATATATTTCTTTGATACTATAGCTCATTGATAAATTGTAGGGTCAGGGATGTTTGACATATTAAATCCTTTTTTTCTTAAAATACAAGCATCACATTCTCCGCAAGCCAAACCCTTATCTGATGGATCATAACAAGAATGCGTATTTTTATATGATACTCCAAGCTGATTTCCTTTTAAAATAATTTCTGATTTAGTCATATTAATTAGAGGGGTATGAATCGTAATTTTTTTGCTTCCTTGAGTAAATTTTGTTCCAAGATTAGCCATTTTTTCAAATGCATCTATATACTCTGGTCTACAATCCGGATATCCACTATAATCCAGTGCATTTACTCCGATGAAAATATCATAAATATTATTTACTTCTGCATAGGCTAAAGCATATGATAAAAAGATAGTATTGCGAACAGGGACATATGTTATGGGTATATCATTTCCAATTTCTTGATTTTTTGGAACAGCAATTTTATCTGTCAATGCAGATTTGCCAAATTGCTTCAAATCAATAATGATAGTTTGAAAGCTGTGAACTCTATTTTGTTTCGCAATCATTTTTGCAGCCTCGAGTTCAAACTTATGTCTTTGGCCGTAATCAAAAGATAGTGCAAAAATATCAAATTCTTTTTTAGCAATAGCTAACACTGTAGTTGAATCGAGACCTCCGCTCAACAATATAATACACTTAGGCTTCAATGATGTCATATGCTAGCAATTCTCAAGTGTTTCTTCAGCTAGCATATTAACTACCTTTTTGAAATCTTTTGTATCTTCATACATTTTCAATTGTCTGTCTGCGCTTGTACCTTTTTCCAGCATTGTATGGATATATTCAATCTCTTTCTCAGTACCTAATTCTGCTGCAACATCTTTTACTATATCAAGTAACTCAATAAATAAAATTTTTGTATCTGTCTCTTTTACAGCTCCCAAATCAATCATTTTTCCATTGATACCATGTCGCATTGCTCTCCATTTATTCTCCGATATAAGAGATTGTCTGTAATCTCTCCAGCTAATATTACGTTCACGATTACGAATCATTGTAGCAACAAGGGCTTGTATCAATGCAGCAATTGCTATTACTTCATCTACCTTCGTTGTTGAGTCGCACATTCTAAATTCTAATGTTGGAAACTTATAATGCGGCCTCATATCCCACCAAATTTTAGAAGGGCTATCAATAGATTTAGTTGTGATTAATTGATTTACAAATTCTTCGTATGCTTTAGCAGAATCAAATGTTTCTGGTGGACCTGTTCTAGGCAAATCCTCGAAAACAATTCCTCGATATGATTTGAACCCAGTATCTTGCCCTTGCCAAAAAGGAGATGAGCTAGACAAGCTTAATATATGAGGAATAAAATATCTCATTTGATTCATAACATCGACTCTTAAATCTTTATCTGGAATACCAATATGAACATGCATACCAAAAATCAATAATCTCTTTGCAACATACTGCATACTATCATAAAGCCCATGATATCGCTCTTTATCAGTGAGAACTTGATCTTTCCAATGTGAATAAGGATGAGTGCCAGCAGCAATAATTTTGCAGTTGTTCGCTTCAGCATAGTTTGATGCAAGTCTTCTTAAACGAATGACCTCTGCTCTTGCCTCTTTAATATTTTTGCAGACCTTGCTAGTAACTTCTAGTTGAGATTTTAAAAATTCAGGAACCATACTATCTTTTACAAGCATTGCATCTCTCTCTAAGAATTCTGCAATATATGATGTTAATTCCCCTGAATCAGGATCAATAACCTGATACTCTTCTTCAATGCCAACTGTTAATTCTTTTATATCCATAATTACATCTAATTTAAAAAAAAATAGCTTATAAGATTCATGATAAATAATTTGAGACAAATGAACAAATTGAAATATAAAAATATCAAATCTTTTTATTACCTAAGGCATTTTTTAGCAGCACTAGTTCCTAGAATATTTTATCGTTTACAATTGCAGTCTGAGCTTAAAGAGATAAAATACTATGATGAACAGTATATTTTTTCGCGACTGAATTACTATAATAAAAGAAAAGATAGATTTAAAGTTTCTAAAAATGCTATGACAAATAAAGAATTATTTTTTCGTCAGATAAACATTATTAAAGAAAATATATTTAAAAAAAATATGGGAGTTAAAAAGCATACCACATACTTTTTTGATTTGTATAAGCTTTTCTCATTCTTAAAAAAAAAAAAAAAATTGGATTTTATTTTTGGTGATATTACAAAAGCGCAGAAAATCCCAACTCTTGTTAAAAGTAGACCAATTATAAATAGTGATGATTCTATAATAATGTTT
>JAQXAG010000095.1 GCA_029253045.1 Fidelibacterota bacterium | reverse complement strand
TTTACTTTAACTATAATTAAATCTTGAATAGGGATATTATAATCGGTAATATTCATAAAATGAGGCCATTTCACTTAGCGTTTCCAGTCACCAACTTAAACTCGACTCGATCATTCTACGTAGAAGTTTTACAATGCAACATCGGAAGGTCATCTGATAAGTGGATTGACTTTGATATGTTTGGACACCAAGTGGTTGCTCATCTAGTAGATAAGAATAATCACCCAGCAACGAATAGTGTAGATGGAGACGATGTACCTGCAAGTCATTTTGGTGTTATTTTAACTATGGATCAGTGGAATCAATTAAAACAGCATTTACAGCAATTTGATATTAAATTCATTATTGAACCTAAGATTCGGTTTAAAGGTGAGTCAGGAGAACAAGCAACTATGTTTTTCCTTGATCCTTCTGGTAATGCTTTAGAATTCAAAGCATTTAAAGATGATGAACAAATTTTTAAGATATAAAATAGGATAGGAGAGGCATTGGATAAAACAGCAATTGAGCATTGGGCTCCACAAATTGGAGGACAATTTTGGTGGGGTGGCTTAATATTCACCCTCATTTTTGTGCCTTTAATGTTCTATATTGGCAAGAATCTTTCCAAAAAAAATAGGGATTATATGCTCTACGGAATGGGTGTTTATCAACTAGGAAAGACTTTTATGGTTCAAATGTCTCATGTCTTATCTGATAATTATATTATAGCGACTCATTTGCCACTTCAGTTATGTGCAATTTCTGGTATAATGGCAGGAGTTATAGTTTTTTACAGAAAGCAAATGCTCTTCGAATTCCTTTATTTCTTTGGTATCGTTGGATTTATTCATTCAATACTAACTCCAGAATTTACGGGAGGTAATTCATATTGGAATATTTTTGATTATTATATAGGACACTCAATGTTATTGATTGTTCCTGTTTGGCTTATGATGTTCTATGATTTCAGATTAAGAGAGAATGCATGGTGGATTTCATTCATATATCTACATTTTCTTGTAGTTCTTGTTATCCAAATAAATACTATTATTGGTAATGGAGCTAATTATATGTATTTGGCTAAAGCGCCTATTGCAGATAATCCTCTTGTCTTGCAAGAGCCTTATCATATTTTAGGATTTCAATTAGCGGCTTTGGTGCATTTTTATGTTCTTGATATTATTGCAAGGCGGATATTTAATTAAATGACAGCTTTATTAGCATATTTCTTTCTAGCATTATTTCTATCATTCCTGTGTTCATTACTTGAAGCTGTTTTACTATCGACACCAAGTTCCTATGCATCTATTTTAAAGAAAAAAAATACTACGCACGGTATTCGTCTTGAAAGATTTAAAGATAATATAAACAGACCTTTGGCGGCAATTTTAACACTCAATACGTTTGCGCATACTCTTGGTGCTGCTGGGGTTGGAGCAAAAACATTAGAGATCTATGGAGAAAGTTCTGTTGCGATTGCTTCAGGAGTTTTAACCTTACTTATTTTAATTTTTTCAGAAATTATTCCTAAAACTATTGGTAGTGTTTATTGGAGAGGATTGGTTGGAAATACAACTTTAGTCATTCAAGTTCTTATTGTATTAACTTATCCGTTAGTCTTATTAGCGGAATTCATATCTAATTTTGGAAAAGATGAGACCACAATTACAAGAGAAGAAGTAATTGCTATGGCTGAAATGGGCGAAGATGAAGGTGTGCTTGAAGAACAGGAAACTGATTTAATTGAGAATACTTTACGTTTAAAAGATGTTAAAGTAAATGATGTCATGACTCCTCGAACAGTTATATTTGCACTAAATAAGGACATGACGGTCGGACAAGTGCTAGATAAGCATAAAAGTCTAGATTTTACAAGAATTCCTATTTTTGATACCAATTTGGACGTTATAGTGGGTATTGTAAATCGATATGATATTGTGAATCGTAAAGCAGATGACCAGTTTAGTACTAGAATGTCTGAAATATCAAAAGAAGTCCCATCAGTTAATGAAAACGATCCAGTTGATAAAGTACTAGAATTGTTTATTCAAAATAGATATCATTTAGCTTTAGTTGTAAATAATGAAAATATACTTACAGGTTTAGTTACACTCGAAGATGCTATTGAAACTTTATTAGGCGAAGAGATTGTTGATGAACATGATTCTGTAGTCGATATGAGAGATTTAGCTAAATCTCAGAATAATAATTAACTATTTGAGTTTTTGCTTTCCTACATTAACTTCTTGGGCTAAACCGAAGAGATATTTATTATGGCTAAAAAAGTATTAAAAAATAGAGACAAAATGTTAGGACTAGGTCTTACTTTTGGTATCCTATTTGGTATAATTATAGATAATATTGGGCTAGGTATGTGCTTAGGACTTTGTATAGGCGCAGGTTTAGGTTCTATTGAAAATAACAAAAAAGAGAAAATTAAGAGTTAATTATGGCTAAAAAACAAACATTTACTTCAAAGTTAGGCAAGGACGGAAAAAATTTTAAATTCGTTAAGCATATTAAGACAGTTACATCAGAAGAATCTGGACATATAAAATTTGTTGCTAATATGGTTCGTCTTGATGAAAACGAAAATATTGATCAAGCTATGAAGCGCATGGAAGAAGAAGCTTCTGTGACATTAGCATTTGGTGAAAGTGTTGATACTGAAGAAGTTGTAACTGAAGATGTACCAGCTGAAGAAAAAATAGCTGAAGAAACTCAAGAAGAAGCGCCTGCTGAAGAAGAAGCTTCAGTAGAAGATGCTCCAACCGAAGAAGCACCTGCTGACGAACAAGTCCCAGTAGAAGATGCTCCAAAAGAAGAAGCACCTACTGAAGAAGAAGTTCCAGTAGAAGAGCCTTCAGAAGAGTCGGTCCCTGAAGAAGATTCAGCTGAAAAAGCTGATGAATCCTCCAAAGAATAATTAATTATTGGAGAGGTGGCCGAGTGGTTTAAGGCGCACGCTTGGAAAGCGTGTAAGGTTAATAGCTTTCGCAGGTTCGAATCCTGTCCTCTCCGCACTTTTTATAGAATATTGTTAATTCTAATAGTAATAATTTGAAGTAATTTTTATATTGTATTATCTGATATGATCAAAAAAATTAAGACAACAAATACCCTTGAATTCTATAGCATTAATACTGATTCTAATGCCCATATTCCATTTATTGATACTATGATTTCTGCTGGGTTTCCATCTCCGGCAGATGATTATATGGATTTACCAATTGATTTGAATGAATATTTAGTTGAAAACAGTGCTGCTACTTTCTATATCAGAGTTACTGGTAATTCTATGGTAGATGCTGGAATTAATGATAAAGATTTATTAGTAGTAGATAGATCAAAAAGTCCGAGCAATAACGATATTGTTATTGGTGTTTTAAATGGTGAATTCACAGTAAAGAAAATCAGTAAAACAAACAACAAGCTATATTTGGTTGCAGCAAATAAAGAATATAAAAGAATAGAAATTACTGAAGAGATGGATTTCTTGGTATGGGGAGTAGTCACGTATGTCATCCATAAGACAGGATAATTATATAGCAATTATTGACTGCAATAATTTTTATGTATCTTGCGAGCGAATTTTTAACCCAAAGATTAAAGAAAAGCCTACCGTAGTTTTGTCAAATAACGATGGGTGTGTTATTGCAAGGTCTCAAGAGGTAAAAGATTTAGGTGTTAAGATGGGAACTCCTATTTTCCTAATAAATCATCTAGTAGAAATGCATGATATCAATGTTTATTCTTCAAACTTTGCACTGTATGGTGATATATCAAATAGAATTATGAGTATTATTAAAGATGATAATCCGGATGCAGAAATATATTCGATTGATGAGGCATTCATTTCAATAAATTCCAGATATAGAAACCCAAAAGAATATTGCCTACAGTTAGCGGAAAAAATATATCAATGGACAGGTATTCCAGTGTCCATAGGTATAGGAAAGACAAAAACATTAGCAAAAGTTGCTAACCACTTGTCTAAGAAAAAGTTTATTAATGATAGCGTGTGTTTGATAGATGATCAAAATATTGACTTACTAAAGACTGTAAAAGTTCAAGATATATGGGGTGTAGGAAGAAGAAAAAATAGATTTTTGAAAATAAATGGAATCTATAATGCATATGATTTGAAGAATGCAAACCCGAAATGGATACAAAAGCACATGTCAATCATAAGTAGGCATACTGTAGATGAGTTGAATGGTATAAAAAAAATCGAAATAGACAGCGATTTTATAACAAAGAAAAGCATATCTACTTCAAGGTCTTTTAATAAAAATATTTCTGATTTTAAAACAATAAGAAGTGCAATTTCATCGCATGCTTCTAGAGCATCTGAAAAATTAAGAGCTCAGAATAGTTTTGTTAATTCTATAGGAGTTTATTTGTCAACTAATAGATTTAGATCAGACCTTCCACAATACCGTAGATATGTTAATGTGTCTCTTCCGATGGCATTGAATGATACAAGCGGAATTATTCATGCTTGCATCGAAGGGTTGGACAAAATCTTCAAAAAAGGATTTGATTATAAGAAATGTGGTATTGTTCTAACTGATCTTGTTCATAAGGATCAAGTGCAAGAATCTATCTTTTATAAAAGAAGGCTAAATGACGAAAAGATTAGTGAGTCTATGGATGTTATAAACAAAACTTTTGGCCCTGATACTATTCGTTATGCAGTGCAAGGTAGAGGTAATTCATGGTCAATAAAAAGAGAGAAGTTATCCCCAAATTATACTACAAAGTGGAGTGATTTTCTTTCAGTAAAAATATAAAAAATGAACTATAATAGATCAATTAAAAGACAAATAGAGCTAAATGCAAACTCAGAAAAGGTTTGGAGTATTATATCAAAAAAATCAAACCTAGAACTATTCCATCCATTTTGCTTAAAAAATCCTACCATCGAATGGAGTGATAACAGTCACAAAGATACAATCTACTATTTAAATGGTTGGATACTCGAGCGAAATTGGGTTAATTGGATTCCAGAAAAGGGTTATGACTTATTAATAGAGGAAAAGAAGAAGAAAAAATCATATGTATCCTGGAGAATTATAGCAGGAAAAAATCAGCAATCTTCAATATTGTCAATAGAAATTCAACCGTGGTTTATAAATCAAGGAAATAAATGGATGCAAACAATACCTTTTCTATTATTTGCAAAACCTAGGTTTAGCTCATATCTAGATTCAGTGTTGAAGGGTATAGATTGGTATATTAATAATGAAATGCCAGTGCCTAAAAATCATTTTGGTGTCCATAGTTGGTTTTCAAAAAAGATTTAAAGAAATTTTAGAAAATCGTTATTAAGTTTTGATAATGAGATTTATAATCCTATTCCTGTTATTATCACCTCTTTTCTCGCAAGATGGTACATATGATAAAATAATTAAAGATCATGATAGTGCTGTTAAAGAAATTTTTGATAAACAAATAGTAGATCAAAATAAAGAGCTAGAACGTATTCTGGCTAAAGAAGATTATCGCACATTAACCAATCAGGCATTGATAACTGCATTAGGTTTTGGATTGACATGGGCACAAGACAGTCCTGCTCCTTGGTGGATTAGCGTAATGATAATACCTGTATTGAAGAAAAGAAAAATTAATAATAGTAATGATTCTATAGAAGTGAAAAATGAGAGAAAAAAGAGATTGAAAAGAAATGTGCAGTTAGGATCTATTCCTATCTATAAGTGGGTGGTGATAATGCTCCGAACACCTAAGGCAATACTTGATAATATTTCATCGTGAAAAAAATCATCATTGCATCAAGAAATCCAATAAAAATTAATGCTACAAGACTTGCATTTGAACAGACATTTCCAGATAAAGTTTTTCAATTTGAAGGAGTTAGCATATCTTCTGATATCAGCGATCAACCTATGAGCAGTAATGAAACTCTAAAAGGAGCTGTAAATCGTTCTAATAATGCCAAATTAGAATGTATGAATGCAGATTACTGGATTGGAATTGAAGGTGGTGTTGAAAAAAAGGGTAAAGAAATGCAGGTATTTGCTTGGATATATATTCAATCAAAGGAAATGGTAGGCAAGGCTCGCACTGCTACATTTGATTTACCAAAAAAAATTATTGAATTAATAGATTCCGGTATGGAGTTAGGCGATGCAGATGACGTTATTTTTAATAGAAAAAACTCTAAACAAAAGAACGGAGCAGTAGGTATTTTAACAAAAGATTTAATTGATAGAGAAAAATACTATACTCATGCTATTATCATGGCATTAATTCCGTTTAATAATATGGACCTTTACTAAAAAGCATTATATTTCATCATGTTTAAAGCGCTATCAGAACTACGATCTAATACAAAAAAGCTTGGACTCAAAGCTGCTATCAAAATGATGTTTAAACAGTATGGCTGGAAAGTTGGAGTGGCTATCTTTATGTACTACTTAATTCGAGATGTAACTCTTTATATTATTTTACCATATCTCGTCATGAAAGGTTTCTTTTCTGGATAATATTATGAAAGTGCCTGTAATGCTTAGAAAATGGCTCGTATTCCACTTTTATGTTGATTATGCGGTCGCTATACCCATATTTTTTGGTGCTGAGCAAATTGCGGTATATTTTCCTGAATATCCATTAGATACAGTTGCTTTAAGGATTGTAGCTGCAGCACTATTTGGCATTGGGTTTAGTTCTCTTCAAGCTTCGAGCCTTGACTTTAACAACATGGTTAAAAAATTACGTTGGGCAGTAATTTGGTCTGGAACAGCATGGACAGGTGTTTTAATCTCACTTTTGAACGGTGGACATCCACTGAATTGGCCAGTCTTTATTACTTTTGTTTTATTCAACTTTTTATGGACCTACTATGCTGTAAAATTAGGATCGTTTAATAACTTTTATGGAAGCGTCAAAAAATTATTACGCTTCAATTTCGAATAAATACTACCTATCCAGAACGCCAGGCATAGAAATTATGCTAAACATTACTTCTATTTTATCTTGAATAACTTTATCCTTAACAGCTTCTTTAGTTGTATTCATTTTGTTCCAAAAAGATTTTGCATCATCTAAATGCATTTCTGAACGATACTGTACATCAAAGTCTGTTCGATTAAACTCCATGGTTCCGGTTGCGGACTTAATATCAGAATCTAAATCAACCAGTGCAGTGAACACGATAGGCTTAGTGGTAGATTTGACCGTTAAATCTCCTGAAATTTGCATATTATATTTTCCGTTAGACTTTTTTTCTAAAATTTTTGAACTACTAATTTCTAAAGAGGCAGTTGGGTAGCGATCAACATTAAAGAAATCTTCACTTCTCAAGTGACCAATTAAATAATCTTTTTTACTGTCTGGAAGATCAATATTAGTCATAGACATCATGTTAATTACAATATTTCCAGTAATTTTATTATCTTTTTGAAGATAGATATTACCACCTTTTATTTTCAAATTTCCATTGTGATCATTATTAATAAACTTCAATCCACCTTTCCATTCAAGTATACTGGATCGCTTATTTATCATAATACTAGGAGCTGAGGTAATTTCTCGCCCTATTTTTTTACTTTTGATAGGTTTGGGAGCGAGATTTACACTGCGCTCTACTTGCTTACTCTTTCCAATACTTTTAAGAACTTCTTTTTCATCTGCTGATTGTGCCATGAGTGGCATGGAGATTATACATAGTGCTAATAATATTTTTTTCATTAAAGTCCTTTGTTTGCTTTTAAATTTTTATCTAATAAATTGGTGAGCAAAAAATTACTATATATATACACTTCATACAATTAAATTTAATATCTGGAGGCGTGGCAGAGCGGTTGAATGCACTGGTCTTGAAAACCAGCAAGGGTGAAAGCCCTTCAGAGGTTCGAATCCTCTCGCCTCCGCAATGAATAAACCTGTCGTAAGATTTGCTCCAAGCCCAACTGGGTATCTGCACATTGGCGGAGCAAGAACAGCACTATTCAATTGGCTATATGCCAAAAAGAATGGTGGAACATTTCTTCTCAGAATTGAAGATACAGATTTAGAAAGATCTAAGTCAGAATATGTTGATCAAATTACAGATGCGCTTAGTTGGTTGGGATTTAATTGGGATGACAATGTTGTGCTTCAATCAAAAAATAAATCTCGACATGAAGAAGCAGTCAATCAAATGATCAAAGCAGGAACAGCTTATCGATGTTTTTTGACTAAAGAAGAGCTAGATGTATTGCGAAGTAAATCTGAAAAAAAGAAAGAGCTCTTTCGAGTACCAAAGACATTTCGTGATTACTCATTAGACGATCAGCAAAAACTGATTGATGAAGGAAAAGATTTTACAGTACGCCTGAAAATACCAGACGGTATTACGGAGTTTTCAGATTTAGTATATGGAACAATAAAAGTTGATAATAAAGAATTAGATGATTTTATTATTGCCAGATCTGATGGGTCTCCAACTTATAATTTTGTTGTTGCAGTTGATGATTCCGATATGAATATTTCTCATGTTATTAGAGGGGATGATCATCTTGCAAACACACCAAAACAAATATTAGTATATAAAGCGCTGGGTTTAGCCATACCTACATTTGCTCATTTACCAATGATATTAGGTTCAGATAAAAAACGGCTTAGTAAAAGGCATGCGGCTACAAATGTTCAAGAATATAAAGAAAAGGGTTTTACTCCAACATCCATCATAAATTATCTTTCTTTGTTAGGTTGGAATCCAGATTCAGACCAAGAAATATTTGATATAAGTGAACTTATTAATGCTTTTAATTTTAGTCAGGTTCAGAAAAAGCCCGCTACTTTTGATGAAAAGAAATTATTATGGGTATCTGGTCAGCAAATGGCAAAAACAGAAACAAGCGATGTAATAAAAGAAATAGAAATTCTTGATAGTAATTGGGGTATAAGTCAAGATAGTAAATACAAGAAAGAAGTGATTAGTTTAGTAAAAGACCGTTCTAAGACACTTAATGATTTAATTGAAATATCAAATGTCTTTTTTGATGACAATATTTCTTACAACAAAGAGATGGGTAGTAAGGTATTGGATGATAATGCTCTTCAAATAATAAAAGATCTATATGAGGCTTTAAGTATAGAAGAAAATTGGATGAGAGATTCTATAGAATCTATTTTTGACAATTTAATGATCCAACATGAGGTAGGGTTGGGTAAGCTTATTAAGCCGGTACGATTTGCACTAACTGGTCTGGGATATGGTCCAGGAATTTTTGATATGATGATTTTACTTGGAAAGGATAGATGTTTAGATCGTTTATCTAAAGCGGTTAAGCTTTAATCATGTATCGCTTTTTCCTGTTATTTCTTTTAATTAACAATCTATTTTCACAATCAGTTTTTCCAAATAGTAAAGTCCAGTTAATGGATAATAATAAGACGGATATATATAATTTAACTTCTGATGTTTCATTTGTTAGTTTTTGGGCTACCTGGTGTCTGCCTTGTCTAAAAGAAATTGATAAATTAAATGAATTTATTGATGAATATGATAATGTATCAGTTATTTTAATCAATGAAGATAAGCCAGGAGATAAGTCTAAGGTAAAGAGTTTTGTTAGATCAAGAAATTATCCCGTTGATGATAACTATCATATTATTTTTGATTTTGATAAAAAATTATCTAGAAAATTTAGCGCTCAACCTATTCCATTAACTCTAATATTAAAAGACAATAAAGTTGTCTATCGGAAAAGAGGTTTTTATTTAGGCGATGAAGTTGAATTAAAAAATGAATTAGATAAGGTGTTAAGTGATTAGAGTTGTCCTTGTTACGATATTTTTTTTTACAACACTCTATAGTCAGATTGATATTTCAAATAGACTATCTGCAAGATATGGTGATAGTAACAATGAATACAACTACAGTGAAATATATCTTGATACAAAAATATTTCTTCAGAAAGAAAGCTATCGCATAGAATCACTCTTTACTCTTGAAGCAAGTAATCCTCCAGAAATTGGATTAGATATAAACGGCTTAGATAAATATTTGCTTGGACTATATAATGACAAATTTTCATTTGAGATAGGGGATATTCATCAAACATGGGGAAGGGGATTGTTATTAAATCAATTAAATTATCAAAACTTAGATTTTTCTACAGGCTCTAGAGGATTGGGTATGCAATTTGATAACGATTCAATAATCTTAAATCTTATTATAGGTGATGTTTCTAGTCGTTCGAGTACCACCGTTTTAGGTAATTATGATCCTAGAGTACCTAATCATTTCGTCGACGAGTTTATTTATGGCGGGGATTTTAGTGTAGATATTTTAAAATCTACCATTGGAGCCGCTGCTTTAATTGTGGATGAAAAAGAAAGATCGTTATCTCATGTTTTAACAAATTTTAGACTAGATAAGTCCTATGAATCTGGAGAATTTTTTATGTCAATTGTAAGTAAAACATCAAAAAAAGATAGTGGAATGACAGAGATTTTCTATGAAGAAAAAGATGGTATGGGTTTCTATGTGTCTACATCAAACTATGTTCAAAATTGGTCCATTACTTCTAGTTATAGGAATTTTAAGATTGATGTAAATGATCCGCTTAATCGAGATAACATAGTTAATAATTATGGTAGGGCATTAGATATCCAGCGTTCGCCGAGTGGTTTTTATGAGCATACTTTTAGATTGTTGAGTAGAAGTTCAAGAGAAGTAAATCTGAATGATGAAGTAGGTATAGAAATTCAATTGTTAGGTCCTTTAGGAAATAATTCAAATATTTCAGTTAACTACATGAAGTCGAGTAGTTCAAAACGTTGGTATAATGGTGTAGAAGTACTGACAAGTGATTGGTCTGGGGACAACAACTTTATGCCTTCCAACAATCGATCATCATATCCTTTTGAAGAAATTTTTGTTGAGTTTAATGGATATAATTCAAAAGGTAATATTTTTTATAAAGCTGGTTTAGATTTTCAGCATGAAGTTTTTAACGTTCTATCAAATTCATCTAAAATAAAATCATTTGAAATTAGTGAATCTGTTACTGTTCCATTTTTAGTGAATTTTAATGTGAATCCACTATGGAATATCGAAGTGCAGTTAGAGCTACAAAAATTAAAAACAGGATTTGAAACTACAGTACTATCTGATGATGTAG